>JBAQHS010000208.1:0-1609 GCA_049288455.1 Gaiellaceae bacterium | reverse complement strand
GACCGCGTCGGCCCGGCGGCTGCGGTGGAAGCAGAACATCTTCCCGTGGGCGAGGTACGCGGGCCGCCCGTCCTCGGAGACCTCCTTCACCGTCTCCGGGAGACCGAGCGCAAGGGCCTCGAGATCGGCCATCGTCGCCATGCGCCGCATGATTCCAGACATACGGAGGGAAGGAACGGCGCCGCCGGAGCCGAACTGGTCCGGCTCGTGCGCCGTCGCATCGTCCTCATAGTCGCCATCGGGGCGCTTGCGGCCGCCCCATCGGTTCACGCGGCTGCGAATCCGCAGATCGCCGGGCTTCAGGTCGCGCTGCGGGCGCACGGCCTCTATCTCGCCCAGATCGACGGGCTAGCAGGCCCGAAGACCGCTGCTGCGGTCGAGGCGTTCGAGCGCAAGCATGGGCTGCCGAGAGGCCCAGCCAACGCGCGCCTGCGGGCTGCGCTCGGGCCGCTCGGCCGGCCGCTCTTCGGCACGCGAACGCTGCGCCCCGGCGATTTCGGCTGGGACGTCTCCGTGCTCCAGTTCCTGCTGACACGGCGCGGCGTCTACACCGGCGCGCTCGACGGCTACCTCGGGAAGGAGACCGCCGCCGCACTACGCCGGTACCAACGGCTGCTCCACCTCCAGACGGACGCGGTGATGGGGCCGCGCACGCTGTCGGCGATCGTTCACCGCGACCGCGTCCCCGTGAAGTCGCGCCCGGCACGGCCGGCGTCGGTTCCGGTGGCCGTGCACATCGTCGTCGCCGGTGACACGCTGACCGCGATCGCAGCGCGCTACGGGACCACGTTACCCGCGCTTGTTGCGGCGAACCACATCAGCCCGGCGGTCCCGATCGTCATCGGCCAGCACCTGCGACTACCGGTCTCGACTGCCGCGCTCGATCCGCCGAAGGCCGACGTGCAGGCGATGCTCGATGCGTGGTCGGCCCGGCTCGGCGTCGACCAGCACCTCGTCCGGGCGCTCGCATGGATGGAGTCTGGCTTCCAGACGCGCCTCGTCTCGAGCGTCGGCGCGCGCGGCGTGTTGCAAACGCTTCCGACGACACGCGCGTACGTCGAGAACGTGCTCGCGGGGCGGCCGTTGCCGCATACCGTCGACGGTGACGTCGAGGTCGGCGTGCTCTATCTCCGCCACCTCCTGCAGGCTTTCAACGGCGACGAGCGGCTCGCCCTTGCAGGCTGGTACCAGGGCGAGCGCGCTGTGAAGGAGCACGGGCTGTACAAGGTGACGAAGCCGTTCGTCGCAGACGTGCTCGCGCTTCGCACACGCATGTAGCGTGGACAGGCGATGAGGCCCGCCCTTTGCGTGCTGCTCGCCGCCGTCGCCTTTGCACCGCTCGCCGCAGCCTCGCGCGTGGGGCCCGAGCCATACCGTCGTCCGCACGTCGCGACGCTTCCGGAGGAGCGCGCTGTGATCACACGCCTCGTCGAGCGCGGAGCGCCGGTGTTCTGCGGCAACGACCGCGGAAACGCCGTCGCGCTGACGTTCGACGACGGTCCGGGGCCTTACAGCGAGCGCATTCTCTCCGTGCTTCGCGCGGGGCATGCACGCGCGACGTTCTTCCTCGTCGGGAACCGCCTGCAGAGCTGGCCGCGCGCGTCGGGCG
>JBAQHS010000207.1:0-5332 GCA_049288455.1 Gaiellaceae bacterium | reverse complement strand
GGCGAGCCCGCCGCAGGAGCCGTCGTCGCGGCCGCTGCACCGCGCGCGGTCACGTCGGCACACGTCTCACACCGTGCGGTCGCCGGTGCCGGAGCTCGCATCGTCACCCAGCCGGCGATCACCGTGCGTCCATGGGATGCGAACTCGTCGAACGTCTCGACGATGTCGGGCCGGCTGCTTCTGAAGGGCGTCCCTGTGGCACACGCCCGGATCAGCGTCGACGGTTACGTCGTCCGCCGAGCGACGGACGCGGCGGGCGTCTTCCACTACGACGCGGACGACACGCTTGCGCGGAAGCACCAGGTGCGGGTCGCGGGCGCAGGCTCGGCAACCGTCCACGGACGCCGCCTCACCGAGGCCGAGCGAAGTGCGCTGCTTGGCGCCTCAGGAAGTCTCAGCGTCGGCTACACGATCGACGGGCTGCACGCGACGAAGCGCACCGACGGGACGATCGCAATCACGGGCCGCGTGCACGACACCGCCGGCACCGCGCCGCCGCCGGTCGGGATCCAGACCTATCAGCTCACCGGCACGATCACTGACACGGCGGGGAAGCCCGTTGCGAATGCCGTCGTGATCACACGCACCCAGGACCGCGACTTCTGGACGTTCTCGTCGGCAAGCGACGCGAACGGCCACTACTCGTCGTTCTTCGCTGCCTCCGACGAGACAGCTGTCGACCCCGTCAGCCTCGCCGTCGGCGTCGCCTACGCGGGGACGTCGTACGGCGGCAACGTCGGCACGAACGAGCCGTTCGACCGGCTGCATTCGAGCTCGATGGACATCCAGCTCGGCAGCGGCGGCAAGTACACGATCAGCAAGCCTGCCTCGTATGCAGGGGCGGTGTACCAGGGCCTCGTCGTCGGAGTCTCCGGCCCGGGCGGGATCATCAAGCCGATCGCCAACCGCTGGCCCGACGCGCAGGGCCGCTTCACGATCGTGCTGCCAGGCTCCGCGCGAGGCAAGACCGTCCGCTTCTGGGAGAACCAGCGCCAGTTCTTCACCCGCTCGGTTGCGCGTCCTGCCGGCCCGGTCGACCTGAGCACGTGGCCGAGCCAACTCGGCACCGAAGCCCCCGCCGGCCTCGCGTCACTGACGCTGCCGCGCTGACCGACGCTTCGACTTGAGCTCGACCGCGGGCGGCGAACCGGTTCCCCGATGACGCCGCCCGCCGGGCCGAGAAAGCGCGCTCCGCTACGAAACGGTGAACGACTGCTTCATGATCGTGGCGTGTGGATCGCACACGATCGTGTACTTGCCCGCCTTCAGCGTGACCTTCCAGGTCACGGTGCCCTTGAAGGCAACCGTGGTCGCCTTGCTGAGGCCGGGGCCTTTCAGGCGGAAGTTGTGGATGTTGCTCTTGTCGGTGACCTTGATGATGTACGCGCCCGCCTTCAGCTTCGTCACCTTGGCACCCGCCTTGGTGAGCGTGATCGTGAAGCCGGGGCCGACGGTCCCGGTCAGCGTGGGCGTCGCGGCGATCGCCGACGGGACCAGCAGGGCCGCGACGATCGCGGCGAGTGCAACGAACTTCATGTGACTCCTCGGATTCGGGGATTTGCCGCGTCAAAGGTACCGGTGATCCGCGGGTTCAAGATCAATCCTGCGTAAGGCCGTCCAGGGAGTCGCAGCGGCGCGTCAGCGAGGCTTCATGACGAGCAGCTGCGGCGTTCCGCGAGTCCCGCGCTCGAGCGGGAAGTAGACGAGGTGCGTCCGCGGGTCGACCGCGACCGTGTGCGCCGCCGGAGCGAGTGCTGCCTGTCCGAGCTTTTGGGCGCTGTGGGCGCGCTCGGCGAAGACTGCGACCTGACCGCTCTCGGCGGCGACGTACAGCCGCTTCAGCCCGGGGTCGAGCGCGAGCACATCGGGGCTCGGCCCGACGCTCGCGCTGCCGGAGACCGACATGGAGCGCAGGTCGAGCGTCAGGAGCTTGGCGTCGCCGTCGCACGCGACGAACGCGAGCCGCCGCGACGAGTCGACCAACAGCCCGTGCGGATGCGCACAGTCGACGTGAATGCGCCGGACGACCGCGTTGCGGCGCGGGTCGATCACGACGACCTCGTCGCGGGACTGCACGTCAACGAGCACGTGCCCGGAGCCGGCGTCGTACTGGACATTCCCCGCCTCGCCGCCCAGAGCAATCGTTGCGATCCTCGCTCCCCGCGCGTTGATCACTGTCTCGACACCGCCGGTCTCGTCGGAGACGAAGACGTGACGCTCGACGGGGTCATAGGCGAGTCCGTCCGGGTAGCTTCCGGCCGCGGCGTGCGCGACCACCTTGTCGGTGCGCGCGTCGATCGTCAGGACTTCGTGGTCGTCGGTGGCCGAAGCGAAGACGCGCCCGAGTTGCGGCACGGCGATCACCCCGTGGACGCCGGGCGCGGCGATCGTCCGGAGCACGCGGCGCGTCTTCAGGTCGAACACGAGCAACACACTCGAGTCCATGTGCGCGATGTAGAGCCTGCCGGCCGTCGCATCGATGCTCGCGTAGTCGAAGCGATTGCTTGCCCCCGGCAGGGCGACACGACCGACCGGCTGCAGAGGGATTGCGCCGGCCCTCGCCGCGAGCCCGACCGGTACGGCAATGCCCAGCACGAGGAGCGCGAGCGCCCATGTCCTTCTCATCATCCCCACTGTATGCCCCGACTCACGAGGAGCGAATCGAGGAGTTCTCTGCGACACTTCGCTCGTGCTGAGGCTGCTCGTCGCTGGAAGCGTGACCGCGGTCGTTCTCGCACCGGCCGTGTCGGTGGCTCCGCCACCGACGCCCGGTCCGTGGGTCCAGGCAGGCGCTGCGCGAAGCACCATCCCCGGGAAGACGTCCACCAGCCGCGGCACGCGCCTCAGCTTCTTCCGGACCGTCACCCCGAACCCGCTGCGACTCGCGGTCGTCGTGCGCTCGACGTCGCCTCGTCCGATCCACCTGTTCTGGTGGAGCTACTGCGCCGTCCTCGACGACGACACGATGGAGGAGATGCACCAGGGGACGGTCGACGCCGTCGGCACGGTGATCCGCTATCCGCCCGTGTTGCCGGCTGCAACGTTCTGTTACGTCTCTGTCAACGTGACGTTGCCCGGGAAGGGCAGAGCGGTCGCGGCTGTCTTCAGCTCGCTCGACCCCTGACGTTCGTCTCCTCCGGCCGGAATGCCGCTGATGCCGACGATCGTTTGAGACTGCTCGCATGACGACGAGCGCCGAGACCCCGGGAGGTTCCCCCGCGGTGGAGCCGACGGGGCGCACGGCATGGTCGCGCGCGATGTCGACACCGCTCCGGAGCTATCTGCGCACAGAGACGAGTGGTGCGGTCGTCCTGCTCGCCGGGGTGCTCGCGGCGCTTCTTTGGGCGAACCTCGGCCCAGGCTCGTACCGCGACGTGTGGGAGACGCGGATCGCCGTCTCGATCGGGCACTCGGGCGTCTCCCTCGACCTCCGCGACTGGATCAACAGCGGGCTGATGACGTTCTTCTTCTTCGTCGTCGGGCTCGAGGCGCGGCGCGAGATCGACCTCGGCGAGCTCCGCGAGCGGCGTCGCTCGGTCGTGCCGGTGCTCGCCGCGTTCGGCGGCATGGCGGCGGCAGTCGCGATCTACCTCGCAATCAACGCCGGCCACCACTCCGCCCACGGTTGGGGGGCGGCGATGTCGACCGACACCGCCGTCGCGCTCGGGCTACTCGCGCTCGTCGGGCCGCCCAACTCGGAGCGGCTGCGCGCGTTCCTGCTGACCATCGTCGTCGCGGACGACATCGTCGCGCTCGGGGTGATCGGGATCGTCTACACCGCGAACTTCCGCGCGACACCTCTCGTCGTCGCGGTCGCGGCGCTCGGCGCAGGGCTCGTCCTCTGCCGCCTTCAGGTTCGGAAGGGCGCAGTGCTCGCGCTGATCGGCGCGGTCGCCTGGGTCGCAGTGCTGAAATCGGGTGTCGACCCTGTCGTCGTCGGGCTCCTGATGGGGTTGCTGACGTACGCGTATACCGCCGAGCGTTCATCACTCGAGCGCGCAAGTGAGCGCTTCCGTGAGTTCCGCGAGCAGCCGACGGCGGGTCTCGCACGCGCCGCGCTTGCCCAGCTGCGTTCGGCCACCTCGTCGAACGAGCGGTTTCAAGAGCTATGGCATCCGTGGACGAGCTACGCGATCGTCCCGCTCTTCGCACTCGCGAACGCGGGCATCCAGCTCGACCGGGAGCTGATCACGCGCGCCGCAACCTCACCCGTGACGCTCGGGATCCTCGGCGGGCTCGCCGTCGGCAAACCGCTCGGGATCGTCGCGACGTCCTGGATCAACACACGGCTCACCCACGGTCGGCTGCGCCCTCCGGTCGGCTGGGCGTCGGTTGCGGGTGGAGGCACGATCGCCGGAATCGGCTTCACTGTCGCTCTGCTCATCGCGAGTCGCGCATTCAGCGGCGGCGCGCTGGAGGAGGCGAAGGTGGGGATCCTTGCCTCCGCGGTCGTTGCGCTCGCGTCGACGTGGCTCGTCTTTCGCCTGACGGCGATGCTGCCGGCCGGGTGGCAGATTCGGGCGCTCGTGGGACATGCCGAGCCGCTCGTCGACCTTGCGGTCGGGGTCGAGCCGCAGTACGACCACATCCGTGGGCCGCTCGACGCGCCGGTGACGATCGTCGAGTACGGCGACTTCGAGTGCCCGTTCTGCGGTCGGGCCGAGCCGATCATTCGCGAGGTCCTGGGCGACTTCCACAACGTGCGCTACGTCTGGCGTCACCTGCCACTGAACGACGTGCATCCGAACGCTCAGGTGGCGGCGCAAGCGTCGGAGGCGGCGGCTGCGCAAGGGGCGTTCTGGCGGATGCACGACCTGCTGCTCGAGCGTCAGGACGCGCTGGAACCGGCAGATCTCGTCGAGCACGCGCGGCAACTCGGGCTCGACCCCGACAGGTTCTCGCTCGACGTCGTCGGCGATGTTGCGGCACGGCGCGTCGCCGAGGACGTGGACAGCGCGGACCTGAGCGGCGTCACCGGGACGCCGACGTTCTTCATCAACGGCCGCCGACACTTCGGCGCGTACGACGTCGAGACGCTCTCCGAGGCAGTGCGCGCCGCGGGTGCGGTCGCCCTGCGCGGCGCGGCCGCGTGATCGCGCGGGAATCCCGTTGCGGCGCGTGGGCGCTATGTACGCGTGCGCACGGGTCATCGTGATTTGGCGACTAGATGGTTGATCGGTAATTCGAGTGCTTACGGGGATGGCCTGGATCAAGCAGGTCGGCCGGGTCGGGCGCAGGGCATAGCGGTGCCTACGTTCAAGCCCGACCTGGCTGAGATGCGCCGCATCCAGGCCACCATCCGGGAGTGCTCCAATTGCCGATCAACCATCTA
>JBAQHS010000206.1:0-1600 GCA_049288455.1 Gaiellaceae bacterium | reverse complement strand
GCTCGTGCCGGTGCTCGCCCGTGAGCTGCGGGCAGGGGGCGACGAGCTGGCGGTCGCCGAGAACCGCAGGGAGGGCGTCGCCGCTCTCGTCTGGGTCGGCGCCCCGGACGAGGAGGCGCTGCGGGCTGCGTCCCGCGCCGGGATCCCGATCGTCGCGGTCAGCGAGGAGGCTTCGATCCCGTACGTGCTCGCTTCGGCGATCGTCCATGTCCCACCCGCGCACGGGTTCCCGGTCCCGGAGATCGCTCGCGCGCTCGCCCATGGGCTTGGCGAGAACGGCACGTCGCTCGCGGCGCGGCTGCCCGTGCTCCGCGGGGCCGTCTGCGACGAGCTGATCGCGACCTTCTCGAAGCGCAACGCGATCATCTCGGCAGCGGTCTTCGTCCCGGGCGTCGACATGCCGGTGCTGACGCTGAACCAGATCCGCCTCGTGCTCCGGATCGCGCTTGCCTACGGGGAGCAGATCGACAATCGCCGCGCCGTCGAGCTGATGGGCGTCGTGGGCGCCGGCTTCGGCTTCCGCGCGGTCGCGCGCGAGCTGCTCGACCTCGTCCCGGTCGCCGGCTGGGCCGTGAAGGGCGCGATCGCCTACTCGGGCACGAAGGCAATCGGCGAGGCCGCCGTGCGCTACTTCGAAGCGCGAACCTAGCGTCGAGCCCACCAGGCCGCGAACAACTTGTCACAGTCCCGTAACGGTGCCTGGCACCGGACGTGTCTCATCGCGAACGGCTCACTGGCAGCGATCTCTCGCTCGTGTGGACGAATCGTCACGCTCTCGTAGTGGTGCCTGGCACCGGTCATGGCGGCCGCGGACATGGCTTCTTCAGGGTGACGGACCGCTCCGTCCGGTCCAGGACCTAGGCTCACTTCATCGAAACGGAGGTGACGCCCGCATGCCCCTGACCGGCAACCAGGAAGCACATGAGCTCTTGCTGATCGAAGAAGCCGACGCGTGGTTCGAGTACCTCGAAGCGACGCGCGGCCAGTCGGCGCTTCGCTATGTCGAGGTCGAGCCCTGGGCCTGGGCGCGCCTCTCGCAGCGGATGCGGGCGATCCGCACCCGCCGCTCGAAGCTCCGGCCGATCGCCGAAGCCGCATAGAACCCAACCGCTGATACCCTGCGGGAAGGCCTATGCCAAGGCTTTTCCACCCAAACCGCGACGCGCGCCCGTCACCCATGACGAGGCTGCGCGCGCGCCCATTCGAGGAGAGATCGTTTGCCACTGCCCTGGTTCCGGCGCAAAACGCGCCCGGAAGAGACGGCGCCGTCTTCGGCTGCCACGGAAGTCCCGTACGTTGAACCGCTGACCGTCGACGAGCCCGCGAAGGCGCCGGGCCCCGACGGACAATCGAGCCCCACCGACCCGAACGCACCGAAGAAGCGCCGCCGCGGCACGCGCGGAGGCCGCAACCGCAAGAAGAAGCCGGTTGATGGTGCGGCAACCGCGGACGGGGCCGAGTCGACCCCGCGCGAGCGCGCCGGCACAGAACGCAAGTCGCCCGAGCGCAAGCCGGCCGAGAAGAAAGCCGCCGACCGCAAGCCGCGGGAGCAGCGCTCCGGGCAGCCCGCCCGCCGCCGCCAGGCGCCCAAGCGGGCACC
>JBAQHS010000205.1:0-2593 GCA_049288455.1 Gaiellaceae bacterium | reverse complement strand
ATGTTTGCTCCCTCCTCGAAACGCGAGGACGCATGGTCGAGATCTTCTTCGAGGAGCTCGACCGAACCGAGGCTGACGGTGGCGATGCCGACTCCTCGGGTGTCGTCGATACGCCGGGCAAGCTCGAGCGCCTCATCGAGCCTTGTACGGGCATCGACGGTGTCGCCTCTTCGGAGCGCGCTTGAGGCGAGGTTGGCGAGCCATAGCGCAGTGAGCGAGGCGTCCCCGACACCTCGGCTGAGTCGGTGCGCCTCCTCCAGTAGGTCGTCTGCTTGCCCGGTCTCTCCGAGGTCGAGCAGGAGCGCCCCGTGGTTTCCGGTCACGAGCCCCAGCACCCAGCGATCCCCTGAGGCGCGCGCGATGGCGATCGCCTCCTCACCGAGACGGTGGTGTTCGTCCCGGTCGAGATCGGGGCGGGCGGCGAGGAGACTGACTGCGATCGCCTCGGTGCGAGCCGAGCCTGCCGTGCGGGCGCAGGTCAAGCCTTCTTCGAGGCGGCTGATCGCTTCCTCGTTATCGCCCCACTCGAGCGCGAGCAGGCCTGCGCCGACGAGGGCGGATGCCCTGGCTTCGGTCGGTTCCGGGCCTGCCCAGTCGAGCATGGCTCGCAGTTTCTCTCGTCCTTCTTGCAGGTGGCCCGCCTGGAACCAGAAGATCCACAGGGCGGCGCCGAGCCGGACCGCGGACGCCGGATCGGTATCGCGTAGCCGCTCGAAGACCGCTCGCAGATTGTCGAGTTCGGCCGTAAATTGCCGTAGCGCCCCGGCATGGTCCGCGCCCCTCAGCTTCCGGTCGGCATCATCGGAAAATGTGAGGTAGTAGGTCGCGTGTCGATCCCGCAGCTCATCCACACCTGTGTAGGCGGCGAGCTGCTCGACGGCGAACTCGCGGATCGTCTCCAACATCCAGACACGTTCGCCCGTCCGCCTGACGAGGCTCTTGTCCAGTAGCGAGCCGAGGACGTCCAGGCCAGAGCCGCACACCGCCTCGATCGCGTCGAGCGTGGCGCCGCCGCTGAAGACGGCGAGACGCGCGAACAGCTCGCGCTCGGGCTGATCGAGTAGATCATGCGACCAGCCCATCGTGGCGCGGAGCGTCTGCTGGCGCGGATCGGCGTCGCGGCCGCCCCGCAGCCCGTCGAGTCGGTCACCGAGTCGCGAAAGGATCTCCGCGGGCGACAGGAGCGTCGCTCTTGCAGCGGCGAGCTCGATCGCGAGCGGCAGGTTGTCGAGTCTCGTGCAGAGCTGAATGACCGGTTCGGGCTCGCCGACGCCCACCCCGAGCGCCGTGACTCGCGCCGCGAAGAGCGCCATCGCGGAGTTCGCGTCGAGCGGGTCGACCGGGTAGACGCGCTCACCCGAGAGCTGGAGCCGCTCCCGGCTCGTCACGACGACCGTTGCCCCGCCGGCGTCGCGGAGGCGGGCGATGGCGGTTGCCGCGTGGGGGAGCAGATGCTCGAGATTGTCGAGCAAAACGAGAGCCCGGCCGCTCGAGAGAACGTCCACGACGGTGTCGTCGACGCTTCTGCCCGCCTGCTCCGGAACCCCGAGAGCGCGCGCGACCGACGACATGACCAGCCCAGGATCGCGGACGGATGCGAGCGGAACCCACCACACGCCGTCCCGGAAGCCATCCGCCACCTCGGCGGCGGTCTGCAACGCAAGGCGCGTCTTGCCAACGCCGCCCGGCCCGGTCAACACAAGCAACTGGACGCCGTCCCCGACGAGGCCGGCGAGCTCGCTGAGCTCCTGGTCGCGGCCGACAAACGCGGTCGCGGGCACCGGAAGGTTCGTGCGATGAAGCGTTTTCAGCGGCGGAAACGTGACCGAGCCGAGCTGGTAGAGCCGCTGCGGGCCGGAGAGATCTTTCAGCCGGTGCTCGCCGAGATCCGACAGCTCGAAGGAGCCGTCGAGCAGCTCCCTCGTGCTCCGGCTGACTACCACTTGCCCGCCGTGCCCGCTCGCCATGATCCGCGCGGCCGTGTGCACGTCGAGCCCGATGTACTTCGGCGGGTCGAGGATCGGCTCACCGGTGTGGGCGCCGACCCGAATCACGATTGGGCCGCCCTCGAGCCCAGCCATCGCCTCACTGACCGCCTGCACCGCACCCGTCGCTGACGGGAACGCGTAGAAGAACGCGTCGCCCTCGTAGTCGACCTCGTACCCGTTGTGCTTCTCAAACGCCTCCCGCACCACGCGCCGATGGACCCCGATAGCGCTGCGGTACGCGTTCGGCCCGAGCTCTCGGAGCAGTCGAGTCGACCCTTCAATGTCGGTGAACACGAGCGTCACCGTCCCGGACGGCTGAGCGACGCGCTCCATCACACCCCAACTATCCCGCGACCGGGCTCACTTGACAAGAACCACACTCGCCTGCGATCGCCCGCTCAGAGTCCATCGCGGAACACTGCGCCGCGCAGCGAAGAGCTGTCTCGCTAGTGGGATTCGCTCTCTTCGACGGTCTGGGTGAATTGCCTCCAGTGCCCTTCCGAGATGACCTCGACGCCGGCGTCGGTCACTTTGATCGCTGTGTCGTCGTCGATCGCATACGCGTCGTTTCCGAGGCCGGCGGCCCATCGTTCTGCTTCGGCCAT
>JBAQHS010000204.1:0-1667 GCA_049288455.1 Gaiellaceae bacterium | reverse complement strand
TCAAGCCCGACCCGGGCGAGATGCGCCGCGTCTGAGCCACCATCCAGGGGTGCGCGTGCGTTTCACATCAAGTCTCTAGCCCGATCGGCGGAGTGCGCCCGGCAGGATTCGAACCTGCGACCTCTCGCTCCGGAGGCGAGCGCTCTATCCCCTGAGCTACGGGCGCGTTGCGGCACTAGTGTAGCCCCGTGAAACTGACGGCCCGGACCGCGACAGTGCAACTGGCGGAGACGTTCACGATCTCGCGTGGCTCGGAGGACGAAGCCGACGTCGTCCAGGTCGAGATCGAGCACGACGGTGTCTCCGGGTTCGGCGAGGCCGCACCGATCGAGCGGTACGCGGAATCGACGGAGTCCGCGCTCGACTGGCTCGACCGCGTCGACGTGGGTGAGGACCCGTTCGCGCTCGACGAGATCGCCGATCGGTTCCCACCGGGTGAGCACGCAGCTCGTGCGGCGGTCGACCATGCACTGCACGACCTCCAGGGCAAGCTCACGGGGCAGCCGGTCTACAAGCTTCTCGGACTGCGGCGCGCCGGTCCCCCGACGTCGTGGACGATCTGGCTCGGCGATCCGGACGACATGGCCCGGCGCACCGAGAAGATCGCGAGCCGCGGCTTCCGGCGTCTGAAGCTGAAGCTCGGGGGTCGTGACGGGCTGGACGCCGAACGCGTCAAGGCGGTCCGCAGCGTCACGAGCATGCCGCTGCAGTGCGATGTGAACGAGGCCTGGACACTCGACGAGGCGCTCGAGTACCTGCCGCAGATGGACCTCCAGTACTGCGAGCAGCCGCTGCCGGCGGGCGACCCGGACGGCCCCGAGCTGAAGCAGCGGGCACCGCTTCCGATCTACGTCGACGAGGACTGCCACACGCTCGCCGACGTCGCGGCTTGCGCCGAGCGCGCGCACGGGATCAACATCAAGCTCGCGAAAGCGGGCGGGATCCGGGAATCGGTTCGCATGGTGCACGCAGCCCGCGCGCTCGGCCTCGGCGTGATGCTCGGCTGCATGGTCGAGTCGGGACTCGGCATCGCGCCCGGCGCGCACATCGCCTCACTGATGGATCACGTCGACCTCGACGGCAATCTGCTGCTTGCGACGGATCCATGGCC
This sequence comes from Gaiellaceae bacterium, assembly GCA_049288455.1. Classification (GTDB taxonomy): domain Bacteria; phylum Actinomycetota; class Thermoleophilia; order Gaiellales; family Gaiellaceae; genus PALSA-600. The sequence continues at coordinate 556 of JBAQHS010000204.1, read as the reverse complement.
CGGCGTCAGCTTCGCCGACGGCGTCCAGCTTCCGGCGGAGCGCCCCGGGCTCGGTGTGAGCCCTGCGTAGGCTGCTGATCCTCGCCGAGGGCAAGTCGGGCGACTCGCACTTCGGCAAGACCGCCCGCGGGGTCATGCGCTACCGGCCAGAGGACGTCGTCGCGTTGCTCGACTCGCAGCGTCCCGGCGAGACCGAGGAGGGTTTTCCGATCGTCGGCTCGGTGACCGACGCGCTCGAGTACGAGCCGACGACCGCACTTGTCGGCGTGGCGACCCAGGGCGGCCGCTTCCCACCGGCCTGGCGCGACCTTCTCAAGGACGCGATCCGCGCCGGCCTCGACATCGAGAACGGCCTGCACGAGTTCGTCTCGACCGACCCCGAGCTCGTCGACCTCGCGGCCCGGCACGGCGTGGAGCTTCGCGACCTGCGCAAGCCGCCGCCGGGACTCAACGTGCCGACCGGCGAGAACCTCACGCACAACGCGACGTCGATTCTGGCCGTTGGCTCCGATTGCGCGATCGGGAAGATGACCGTGATGCTCGAGCTCGATCGCGA
>JBAQHS010000203.1:0-2277 GCA_049288455.1 Gaiellaceae bacterium | reverse complement strand
GTCAGGATCAGCACCACCGTCGACGAGCAGTTGCTCGCGACGGCGCGGCGAACGCGCTCGGAGCTTACGGATGCCGCGCTCATCGACGAGGCGCTCAGTGCTCTTCTAGCCCACCACCGTGCGGGTGAGATCGACGCTAGCTATGCGGCTTACGACCGTGTGCCGCTCGACGCGGATGATGAATGGGGCAACCTCGCCTCGTTCCGGAAGGCTGCCGGCGCGTCGTGACGGCACTTCCGGCGCGCGGTGAGGTTTGGTGGTGTGAGCTCGCCGAGATCGGGCGGCGGCCGGTCGTGGTGCTTTCTCGGGACGCGGCCATTCCGCGACTTCGCCGAACGCTGATCGGTCCGTGCACGACCATCGTTCGCGGTATCCCGAGTGAGGTGCTCCTCGAGCCAGGCGACGACCCGGTTCCGCGGACATCAGTCGTGAATCTCGACTCAGTTGAAAGCGTCTCGCTCGGAACGCTCGTCGAGCGCCTCGGCCGACTGAGCGATGAGCGAATGCGCCAGATCTGCGAAGCCCTCGAGATCGCGGTGGCCTGCGAAGGCTAAACGGGCATTGCGGACACGCCGCGCGTCGTTTGCGCAGTGTCAGTTATGGGCGGAACCGAACATTGCGCAAACCGTACGAGGCTGGCAGCTTCGCCGCTCGTGATCGGATGACACGCTCGTCAGGTCAACAGTTCGACGCTCACATCGAGTGCGCGGTAGGTCTCGAGTGCGCGTCGGTCTCGAGTCGCCAGTGTCAGGCGGTGCGCATTCGCGCAGGCCGCGACGAGCGCATCGTAGACGGCCCCGCCGGCGATGCCCACGGTCGCGAGGTCGGCAAGTAGCGACGCTGACTCCTGAGCGCCGAGGAATCTCGTGTGAGGGAAACTCGCGGCAAGGAGGCGCGTCACGGTCGCCGGCGTCCGGCGCGCCGACGTCGGGAGGCGGGTCAGCACCGAAAAGGTCTCGAACGCTGCATGGCCGGCGAGTCCGAGTCGGCGCTCGCCGATCGCCGTGAACGTCGTCTCGTGGTGCTCGTGGTCGGCGACGGTCAGAGCAACCGCGACGCTCGTGTCGACGAGGAGGTCCGGCGCTCTACTTCTGGCTGGCATCGCGAAGGGAGCGCACGAGGCCATCGTCGATTTGGAGCCCGGTAGCCGGGATGACGAGCCGGCCGTCACGCTCGTCGAGGGACTCTGCACCCGCCAGCGGCTCGACGCGTAGGCCGACACCGTACGCACTCACTTCGACCTCGCCAGGTCGAAGGCCGACCTCATCGCGAAGCTGCTTCGGGATCACCAAGCGACCTGCCTTGTCAATGGTTGCGCGCATGCCGGAACACTACCACAAGAATGGGCGCGCGCTGGTCGGCGAGCGGGGGCTGCGCAGCAACCCTCGTGACGTTTCAGCGCTCATCGGCTCTTCGCGCGCGCCCTTCGGTAACCGACCGCCGGCGGTTTGCGCAACGTCAGTTATGGAGCGTGCCGGGATCGAACCGGCGACCTCCGCCTTGCAAAGGCGCACGGACGCGTTCTTGCGACCCCAGCGATAGCACCGAAAAGCCAGCCCTGAGCAGGGGAAAGTGGCAATCTGGAAGCGCCGCTCCACTCCGCTCGAAACCGCTCCGAACCCTTCGCGCAAGGGCGGAATAAGGGCGGAGTGAAGCGCCTGAAATTCAGGTGGCGCGGAGCGCCAAGCCCCACGCCACCCGAGTAACGGCCTAGCCGCTGATTTGCTTGCACAGCGAGCACTTCGGGTGCCCACCTGTGCCGCTGACCTTGTTGTACGACTCGATGTTGTCGCCCAGGGTGCAGGTCGATTCATCGTGGTGCCTGTCGGTCCCAGGCAGCTTGGAGTGGAACGGACGTACCTTCACGTTCTCTTCCCTTCGTGCGTGATTTTTGCTCGCCGCCCCGTCATGGGCGTACTACGCGAGCACTGACCCCAGATATCTTCGAGGTCTGGCCGGACGGACCCGTCCCGGTCGGAGTGGGAGGACTCGTTCTCCTTCGTGCGGGCGGCTCGGGCGTCATCCCGAGCCGCCATTTTCTCGACGCGCACAGGGCCGGGCGGCGATCCGAACGCCCGGGCGCTGACGCGACCCGGCCCGGCCCGTAGCGTAGGCAAAGACGACCACGCGCCACGGCCCGTCGCGACGCTGCCACCACGCGAGGATCGAGATCTACGAGGGGGCGTGCCTTGCGTTACAGCTGCGGATCGTTGTTAGTCATGACGCTGATCGTTCCGTCGTACCTGAGTGGTCCAAATATCAGGCGAGGCTCAGGTC
>JBAQHS010000202.1:0-7791 GCA_049288455.1 Gaiellaceae bacterium | reverse complement strand
GCCGCGGTCGCGCGCACATCGAGCGTGACGAGCCAGCCACGCGGGACGTGATAGGCGTGGCCGCCGGTCCGGATCGTGACGGCGCGTGCCGACCAGGAGCGCAATTGCGACTCGATCTGCGAGCGGCTCTTGCCACCGACGTCGACACCGACCACATGCACCCCCGGCTTGGCCGCCCCGCGAAACTGCAGGCCCCGCGCCACGGCAGCCACGAACGCGGCGACCACCACAACGGCCAGCACGATGACAAGACGTCTCACCACTACAGTGAAGCAACGGATTCGGCCGGTTGAGGGATCCTCAGTATCGTGACCGCGTGGAGCTGCGAGACCTCCCTTCGGTGGACGAGCTCGCTCGCGCAACCGACGATCCGCTGGGCGTCGAGGCGGCGCGAACGGTGCTGGCTCGTGCTCGCGAGGAGATTCGCGCAGGCGCAGAGCCCGGTGACCTGACCGAGCGGCTTCGGACGGAGCTCGGCGCCGCGCGCCGCCCCACCCTGCGCCGCGTCCTGAACGCGACCGGGGTAATCGTGCATACGAACCTCGGCCGCGCGCCGCTCCCCGCCGCAGCGCTCGAGCACGCACTCGAAGCCGGCCGTGGCTACTCGAATCTCGAATACGACCTCGAAGACGGGACCCGCGGGTCACGCCAGGATCACGTCGCCGCAGTCCTGCGCAAGCTGACGGGCGCCGAGGGCGCACTCGTCGTGAACAACAATGCGGCAGCGTTGCTGCTCGCGCTTGCAGCCCTCGCAGAAGGCCGAGATGTTCTCGTCTCGCGTGGGGAGCTGATCGAGATCGGGGACGGCTTCCGCATACCGGATGTGCTCACCCGATCTGGTGCGCGGCTCGTCGAGGTCGGAACGACGAACCGAACGCGCGCGGCCGACTACGAGCAGGCCGCCAACGAGCAAACCGCGCTGCTCCTGCGCGTGCACCAGTCGAACTTCCGCGTCGTCGGCTTCACGGAGCAAGCGCAGGTGAAAGAACTGGCCGCCGTCGCGCATCGACATGACGTGCCGCTCCTCGATGACCTCGGCTCCGGCGCGCTCGTCGACATCTCCGACGAGCCGACCGCGCGCAGCTCGCTCGAGGCCGGCGCCGACCTCGTGTGCTTCAGCGGCGACAAGCTCCTCGGCGGGCCGCAGGCGGGGATCATCGTCGGCCGCGGCGATCTCGTGGAACGGCTCCGACGCCATCCGCTTCACCGGGCATTGCGCATCGACAAGCTCAGCCTCGCTGCGCTCGAAGGAACGCTGCTCCTCTACCTCGAGCCAGATCGTGCGCTGCGCGAGGTGCCCGTGCTGCGGATGCTGAACGAAGACGTTGCCGCCGTGCGGGCGCGCGCCGAGCGGCTCGCCCGGCAACTCGGCGGCGAGGTCGAGGAGACCGTCGGGAAGATGGGCGGCGGGGCGCTCCCGCTCGCCAACCTGCCCTCGTTCGCCTGCGCGATCGAGGAGTCCCTCGCCGCGCCCCTGCGCGACCACCTACCGGCGATCGTGGGCCGTGTACGCGACGGTCGCCTGCTACTCGACTGCAGGACGCTTGACGACGCCGAGGCCGACGAGGTCGCCGCGGCGGTTCGAGCATGCCGCTGACGGTCGGCACTGCCGGGCACATCGACCACGGGAAGACGTGGCTCGTTCGCGCCCTGACCGGCAAGGACACCGACCGCCTGCCGGAGGAGCAGGCCCGCGGCATCTCGATCGACCTCGGCTATGCGCCACTCGAGCTTCCGGACGGGCGCCGCCTCTCACTGATCGACGTGCCCGGGCACGAGCGGTTCGTGCACACGATGATCGCGGGCGCGACGGGTATCGACCTCTTCCTGCTCGTGATCGACGCGCAGGAGGGTGCCCGGCCGCAGACGCGCGAGCATCTCGCGGTGCTGCGCCTGCTTGGAGTCGACCGCGGCGTTGTCGCCGTCACGAAAGCTGACGCCGTCGACGACGAGACCCTCGAGCTCGCGATCGAAGAGGCGCGTGAGCTCGTTCCGGGCGCGGAGGTCGTCGCGGTATCGGCGAAGACGGGTGCCGGGCTCGACGAGCTGCGGGCAGCGCTCGCGCGCGTGACCGTGGCGGAGCGCGACGCCGAGCGCGCGACGCGGCTCTACGTCGACCGCGTGTTCACGTTGCACGGGGTCGGCACGATCGCGACGGGAACACTCTGGTCGGGGACGATCACGGCGGGCGACCTGCTGCGCGTCGAGCCGGGCGGCCGCGTCGTCCGGGTGCGCTCCGTGCAGGTGCACGACGAGCCGGTCACAACAGCGGAGGCGGGCCAGCGGGTGGCAGTCAACCTGCCGACGATCGAACGGCACGAGCTGAAGCGCGGCGATGCACTTGTCGAACCCGGCCACTATCCGGTGACCTACCGCCTCGACATCGCCGTCGACGAGATCGCCGAGATCCCGGCAGACGTGACCGTGCACATCGGCACGCAGGCAGTCCCGGCGCGAGTTGTGCGCGCGGGACGATTCGCGCAGCTCCGCCTCACACGGCAGGTCATCGCGGCGCGCGGCGACCGGGTCGTGCTCCGCACCGATGCGACGGTGGGAGGCGGCGTGGTGCTCGATCCGGTGCCGCCACGGCGCCTCGAGCCCGCGCGGCTCGAGATTCTCGAGCGCGGGGATCCGGTCGAAATCGTGCGTGCAATCGTGCACACGCCGGTCACCGGCCAGGAGCTCCAGGGGCGCGGCATCCTCACGCCTGCAGAGCTCGCGGCCGGGCTTGCGTCCGTCCGCGCAGCCGGAGAGCACTACTTCTCGGCTGCGTGGCTCGACGAGTTGCGGGCGCGGACACGCGCCCGCGTTGCCGAACGCGCGCGCACACATCCCCTCGACCCGGGTGTGCCGCTTGCGGAGCTGTTGCCGAACGAACCCTGGTCGCCGCATGTCCTCAATTTGCTGGAGCTCGACCGGCGTGGCGCGAAGGCCTACTTGCCCGGCGCGGCGGCCGCGCTGGGCGAACGCGCGCAAGCCGCGTCCGAGCTCGAAGCCCGGTTGGCGCAGGAGGAGATCGCAAAGATCGACGACAAGGCACTCGCGGTGTTTCTCGAGGAGTCCGGCCGACTGCGCCGCGTCGGTGACGGCTACGCGGTCTCGACGGAGCTCTACGACCGGGGACGCGATCTGCTGCCGACGCTCGATCCGATCACGCTGCCGGGTTTCCGCGACGCGGCGGGCATCGGGCGGCGCACGGCGCAGCTCCTGCTCGAGCGGTACGACGCGGACGGGATCACCCGCCGGCTCGGCGACACCCGCGTGCTGCGGCGGCCGCGCCCATGACGTCAATACGCGAGGAGCCCGACGACGACCGCCCGCCGATCTGTCCCGCCTGCGGCGTGACGAACTTCCTGGTCGTCCGCGACGACGAGGTCGCGTTCGTCTGCGTGGAATGCGGGTTCGACGAGCGCGAGAGCGTCTGAGGCCTAGGGCAGGGCATCCGCGAGCTTTCGCGGCGATGGGCTACGGTGGCACCGCGTACCTCCTGGCATTGAAGCCGTAGTTGCACGTCTGGATCGACGTCACCGCTGGCCGGAGCGCAGGTGTCTCGCCGCGCGATCCCGCGCGGCGAACGAACCGATCGGGGTAGTCGCATGCTTAGAGCTCTACGGATCGGCGGCGCGCCCGCAGGCTTGCGCGCGGCCATTGTCTCGACCTTCCCGCCGCGTGCTTGCGGCATCGGCACGTTCGCCGCCGACGTGCGCGGCGCGCTGATGGGACTCGACGAGGTCGACTCCGTTGCCAAGGTCGTCGTAGTGGACGACCCGTCGAGGCCGCAACGGCCGGGCGTCGTTGCCACGATCTCTCAGGCGGCGCGCGGTGACTACGTGCGCGCAGCTCGCATCCTCGGACGCCACGATGTCGACGTCGTGCTGCTCGAGCACGAGTACGGCATCTTCGGGGGTAGGGACGGCGAATACATCCTGTCGCTCGCCGAGGAGCTGACCCAGCCGCTCGTCGTCACGCTGCACACGGTTCTGTCCGAGCCAACTGTGCGCCAGGCCCGGATTCTCGGGTCTCTCTGCGCGCATGCGGCACTCGTGATCGTGATGACGGAGACTGCGTTGCGCTTGCTCGTCGACAGCGGTACGTGCCCTGAAGCAAAGGTGCGTGTTGTCGCACACGGGGCTCCGACTCTGCTCATCCAGCGCGCACGCGCCGCCGCGATCGACGCGCCGACGTCGACGCGCGAGGAGCGCCTGCAAGGACACTTCGTGCTCTCGAGCTTTGGCTTGCTCTCACCCGGCAAGGGGCTCGAGCACGTCCTGGAAGCACTGCCCACGATCATCGAGGAGCATCCCGAGACGGTGTACGTGATCGCCGGGCGCACCCATCCCGGCGTCGCCCAGCGCGAAGGCGAGCGGTACCGCCTTTCGCTGCAGCAGCGCGTCGCCGAGCTTGGGTTGACGAAGCACGTCGAGTTCGACGACCGGTTCCTGACAATCGAAGAGATCTCGCATCTGCTCGCCGTCACGTCGGTCTTCGTAACCCCGTATCTGGATCGTGAGCAAACCTCCTCGGGCGCACTCACCTTCGGGATCGCCGCCGGCTGCGCCGTCGTCTCGACGCCGTACCGGTATGCGGAAGATCTCCTCGCATCCGGCGCGGGCGAGCTCGTCCCCTTCGCGGATCCGCCCGCCCTTGCAGCAGCGATCAATCGTTTCATCGCGGACCCGGAACTGCTCCAGGCGGCCCGCGCCGAAGCACGGCACATCGGCGAGCGGCTGAGCTGGCCGTCGGTCGCGCAGGCAACGGCGGCCGTCCTTCGTGACGCAGTGGAGAGCGCTCCTCGCCGCGAAGCAATCGTGAGCCTGGAGCCGCAGCCTGCAAGCGTCCGCACCGACCATCTGCGCACGATGGTCGATGACGCAGGGATCGTGCAACACGCCCACGGCGCGATCCCGAACAGGCGAAGTGGCTATTGCGTCGATGACGTCGCGCGCCTCGGCGTCGTCGCGCTCGAGCTCGCGCGGCGGTCTGACGAGCAGTTCTGGACGTCAGTCGTCTACCGGTCCCTCGCATTTCTGCACGACGCGACCGACGAGCGGCCGGGCATGCGCAACTTCATGAGCTACGAGCGGCGCTGGCTCGACGAGCCCCACGTCGGCGACCATGTCGGCCGTGCGGTCTGGGCGCTCGGCGAGATCCTCTCGACGGCGTGGGCACCTGCCCTCGTCGATCCCGCACAGAGGCTGCTGGACTCGCTGATCGGCGGGCTCACAGGCCCGACTGCGCTCCGCACCGACGCCTATGTCGTGCTCGGTCTCGCCAAGCTCGATCCGGATCGCCTCGACGGCCCGGCGCGTGACCTGCTCGCCCGCTGCCTCGACCGGCTCGTCAACGCATTCGAAGCGACGGCGTCGGAGGGTTGGCTGTGGTTCGAGCACGCCCTCGCCTACGACAACGCGCGGTTGCCGCAGGCGCTGATCGTCGGCGGAACCGCGCTCGGACGCCCGGACGACGTTGCCACGGGCCTCGAGTCGCTGCTCTGGCTCGGCGACGAGTCCGGCCTCGGCTCCGGCATGCTTCGGCTGACAGGCCATCTCGGCCGCAAGCGCGGCACCTTGTCGCCTGCTTCCGGAGATGAGCAGCCGCTCGAAGCAGCGGCGTTCGTCGAGGCAGAACTAGCCGCCTTCGACGTCACCGGAGACTCCGACCACGGCGCTCGCGCACAGCTCGCGTTCGATTGGTTCCTCGGCCGCAACCATCTCAACCGTCCCCTGTATGACTTCGCGACAGGCGGATGTAGCGACGGACTCGGCGGCGATGACGTCAACCGCAACGAAGGTGCCGAGTCGACACTCGCGTTCCATCGCGCCGCACTGCTACTCGATGCCGCCGCGTTGACGTCAGTCGCACGTCGCCCGGTTGCGAGCGCCACGGCGTGAGGAGCGGCGAGCTCTTCGAGCGCCATCCGGCAAACCCGATCCTCGCCGCCGCCGACTGGCCGTATCCGGCGAACGCCGTGTTCAATCCCGCAGCGGCGTCTGTCGGCGGCGAGACGATCGTGATCGCACGGGTCGAGGACCTGCGCGGCATCTCGCACCTCGCGGTCGCGGGCTCAGCGAACGGTGTCGACGGCTGGACGATCGCACCCGAGCCGCTGCTCGCACCCCTTCCCGGGATCGAAAGCGAACAGTGGGGGTTCGAGGATCCCCGCGTCGTCTGGCTGCCGGAGCTCGAGCGCTGGTCGATCACCTGCACCGCCTACGGCCCGCCCGGACCCGCCGTCTATCTCGCGCTGACGACCGACTTCAAGACGGTCGAGCGACACGGCGTGATCAAGCGCGCCGAGGATAAGAACGCCGCACTCCTGCCCGAGCGAATCGACGGCAAGTGGATCCTGTTCCACCGTCCGAGCGAAGGCGCCGTCACGGGCTCGGGCGGTGAGATCGTTCTCTCCCGGTCGGCCGACCTGATCAGCTGGAGCACGCCCGAGCAGGTCCTCGCGCCTCGCGCCGGCGCCTGGTGGGACTCTCGGCGGATCGGCATCGGCCCGCCGCCGCTCCGCACCGAGCATGGCTGGCTGATCGTCTACCACGGAGTGAAGGACACCGTCTCCAGCGCCCTCTATCGCGTCGGGATCGCGCTCGCAGATCTCGCCGAGCCGACCCGCGTCACCCACCGCATGCCGGGCTGGGTCTTCGGCCCGCACGCCGACTACGAGCGGACGGGGGATGTCCCGAACGCAGTGTTCCCCTGCGGTCTCGTGCATGACGAAGGCACCGGGCAGCTGCGCCTCTACTACGGCGCCGCCGACACGACGATCGCGCTCGCGACCGCCCAACTCGACGACGTGCTCGCCGCGGTGCTCGCCGCCCCCGTTTGACCTGAGGCAGACGGACCTCTGAAGCCGGCTGCGGCGTAGTACGTCTGATGCGCCGTCTTCTCTTGCTCGTTGCCCTCGCTGCTTGCGCACTCGCGCCGTCGGCGCTCGCAGACGGCTTGCCGGTGCTCGGAATCGACGTCGGCTCGAGCGGCGTGGCGGTACCGGGTGCCCCCGATCGGTTCGTGACGGTGAATCAGGGAACGACCACGCTCGTCGAGCGAATCGCTCGCGACGGAGGGCGCGTCCGCGGAATCACACGAGTGGCAGGGACCTTCACGGTCCCGGCCGTCGCCTACGACTCGTCAGCCGGCGGCCTCTCCGCGGACGGACGCTCACTCGTCCTGATCGAGCCTCGTGTCTCGTTCCCGCGACAAGTGACGCGGTTCGTGCTCCTTGACGCGCCCACGCTCAACGTCCGGCGCACCGTCACCCTGCGCGGCGATTTCAGCTTCGACGCCGTCTCGCCGCACGGACGGACGCTGTTCCTCGTCAACTACACCTCGCCGAACGACCCGACGCGCTACACCGTCCGCGCCTACGACCTCGAGACGGGTGCGCTCCTGCCTGCGGCGGTTCGGGACCCGGCTGAGCGCTCCGACAAGATGCGCGGCTCGCCGATAACCCGCGCGATGAGCGCCGACGGCCGCTTCGCCTACACGCTCTACGACGGCGCAGGCGGCACGCCCTTCGTCCACGCACTCGACACCGTCGGGCTCCGCGCGCATTGCATCGACCTGCCTATGCTCGCGGGACGTCGCGATCTCTGGGCGCTGCGGTTCACCCTCGCCCGCGGAGCGCAGCTTCGGATCGGCAAGCCGGGCGCAGAGGTCGCGCGGGTCGACCTCGTGAGTTATCGCGCGAGCGTTCCGGCGGCCCACGAGTCGGCGCGACTTCCCTCGTGGCTCGTCGTCGCCGGCGCGCTCGCCGCAGCGGCGGTGCTGCTCGCGATCGGCCTGCCG
>JBAQHS010000201.1:0-17830 GCA_049288455.1 Gaiellaceae bacterium | reverse complement strand
CGCTCGAGCGCGCCGACGACGTCCTGCGCGCGCGGAGGCTGCGAGACCCAGACGGGATAGTCGCCCGCGAGACCCTCGAGGCGGCCGGCGAGGAACGGCTCGAACGCGAGGTGCCGCCTGTCCTGCTGGCCGACCGCGATCACGACCGGCGCCCGGTTGACCCGCGCGGTCGAGATCGCGTTCACGGAGTTGCCCAAGCCCGCCGTCGTGTGCACGAGCGCGAACGACGGCCGGCGCCGGGCGAGCGCGTAGCCGCTCGCCATGCTCACGACGGACCCTTCGTGCAGGCCGAGCACGAACCGGAGGTCGTCCGGGAGCCCCGTCAGGAACGGGATCTCGGTCGACCCGGGATTCGAGAAGATGTCCGTCAGCCCGCGACGGCGCAGGAAGTCGAACGTCGCCTCGCGGACGGTCAACCCCACACCTCCTCTGCCACCTCGACGATCAGCGCGAGCTTCGCCCACTGCTCGTCCTCCATCAGCGAGTTGCCCTCGACCGTCGAGGAGAAACCGCACTGGGGCGAGAGGCAGAGCTGCTCGAGCGGGGCGTATCTCGACGCCTCGTCGATCCGGCGCTTCAGCTCGTCCTTCGACTCGAGCGCGCCCCGCTTCGTCGTGACGAGACCGAGCACGACCTGCTTGTCGCCCTTCGGCAGGAAGCGCAGCGGCTCGAAGCCGCCCGACCGCTCGTCGTCCCACTCCATGAAGAACCCGTCGACGTCGAGCTCGTTCAGCAGCGCCTCGGCGACGAAGTCGTAGCTTCCCTCGGCGGCCCACGACGACCGGAAGTTGCCGCGGCACATGTGGGTGGTCACGCTCATGTCGGCCGGGCGATGTGCGAGTGACTCGTTGATGTGACGGATGTACTCCACGTGCTGCCGCTCGGGATCGCCGCCGATCGAGGCCATGTAGTCGCGTTGGTGCGGGTCGTTCATGTACGCGAGGCTCGTGTCGTCGAACTGCAGGTAGGTGCAACCGAGCTCGCCGAGGCGGCGCACCTCCTCTGCATACGCGGCCGTCAGGTCGGCCCAGAAACCATCCATGTCGGCGTAGACGCTCGGGTCGATCGCCGCCCTGCCCGCGCGGTAGTGGACCATGCTCGGCGACGGGATCGTCAGCTTCGGGACGGCGCGCGTCACGGTGTCCTGAACGAACCGGAAGTCGTCGCCGAAGATCGTCTTCGAGATGCCGAGCTTCGCGTCGACGTGCAGCGCGGCCGGGGTGAACTCGATGTCGCCTTCCTCGTTGTGGAACTGCACCGCGAGGTGGCCCGCCTCCTTGCTGATGCCGTCGATCTGGTAGATGAAGTCCATGTGCCACGAGGCGCGGCGAAACTCGCCGTCGGTCGCCGCCCGAAGGCCGATGTCCTCCTGCCTGCGCACGGTCTCGCGGATCGCGTCGTCCTCGATCACCCGCAGGGCTGCTGCATCGATCGCCCCCGACGCGAAGTCGTCGCGCGCCTTCAGAAGCTTTCGTGGACGAAGAACGCTTCCGACATGATCCGCGCGAAACGGCGGCTTCGTTCGGCGTCCCACCAGCCCCGTGCTCGTCACCTCGTGCATGTGGCCCCTCCTCGGTTCACACCTGCGCGAGCCCGACGTAGTTCTCGGCCAGGCTCGCCGCAGCTGCGGTTGACGTTGTCAGATAGCGCAGCTGCGAGAGCTGCAATTGCCGGTCGAACTCGTCGGCGCCGGGAGCGTTGTGGAGCATCGAGGTCATCCACCACGAGAAGTGCTCCGCGCGCCAGACGCGACGGAGGCAGTCACGCGAATACGAGTCGAGGCGGTCGCGGCTGCCGTGGTCGTACCAGTCGACCAACGCGTCGGCGAGAACGCGAACGTCGTGCATCGCAAGATTCAATCCCTTCGCGCCTGTGGGCGGAACGATGTGCGCCGCATCGCCGGCGAGGAAGAGCCGCTCGTGCTGCATCGGCTCCGCGACGAAGCTCCGCATGCCCGTGACACCTTTCTCGAGCACCGGCCCCGCGGCGAGCGTCCAGCCGTCGAGTGCGGTCCGGGTCTGGAGCTCGCTCCAGATGCGCTCGTCCGGCCACGCGTCGAGATCCTCGTCGGGCGCGCACTGGATGTAGAGCCGGCTGCGTGTCGGCGAGCGCAGGCTGAGCAGCGCGAAGCCGCGGGCATGGTGGGCGTAGACGAGCTCGTCGCTCGAGGGAGCGACCTCGGCGAGGATGCCGAGCCAGCCGTACGAGTACTCGCGTGTGAAGGTGTGCAGGACGGCGTCGAGCGCCGGGCGGCAGATGCCGTGGAACCCGTCGCAGCCGGCGATCACGTCGCAGTCGAGTCGCTGCTCCTCTCCGTCGTGGAGGAACCGCACGTACGGCGCGTCGCCCTCGAAGTCGTGCACGCTCACGTCCGCCACGTCGAACATCAGCGGCAGGCCTTGCGCGAGGCGGGCGGCGACCAGGTCCTTCACCACTTCGGTCTGGCCGTAGATGACGATGCAGCGACCGCCGGTCAGCTCGCTCATCGGGATGTGGTGACGCTCGCCGTCGAACTGGAGATGGATGCCGCCGTGGACGATCCCCTCGCGTCGAAGCCGATCGGCGACACCGGCCCGCTCGAGCAGGTCGACGGTTCCCTGCTCGAGGACGCCGGCGCGGATGCGGGCCTCGATGTAGGCGCGGCTTCGGTCCTCGAGCACCACCGAGTCGATCCCGGCCTGGTGGAGAAGCGCGGCCAGCGTCAACCCGGCCGGGCCGGCACCGACGATCGCCACCTGGGTCCGCACCCGCCTCACTCTTCGTCGAGCACCTGCTGCGCGATCGCAAAGGCGCGGTTCGCGGCGGGCACGCCGCAGTAGATGGCGCACTGGAGGAGCACTTCCTTGATCTCGTCGTGTGTCAGCCCGTTGCGACGCGCCGCGCGGACGTGCATCGCGAGCTCCTCGTGGTGGTTCAGCGCCGTCAGCGCGGTCAGCGTGATGCAGCTCCGCGTCTTGCGGTCGAGCCCGGGCCGGGCCCAGACCTCACCCCAGGCATACCGTGTGATCAGGTCCTGGAAGTCGGCCGTGAACTCGGTGGTGCGCGCGTTCGCCGCGTCGACGTGCTCGTCGCCGAGCACCTCGCGCCGAACCTTCATCCCGTCGTCATGTGTCACAGATGCTCCTCGATCAGTCGGTTGAACTCGTCGGCCCGCTCGACGTTCGAGATGTGCGCGGCGCGGTCGATGACCGCCAGGCTCGCACCGGCGATCTCGGCGACGATGCGCTCGAGCTCGGCCGGCGGCGTCGACGGATCGTCCGCCCCGGCGATCGCGAGGACCGGCACGTCCACGTCACCGAGCCGGCCGCGGACGTCCCAGCACGCGAGCGCCTCGCAGCAGCGGGCGTAGCCCTCACGGTCGATGCCGAGCAGCATCGCGCGGTACTCCTCGACTCCGTCGAAGGCGGGTGTGAACCAGCGGCCGAGGACGGCGTCGGCGATCACGGCGATTCCCTCCGTACGCACCGTCGCCGCCCGATCGAGCCACTGCCCCGGGTCGCCGAACCGTGCGGCGGTGGACGCGAGGACGAGCCGCTCGAGCCGCTCGGGGACGGTGAGCGCGAGCTGCATCCCGACCGCGCCGCCGAGCGACAGGCCGACGAACGAGAACCGCCCGTCGCCCACCGCCTCGAGCGCCGCGGCCGCAAGGTCGTCGACGTCGCGGATGTCCGCGAGCGGCGATGCCCCATGCCCGGGGTACTCGACGCGGACGACCCGCCGCCCGTGCAGCACGGGCAGCTGCGCGTCCCAGATCGACGCCGTCGACCCGAGCGAGCCGCAGAGAACGACCGTACCGCTCATCCGCGGTGGAGCGCGAGGGCTCGGTCGATGAACGCCTCGGTAGAGCCGAGGTAGTCCTCGGGCCGAGCCGCGTCGATGCCGAAGCGAGCCGCTTCGGCGAGCGTGCCGGGCGTGATGTTGGCGCGCATCCGCTCGACGTCGACCTCGAGCCCGGCGAGCGAACGCCGCACCGCCTCGGCGGAGCCGCCGCTCGCGGCGAGCGCACCGGCGAGCGCCGCCCATTCGGCGTGCCAGGCACCGGCTGCGCGCTCATGCTCCTGCACCACGTTCTCCAGGAGGATCGCCGCATTCGCGCGGGCGTGGCGCGCGCAGGCGTCTGCGAGCACCGCCGCGACCGGGTTGCGCTTCTGCGGCATCGTCGACGAGCCGCCCGGCTCGCGCTCCGACACCTCGGCGACCTCCGTCTGCGCGAGCAAGACGACGTCGCGTGCGATCTTCGCTGCAGCTCCTGCGACGCCGGCGAGCGCGCCCGCGAGCTCGGCGAGTGGTGTCCTCGTCGTGTGCCACGGCACGGTCGGCTCGCGCAGCCCGAGCTCGTCCGCGTACAACCGAAGCACCTCGGGCCCGTCGCTGCCGAGCGCGGCGAGCGTGCCCGCTGCGCCGCCGAGCTGGGCCGGCAGCGAGCCGGCGACCAGAGCGAGACGCGCTCTCGTCTCGACGAGGCCGACGAGCCACGCGGCGGCCTTGTAGCCGAACGTGGTCGGCACCGCCTGCTGCAGCAGCGTGCGCGCCGCCATCACCGTGTGCCGATGCTCGGCCGCGAGTCGCGCGCACTCGTCCGCGGCCCCTGCAACGGCTTCGTCGATGATGCGCACCGCCCGCTGCGCGACGAGCATGGCCGCCGAGTCGAGAATGTCCTGGCTCGTCGCGCCATGGTGCACGCCCGCGGCGTGCGCATCGCCGACCTTTGCGCGAATCGCGCGGACGAGCGGCTCGACGGGATTGCCTGCGGCCCGGCCCTCATGTGCCAGCTGCCGTGCGTCGTAGAGCGAGTGCTCGCAGGCGCCGGCCACGGCGGCGGTGGTGCGGGCGTCTATCAGCCCCGCGGCCAGTTCCGCCCGCGCGAGCGCGGCTTCGGCGTCGAGCATCGCGTCGAGCCACGCGCGGTCCGAGACCGCGTCTGCGAGCTCGTCCGAGACGAAGATCGCGGCAAACGGGATCAAGTCGCGAAGAAGACCGTCTGCCGGTCGCCCTGCATCCGGATGTCGAAGCGCACGCCCCCATCTTCCTGCTCTGCGACGAGAACCGCACGGTCTGCCTCCGGAAGCGAGGACAGGACGGGGTCGGAGGCATTCGCCTCGGCCTCGTCGGGGAAGAACATCCGGGTCAGTTGGTGCTTCAGCAGCCCTCGGGCGAAGACGTACACGTCGAGGTGCGGCGCCTCGCCGGCGGCTGCTGCCGGCTTGACGGTCACGAACGAGAAGCCGCCGTGGTCGTCGGTCCCGCTCCGCCCCCACAGGCCGTCGGCGGCCTGCCACAGCTCGACCATCCCGTCGGCGATCGGCTGGCCCTCGCCGTCGAGCAGGCGCCCGGCGATCCGGATCGCGCCCGGCCTACCGGCCGGCACGAGCTCGTTGGAGATCCTGCGGCACAACCCGATCGAGTAATAGGGCCCGACGGTCTGGGACGGGGTGCGGGTCAGGCTCACTCGTCCTCCTCGATCGGCGTCGTCCCGGCACCGCGCGGCCCGAGCACGATGTCGAAGCGGTAGGCGAGCGCCCACTCCGGCTCGGTGGTCGCAAGGTCGAACTGCGAGACGAGCAGCGCGCGCGCCCTCGGGTCGCGGACGGAGTTGAAGATCGGGTCGTAGGCGAAGAGCGGGTCGCCCGGGAAGTACATCTGCGTCACGAGCCGCTGTGTGAACGCACGGCCGAAGACCGAGAAGTGGATGTGCGCGGGCCGCCACGCGTTCTCGTGGTTCCCCCACGGGTAGGCGCCCGGCTTGACCGACACGAATCGGTAGGCGCCGTCGTCGTCTGTGAGGCAGCGGCCCGCCCCCGTGAAGTTGGGATCGAGCGGCGCCGGGTGACGGTCGACCTCGTGGTGGTAACGGCCGGCCGCGTTCGCCTGCCAGACCTCGACGAGGGCGCCGCGAATCGGCTTGCCCGTGTCGTCGAGCACGTGTCCGGCGACGATGATCCGCTCACCGAGCGGCTCGCCGCCGTGCTGGCGCGTGAGGTCGTGGTCGTGCTCCGCCACGGTCTCGTCGCCGAACACCGGGCCGCCGCGCGGGTGCAGTTCCTCCGGGAGCGTGACGAGCGGGCGCTTCGGGGCGCGTAGGCGCGTCGAGCGGTAGCCTGGGTAGTCGAGCTGCACCTCGGTGCCGAACGACGGGTCGTCCGGCAACACGATCGCCGACGAGTCACTCACTCGTGGCCCTTCGTCTCGAGGGCGCGCAGCGCCTCCAGCTCGACGGGCGACGGCGGCTCGGTCTCCCGCACATCCGGCGCGACCTTCAGCGTCCAGCCCGTCGCTGCGCGCGCCTCATCCACTGAGACGCCGGGATGGACCCGCACCAGGGTCAGCTCGCCGTCCCGCGGCTCGAGGATCCCAAGGTCGGTGACGACGACGCGTACTCGCTCGCCGCGGCTCGTCGTGAAATCGATCCGCTCGACGAACGACCGCGGCGACTGGCGAAGCATGACGAAGACCTTCGAGACGGAGGTCGCGATCTCCGGCGCGCCGCCGCCGCCGGGCAGGCGAACCTTCGGCGTCTCGTAGCTGCCGATCACGGTGCTGTTCAGGTTGCCATGCCTGTCGATCTGCGCTGCGCCGAGAAAGCCGACGTCGATCCGTCCGCCCTGGAGCCAGTACGCGAACATCTCGGGCACCGAGACCACGGCGTCGGCGGTCTCCGCGAGCTCGCCGTCGCCGATCGAAAGCGGCAGGACGGTCGGCTTCGCGCCGATCGTGCCACTCTCGTAGACGAGGACGCAGCCGGGCGCATGCGTGCGGCGGGCGAGGTTGGCGGCGACGCTCGGCAGGCCGATGCCGACGAAACAGACGGTGTCGTTCGCAAGACGCCGCGACGCCTCGACGGCCATCATCTCGTCGGCGGTCCAGCTCAAGCCGGGATCGCCTCGAGAACGTGCTCGCGCATCCACGAGGTGAACCCCTCGCGGTCGCGGCTGATCGCCTCCCAGGCGACGTAGAACTCGTTGTCGCGCTCGTAGTAGCCGTGCGCGTAGGAGGGATGGGCGCCGTGCGGGACGCAGACGACGGCGTCGATCACCCACGAAGGGAGAACGACGCCACCGGGCCGGTGGCGGAGCTCGTCGACGATCTCCTCGACAGTCACGAGGGAGTGCCGGGAGGCGAGAACGACCTCTTTCTGCACGCCGGTAATCCCCCACAGCTGCACGTTGCCGTGGCGGTCTGCCTGCTGGGCGTGGATGACGCCGACGTCCGGGCGGTGCGCGGGCACTGCCGCCAGCTCCTCGCCCGTGAACGGGCACGTGATCGAGGCGACGCGCGTGTGCGCGACGAGATCGGTGCCGTCGTACCCGCGCAGGACGCCGAACGGCAGGTTGGATGCGCCGGCCGCGTAGGCGGCCGCCATGCCCGCGTGGGAGTGCTCCTCGAGCTCGAGCGGCCCCGGCCAGCCGTTCTCGACCGCGTCACGCAACCGATGCAGCGATCCGACTCCCGGGTTGCCGCCCCACGAGAAGACGAGCTTTCGGGCACAACCCATCCCGATCAGCTGGTCGTAGACGATGTCGGGCGTCATCCGCATCAGGGTGAGGTCGCGCCGGCCCTGACGGATCAGCTCGTGCGCGACCGCATGCGGGATGAGGTGGGTGAACCCTTCGAGCGCGACGACGTGCTCGTCGGCGACGAGCTCGCGAACGGCTTCTGAGAGGGAGACGATCTCGGCCATCGACCCTCAGAACGGGAACGGATGCCCGCTGCCTCCTTGCACCGTGATCCAGCGGAGCTCGGTGAACTCGTCGATCACCGCCTGCCCGCCGAATCGCCCCCAGCCCGAGTCCTTGACGCCGCCGAACGGCATCTGCGGCTCGTCGCCGACCGACTGGTCGTTGACGTGGGCGATTCCCGAATCGAGCTGTTGCGCGAGCGCGAAGCCACGATTGGTGTCACCGGTGAAGATGCCCGCGCTGAGGCCGTAGCTCGTCGCGTTCGCGCGCGTCACCGCTTCTTCTGCGGAGTCGACGGGCTCGACCGAGACGACGGGGCCGAAGGTCTCGTGCCGTGCGAAGTCCGAGTCGCCGGGGACGTCGGTGAGGACGGTCGCCTGGTAGCACGGACCAACCGCCTCGCCGCCGGCGATCACCTTCGCGCCCTTCGCGACCGCCTGGTCGACCCGATCCTTCACCATGGCGAGCGCCGACTGGTTGATCAGCGGGCCGATCACCGTGTCGTGCTCCTTGGGGTCACCCGCCTTCAAGGTCTTCGCCTTCTCGGCGAGCCGCGCCGTGAACTCGTCTGCGATCGGCCGCTCGACGAAGATGCGGCGCGACGACATGCAGATCTGCCCCTGGTGCAGGAACGCACCGAAGATCGATGCGTTCACCGCGTAGTCGAGGTCGGCGTCGGCCAGCACGATCAGCGGGTTGTGGCCGCCGAGCTCGAGCACGACGCGCTTCAGCTGGCGACCGCACGCCTCCGCGAGACGGCGGCCGGTCTCGGTGGACCCCGTGAAGTTGACGCGGCGCACAGCCGGGTTCTCGACGAGCTCGTCGCCGATCGGTCCGGCCTCGCCGGGCGCATGCGTAACGATGTTCAGGACACCCGCGGGCAGGCCCGCCTCCGCGAAGATCTCGCCCCAGATCAGTCCGCCGACCACGGGCGACAGCTCCGACGGCTTCAGCACGACCGTGTTCCCGAGCGCGAGCGGCGCGGCGATCGAGCGGGCAGAGAGGATCAGCGCCGCATTCCACGGCGCGATTGCCGCGACGACGCCGACCGGCTTGCGCAGGCCCATCGCGAGGGTGCCGGGGTGGTCCGACGGAATGATCTGGCCGGCCGGCGCGTAGGCGAGTGCCGCGGCCTGGCGGAGCAGGCCCGGCACAAAGCTCATCTGGAACATCCCGAACCCGAAGCCCGCTCCGGTCTCGCGTGCGAGCAGGCTCACGACCTCGTCGAGCCGGCTCTCGAGGATGTCGGCTGCCTTGAGGAAGATGCGCTGCCGTTCGGCCGGGACCGCCTGTGACCAGGCTGGGAACGCCTCGGCCGCCGCGGCGACCGCGCGGGCGGCGTCGGCGCGCGTGCCGGAAGGCACGAGCGCGACGACCTCGCCGGTGAACGGATCGAGGTCGTCGAACGTGCCGCCTTCTCCGGCGACCCACTCGCCTCCGATGAAATGGTGGTAGCGCCGTACGTCGGTTTGGACGCTCGTCATGTCGTCTCCTCTCCCTCCGCGATGTTCAGGACGGCGTTGCGTCGTCTCCCACCGAGAGGCGCGCACGCCACCTCGAGGTGCCGCCGCCGGAGCGCTCCGCCGACTGGATGCAGGCAATTGTCCATGTGCCGAGACGCCGTTCTATTTATCAGAACAGTGTCCGCTGCGCTAGCCCTCGCAGCCGTCTTTGTCCCACTGACCGAGACGCTGTTCCATTCGTCAAGACAGTGTTCTAGTATCGGTGGCGTGTGGAGGGCTGACGGCGCACTGACGCCTGACTCGACGAGCGCGGCCTGCTTCGGTCCTCGGGGCAGCGCCCTCGGGCTGCGGGCGGCCTCATCGACCATTGACTCCCCGTCGCGGACCGATCTACGGTCGGTGAGCACGCCACGACGCGATCGAGCGAACTCCCTCCAGGGCGCAGCCGACGCGAGGAGGACGCACTTGACGAGATCCTGATCGGAGGCGCGGGTTCCTTCCACCGCGCGAGCCCCTTCCTGGTTCGGTCCTACGAAGCTAGAGACTCAGAGGAGACCTGATGAGATCGATGAAGATCAAAGTCGGCGTTGCATTCGGGACCATCGCCCTCGCGGCGCTGATGGTGGTCTCGTGGGCCGGCAGTGCTGGGCCGCTCGGCTCGGGAACCGCTTCGGCGACGAAGGCTGTCTGCGGCAAGGGCACCGGCAAGAAGGCGTCGGGATCGCCGATCAAGCTCGGCGGAATCGACATGCTGATCCCCGGTGTCGACTTCACGACGATCGGCAAGACCGCCGCCGCGTACTTCCAGTGCGTGAACGACAACGGCGGCATCAACGGCCATCCGATCAAGTACACGCTCTACAACGAGCAGCTCAACCCGGCTCAGGAAGCGGCGCTCGCGCGCAAGCTCATCCAGAGCGACAAGGTCGTCGGCGTCGTCGGCAACACGAGCTTCGCCGAATGCGGGACGAACTGGAAGTACTACAAGAGCAAGGGGTACGTGGTCATCGGCGCCGGCGTGCAGGCGGAGTGCTACAGCACCCCGTCGTTCGCCGAGGTGAACTCGGGACCGCGCTACTCGAACGTCGGCGCTGCGCAGGCGCTGATCAAGGCCGGCGCGAAGAAGCTCGCGATCGCCTCGCCGGACACGATCTCGGCGTATGCGGACGGTGGGCCCGCCCTGGTCGCTCAGAAGGCGGGCATCCCGGTGAAGGTGTTCCCGACGCACCTGCCGGTCACCGATGCGACCTCTCAGCTGCTTCAGATGTACCAATTCGCCGGCGACGGCGGCGGCATCCTCCTCGACTTCACCCCGGACACCGCGCCGGCCTTCATGAAGGCCGCCGAGGCGCAGGGGATCGTCAGCAAGGTGCTGTGGGGCTCGTCGACCCCGATCGCGAACACGCTCATGTCGAGCCAGTTCTCGCCGGAGTTCGACGGTCACCTCTGGATCGACAACGAGTTCTCGAACGTCGACCCGAAGGTCGGACCCGACTCGGCGCTGATGTTCAAGGTGCTGGCGAAGTACGCCCCGAAGATCGCCCCCCAGGCGTTCGCGCAGATGGGCTATCTCGACGGGAAGTTCGCAGTCAACGCGCTCCTCAGCATCAAGGGCCAGGTGACGGCGAAGTCGTACAACATCGCGGTCAAGGGCCTAAAGAACCAGAAGACCGACATCCTCTGCAAGCCGTACTACGTCGGCAATCTGGCCTACCACATTCCCAACAACGCGAACATCATCGTCGACTACAAGAACAAGGGAGTCGTCGTCAGGACCGGCTGCACGGCCTTCCAGGCCGTCGATCCGGCCATCACCCAGACCCGCGTCTGGGAGAAGAAGTACCACCTGAACGGCCAATAGCAAGATGGTGACGATCAGGGTGTCCGGAGACTCCGAATGACCAATCTGCTCGCGTTCAGCGTCTTTGGCGTGGACTGGCAGTTCCTCAAGCCGTTCATCGTCATCGGCCTTGCGTTCGGCGGCGTCTATGCGCTGTCGGGCGTCGGACTGGTCGTGCTCTATCGCGCGACCGGTGTGCTGAACGTCGCGTTCGGTGCCATCGGAGCCGCCGGCGCCCTGATCGCCTACTACATCGTCAACCACACCGGCTGGCCGCACTGGCTCGCCTACACGATCTGTGTCGCGTTCGGCGGGGTCGTGAACCTTGCCTACGGCATGGTCTTCGGCCCCGCCTTCGCGCGCCGTGACGCGCTGGTGAAGATGATGGGCACGCTCGGGCTCGCGTTGATCCTGCTCGGCCTCATGGCCTGGCGAGCGCCTGCGGGCGGGGCCTTCGCACGCTTCCTGCCCCTGGGCACGTCGAACACGCACTACGTGATCCTCAAGACGACCGTCAGCCTGACGCAGATCATCTCCATCTGCCTCGCGCTTCTGATCACGGTCGCGGTGACCATCTTCCTGCGCGTGACGAGCCTCGGGACCGCCATGCGGGCGCTCGCCAACGACCGCGAGGCAAGCGCGATGCTGGGCGTGCCCGTGCGCAAGGTCGAGGCCGCGGCCTGGTTCGGCTCGGGCCTCGCCTGCGGCGCGGCCGGGCTGATCCTGCCCGACCTCATCACGTCGCTCGACTACTCCGCGTTGACGTTCCTCGTCATCTCGTCGCTCGCCGCGGCCCTGATCGGCCGACTCCGGTCGCTGTGGGTGACCTTCATCGGCGGCATGGCGGTCGGTCTCGCCCAGTCGATCGCAAGCCCGTATACGAGCATCTCCGCGTACCGGTCAGCCGCGCCGTTCGTGCTCGCGATCGCAGCCTTGCTCTACCTGTCGCGCCACCGTGTCGTGACAATCTCGAGGACCGCGACTTGAGCACCGCCAGCGCGTACTTCGAGCGTGGCGTCGCCGCGCGGGCGGCGATCGCGGTCGTTCTGCTCGCGGTCGCGATCTTCGTGCTGCCACAGATCGCAGGCGCCGACTGGATCACCACCTTCACGAGCGTGGCCATCTACTCGGTGGTCGCACTCGGCTTCGGAATTCTCTACGGACGTGTCGGCTTGATCTCCCTGGGCCAGGTAGCCCTGCTCACGATCGGCTGCTGGATCGGCGCGCGGATCGCGTATGCGACGGCCCTGCCGTTCCCGCTCGTCCTGCTGCTCGCAGGAGGCATCACCTGCGCGATCGGGGTCCTCGTCGGACTGCCGGCGCTGCGATTGTCGGGCCTCTATCTCGCATTGATCACCCTGATGTTCGCAGGCGCCACGACGATTGTCCTCTCGGTGACCGACTTCCCGAGCGGCGGCGGCGGGTTCACCGGCCGCTCATCCACCGGCGCCCTGACGACGAGCACGCCGCCCGTGCGGCGGCCGTCATGGGCGGTGGCCGACGTCGCGTACTACCGCTACACGGTCATCGTCTGCGCGATCCTCTTCCTGCTCGCCCTGGTCCACGTCGCGACCAAGCCGGGGCGCGCGTGGGCAACGATCCGGGAGAGTGAGCCGGCCGCGATCGCGGCCGGCGTCAACATCACGCTCTACAAGCTCTGGGCCTTCGCGCTCGCGTCGTTCGTGACGGGCGTTGCCGGCTGCCTCCTCGCCGCGCAGGTCGGCGTGCCGCGCGCGATCACCTTCCAGACCCAGGACTCGCTGACGCTCGCCGCGACCGCGCTGATCGGCGGCATCTTCAGCATCTGGGGCGCGATCATCGCGGGCGTCTTCA
Organism: Gaiellaceae bacterium; assembly: GCA_049288455.1. Classification (GTDB taxonomy): domain Bacteria; phylum Actinomycetota; class Thermoleophilia; order Gaiellales; family Gaiellaceae; genus PALSA-600. The sequence goes on along the minus strand of JBAQHS010000201.1, from coordinate 5,018 downwards.
GCCAACTGCTGCCGTTCCTCTTCCAGGCGCAGTGGGGTCTGAACCCGAACTTCCTCCTGATCATCTTCGGAGCAGGGTTGCTGCAGGTCCTGCTGACCGCGCCCGGCGGCCTCGTCGACCAGTTCCCGAAGGACGTCGCCAACCTCGCACGGCTCGTCTTCCGCGGCATCCTGAAGCTCTCGCGCGGGCCGGGGCAAGCACGATGATCGAGGTCTCCGGACTGACGGTCCGCTTCGCGGGCGTCACGCCGATCGACGATGTCTCCCTCGTCTTTCCGGGCGGGACGTGCGGGCTGATCGGCCCGAACGGCGCCGGCAAGACGACGTTCTTCAACGTCCTCAGCGGGTTCGTGCGGCCGGCAGCAGGCACCGTGACAGCCTTCGGCGAGAACCTGCTGAAGATGGCCGACTACCGGCGGGCGCGCTGGGGGCTTCGCCGGACGTTCCAGACGGAGATGGCCGTCGAGCAGCTGTCGATCTTCGACAACGTGGCGATGATCCACGAGCACTCGGGCGCGAAGCGTTCGACGCGACGCGACGACGTGCTCACCGCCATCGAGTTCGTCGGCCTGGAGGCGAGCCCGAGCTCGAAGGTCGGGCGGCTCGGCGCGCGCGAGCGGCGGCTCGTCGAGGTCGCACGCGCGGTCGTCGGCAAGCCGCGCATGGTGTTGCTGGACGAGCCTGCCGCCGGGCTTCCCGACGAGGAGACAGGCCACCTCGCAGCGGTGATCCAGCAGATCCCCGAGCGGGTCGGCGCGCTCGTGATCCTCGTCGACCACGACATGGCGCTCGTCTCCGCCTGCTGCGAGACGACGGCCGTCCTCGATTTCGGCAAGCTGATCGCCGCAGGGCCGACGAGCGAGGTGCTCCGCAACGAGCACGTGATGCGCGCGTACCTCGGCACGGAGGAGGAGCTGTGAGCGCGAGCCTGCGGCTCGAGTCGGTGTCGATCCCGCGTGGCGGCCATCCCGTCGTGCGCGAGGTGTCGATGGAGATCCCGCCGGGCCAGGTGACGGCGCTGCTCGGCGCGAACGGCGCGGGGAAGTCGACGCTCGTGCTCGCCGTCGGCGGCGTGCTCCGCCCGAGCGGCGGGCGCGTCCTGCTCGGCGAGCGCGATCTGACGGGGATGCGCCCGGAGCGGATCCGCGCGGCGGGTGTCGCCGTCGTTCCCGAAGGCCGCCGGCTCCTGACCGACCTGACGGTGCGCGAGAACCTGAGGGTCGCGACCTACGCGCTCAACCGTGCCGATGCGGCGCACGGCATCGAGTACGCACTCGAGCTCTTCCCCGAGCTGCAGAAGCGATGGGACATCCAGGCGCGCCTGCTCTCCGGCGGCGAGCAGCAGATGCTCGTGCTCGCGCAAGCGCTCGTCTCGCAGCCGAAGGTCGTCCTCGTCGACGAGCTCTCGCTCGGCCTTGCTCCCGTGATCGTCAAGCGGCTCGTCCCCACACTCGCGGCGGTCGCCGAGTCGGGTGTCGGCGTGCTGCTGATCGAGCAGTTCGCGCACGTGGCGCTCGGCCTGGCCGAGAAGGCGTACGTGATCGAGGGCGGCCGGATCCACTACGAGGGAACGGCCAAGCGCCTGAAGGACGAGCCCGAGATCCTCCGCTCGGCGTATCTGCTGCGCGGCAACGCAGCGATCTGAGCGTCACGGGCCTGATCGTCGGCCACGATCGCCGGCGGGTGGAACCCAAAGCGTGAGTCGTACGCCGGTGGTCCCTCCACGAAGACGAGCGCGAAGAGCGGCGATGAGGCGGGACGTCGAGAACGGTCTGACAGGGTGTGACCCACCACTGCTTTCGAAAGGACTCAACGTGCCGAACATCGTCCTCTACACCCTCGTCTCGCTCGACGGCGCAACCGAGGACCCGCACCGCTACTTCCCCGAGACCGGTGACAGGCCCGGCGCGCCCGTATTCGACGAAGAACTGGCGCTCCTCGAAGCGGAGATGCTCGCCCGACAGGGCGCGGTCATCCTCGGCCGCCGCACGTACGACGAGTGGTCGCGCTACTGGCCCACCTCCGACGAGCAGCCGTTCGCCGACTTCATCAACGCGGTTCCGAAGTACGTCCTCACCTCGACGCCGCTCACCGGCGGCTGGACCAACGCGCAGCCGATCTCCGGCCCGCTGGCGGAGGTCGTGGCGGATGTGAAGGCGCGTGCCGACGCCGACGTCGGCGTCCACGCCAGCATCACCCTCGCCAAGTCGCTCCTCGCCGAGGGACTGGTCGACGAGCTCTGCCTGGCCGTCGGGCGCGTCCTCGACCCCGTCGGCCCCCGACTGTTCGCGGGGCTACCCGGGCGACGCGAGCTGGAGCTCGTCGAGGCGGCAGCGACCTCGAGCGGAAGCGTGTGGCTGCGCTACCGGCTGCTGGCTGCTGGAGCCTCGAGCAGCGACGCCGGTCCGGACGCTGTCTTGACGGGTGCGTGATTGAATCGAAACCTTGAGCGGCATCTTTCACACCGACGAGAAGTCGTACGACGACTTCATGGGCCGGTACTCGGTGCGGCTTGCGCCGCTTTTCGCGGACTTCGCCGGCGTCGCTGCAGGACAACGAGTGCTCGACGTCGGCGCCGGCACCGGCGCGCTGACGCACGAGCTCGTCGCACGCGGCGCGACCGTCGTTGCCGCCGAGCCGTCGCCCGAGTTCACCCGCGCCCTGCGCTCGCGCTTTCCGCAGATCGAGGTGCACGAAGCGCCGGCAGAGAAGCTCCCGTTCGCGGACGACAGCTTCGACATCGCACTCGCACAGCTCGTCGTCGCGTTCATGCAGGACGCGCCCGCCGGCATGCGAGAGCTCGGCCGCGTCGCACACCGGGTCACGATCTGCATGTGGGGCATCGAGGAAGTGCAGATGTTCGCGGCGATCGCAAGGACGGCCCGCGTGCTCGGCTCAGGCACGGCCGAGCAAAGCGCACGCCTCTACCGCACCCCGCACGAGCTGCACGACCTGCTCGCGGGAGCAGGGCTGACAGACGTCGAGAGCTGCGAGCTGGATGTAACCGCGCCGTACGTCGATTTCGAGGACTTCTGGCGCGCGCTGAACCTGCAGGTCGGTCCGGCCGGAGCCTGGCTGCACAGCCTCGACGACCGGCAACGCGCACTCGCTCACGAGCAGCTCCACGCACAACTCGGTAGCCCGAGCGGTGCGTTCGAGCTGCACGGCCGCGCCTACGGCGCCCGCGCCACACGCTCGCCCTAGAGCCGGACCGCACCGGCGCCGTTTCGTCGATTAGCCGGGAACGAGCACGGCGCGGCCGGTCACCTCGCCGTCGCGCAGCTTCGCGAGCACGTCGTTCACCGACTCGAGCGGATGAGTCTCCGTCTTCAGCGTGACCTTGCCGGCCGCGTGCAGCTGCAGCAACTCGTAGAGGTCGACCCAGGTGCCGACGAGATTGCCGACGACGGAATGCTCGTTCACGACGAGCGCACCCGACGGGATCGAGATCGTGCCGCCGTAACCGATCACCGCGTACGTGCCGCCGCGCGCGAGCATCGCCGACGAGTCTGCGTGCGTCTGGTCGGTGCCGACGAAGTCGAAGACGAGATCCGCGCCATGGCCGTCGGTCGCCTCGCGCACCGCGTCCGCGCCGGCGACGACCTCGTCGGCGCCGAGCTCCGTCGCAAGGCGCCGACGACGTTCATCGGTGTCGACCGCGATCACGGTGCTCGACCCGAGCTCACGCAGCAGCTGCAGCGCGATGTGCCCAACGCCTCCAACGCCGATCACCGCTGCGGTCGAGCCCGGGACCGCGAGGTGCGCGAGCCTGCGGACAGCGTGGTAGGCGGTCAGTCCCGCGTCGGCGTGTGGTGCGACACCTGCGGGCTCGACGCCCTCGGGCAGGCGAAGCAGCGAGCGCTCGGAGACGAGCACGAACTCGGCGAAGCCGCCGTCCACCGAGAGGCCGGTGAACTCGTGCCGCACGCAGTGCATGTCGTTGCCGCGCCTACAGGCGAGGCACAGCCCGCAGCTGAACGGCGGGTAGACGATGACCGCGTCACCCTTGGCGACCGTCGTCACCCCGGCGCCCACATCCTCCACCCAGCCCGCGTTCTCGTGGCCGAGCACGAGCGGCAGCGTCACACCGGCGGGCTCCATCAGCCCCTCGATCGCATGCAGGTCGGTCGCGCACACACCGGCCCCACCGATGCGCACGAGCACGTCGCTCGCTTCTGCGAGCTCAGGCACCGGCCGCTCGACGAGATCGAGCGGCTGGTGGTACTCGCGGAGAACGGCGGCCTTCACCTGCTGCCTAGAACGGGAACGGCTCAGCCTTGTCGCGCGAGGTGACCCATTGCCACTCGGTCCAGAGGTCGAGCTGGCCGACGCCGCCGAAGTGGCCGCCGTTCGACGAGCACTTGAAGCCGCCGAACGGAGCAGGCGGCTCCTCGTTGACCGTCTGGTCGTTGATGTGGACCATGCCGGCCTCGAGGCGCGCGGCAACGGCGGCCGCCCGCACGTGGCTCCCCGACTGAACCGCGGCCGACAGCCCGTATTCCGTCTGGTTCGCCAGCTCGACGGCTTCGTCGTCGGTCTTGAACGTCGTGATCGCGGCCACCGGGCCGAAGATCTCATTGCGGAACGCCGACATCTCGGGCCGCACGTCGCGAAGCACGGTCGGCGGGAAGAACAGGCCGTCTCGGCGTCCGCCCAGGACGAGCGTTGCCCCCTCTGCAACCGTCTCGTCGACGATCTTTTGCACGCGCTCCGCCTGCTTCTCGTTGATCAGCGGGCCGAGAGCCACCTGACCGCTCGCGGGGTCGCCGACGGGTAGGTGCTCGGCCCGCGCTTGCAGCGCCGCGACGTAGTCGTCGACGATCGACTCGTGCACCAGATGCCGGCTGACCGCCAGGCAGATCTGACCCTGGTGCAGGAACGAGCCCCACGCGCCGGCCGAGGACGCCGCCTCGATGTCTGCGTCCTCGAGCACGACGAGGGGGCTGTTGCCCCCGAGCTCGAGCACGACGCGCTTCAGCGTGCGGCCGGCAGTCTCGCCGACGATCCGGCCGGTCGCGG
>JBAQHS010000200.1:0-1525 GCA_049288455.1 Gaiellaceae bacterium | reverse complement strand
AGCGCATGAACTTCGTCAGGTCGTACTCGTCCCGCGTGCCCTTGCCCTCGACGACGATGCGCTCGGCATCGATGTCGATGACGGTGCCCGCGTTTTTCGCGACGACGACGTCGCCCGAGTCGACCGCAGCGCGATGCTCGACACCGGTGCCGACGAGCGGCGCCTGCGTGATCATCAGCGGCACGGCCTGGCGCTGCATGTTCGCGCCCATCAGCGCGCGGTTGGCGTCGTTGTGCTCGAGGAACGGGATCATCGCGGTCGCGATCGACACGATCTGTGCCGGCGCGACGTCCATGAAGTCGATGTCCTTGGCGGATGCGATCACCGCTTCGCCCTCGGCGGAGCGGCACAGCACCTGCTCGTGCTCGAACCTGCTGTTCTTGTCGAGCGGCTCCGAGGCCTGCGCGATCGTCCACTGCGCTTCCTCGGCGGCGTCGAGATAGATGATCTCGTCGGTCACCTTGCCGCCGACGACCTTCCGGTACGGCGTCTGGATGAAGCCGAACTGCGAGACGGTCGCCATCGACGCGAGCGAGCCGATCAGGCCGATGTTCGGGCCTTCAGGCGTCTCGATCGGGCACATGCGCCCGTAATGGGTCGGATGGACGTCGCGCACCTCGATCGGCGCACGCTCGCGGGTCAGGCCGCCTGCACCGAGCGCCGAGAGGCGCCGGCGATGTGTGAGGCCGTCGAGCGAGTTCGTCTGCTGCATGAACTGCGACAGCTGCGACGAGCCGAAGAACTCCTTCAGCGCGGCGACGACAGGCCGGATGTTGATGATCGTCTGCGGCGTGATCGTGTCGACGTCCTCGGTCGTCATCCGCTCGCGCACGACGCGCTCCATGCGGTAGAGGCCGACGCGGAACGCCTCCTGGATCAGCTCGCCGGTGGTGCGCAGGCGCCGGTTCCCGAAGTGCTCGTACTCGTCGAGCTCCGAGCGGATCGGGTCGCGGTTCATGCTGATGCCGTCGGCGGCGTAGTCCTTCGACTCGTCGGTGAGGCCGATCGCGTGCGGCATCGCGACGAGCTTCTGGACGAGCGCGAGGATGTCCTGAGTCGTCAGGACGCGCGTGTCGTCGGGCACGTCGACGCCGAGCCGCTGGTTCAGCTTGTAGCGGCCGACCTTCGTCAGGTCGTAGCGCTTCGGGTCGAAGAAGAGCGAGCGCAGGAGGTTCCGCGCGTTGTCGAGCGTCGGCGGCTCACCCGGGCGCTGCTTCTTGAAGACCTCGATCAGCGCCTCTTCCTCGCGCGTGGTCGGGTCCTTCTCGAGCGTCTTCTGGATGAAGTGCGAGTCGCCGAAGAGCTTCAGGATCGCTTCGTTCGACGACGTGTCGACCTGGAAGCCCGTGGTCGGGTCCTCGGCCGGCAGCGCGCGCAAAAGCGTCGTGATCGGGAGCTTGCGCTTTCGGTCGATGCGGGCGTAGACGACGCCCTTCTTGTCGATCTCGAGCTCGAGCCACGAGCCGCGGCTCGGCATCAGGTTCGCGGTGAAGACCTGCTTCGTCGCGTCCTTCGGCTCCATCAG
>JBAQHS010000199.1:0-4074 GCA_049288455.1 Gaiellaceae bacterium | reverse complement strand
TCATCGAGCGCGCGCCGAGCGCCGAGCTGCGCGACGACCAGCTCGACGAGGACTCCCTTCCGCCCTACCCGGCGCTCGACCGGGTGCTCGAGGCCTACGTCGAGCTCGACCGCTCGCGCGAGGAGCTCGGCCAGGACGGCTTCGATCCGGAGGTGGTCGACCGCGCGCTCGCGATGATCGACCGTGCCGAGTACAAGCGCCGCCAGGCCCCACCCGGCGTGAAGCTGCGGCCGAAAGCCTTCGGCCGCGACCGCCGCACCCCGATCACAAACCGCTGGCCCGGCTGATCCCGGCGGGACGAAGCTCGCCCTCCGGGTGGTCGACTTAGAGGTCACTCATAGGCCGAGCCCAAGAGCTCGCCGTGGATCAAATGTCACCCGCGCGTCACACTTGGTCTGACCAAATATGGCCCGCCGGGGACATGCCGGATGAGGGCGGTAACCCCCTTGTGTGCAGGGAGTTTCGGAAGCGGCCACCGCCCTGTGGGACATGGCCGGCGTTTTGAGGCGTCAGGTTGCGAAGCGCGAGCTCAGCGGGTGCGGCCGAGGAGTGCTTTGACGGTCTTGCGCACCGCGGCGAGGACCGGATCGCAGTCGGTGCCGACGCTCCGAAGAAACTCATCAACCTCGGGTTCGATGAGTTTCGTCAGCCGACGATGCGCGCGAGTGCGACGCCGAGGAGCGGCAGCGAGAGGGTCAGCGAGTAGCTGACCCAGCCGACGACGACAAGGGCCGGTCGCGTCACCTGGTCGCGGCCGTCGCGGATCTCCGCTTGCAGGCGTGGGCCGAGGACGAAATTGTGCACGTACGACACCCCGACCAGGCAGACCGCGAGCGCGACCTTCACCCAGAAGACGATCTGGAATGCCGCGCTCGACTCCCAGTCGCGCGCGGCAAGCACGACGCCTGTGAGCGCCGCAACGAGCAGCGCCCCGTACCCAAGTGGGCGCCAGCGCAGCCCAAGCTCCTTCATCGCCCGCCCGCGTGCGTCGCCTTCGAGGATGCGGATCGCGGGGACGCCGACGAAGATCAGTGCGGTCGAGCCGCCCACCCACACCGTGGCGGCGAGCAGATGGACGGCAACGAGGACGGCGGTCACGGCGCCAGGGTACGCACACGGTTCGGCAGGTCGGCAGGCGCGAACTGCTCCGCGCTCGCCGCGAGCTCGTGCGGCGACCACCACCGCACGGCGACGACGCCCTCCGCTGCGAGGTCAATCGTCGCGCGGGGCTCGTGCGCAGCGACGCGCACCAGGTAGGTCGTGTTCTGCTGCTTGTAGAGCCGCTTCGCCCACGAGAACTCACCAACGTGCTCGAAGACCTGCGGCCCGAGCTCGTAGTCCTCCAGGCCGACCTCCTCGCGTAGCTCGCGACGAAGTGCTGCTTCATGGGACTCGCCCGGATCGATGCCGCCACCCGGCGTGCCCCACCACGTGGTGTCACCGACCGGACGCCGGTACTGAACGAGCAGAACGCGGCCTTCGGCGTCGAAGAGGAGCGCCCGCACCGCCTCGCGCTCGACCGGCGCGAGCCAGGCGTGCAGCTCGCGAAACGAGTGCAGCCGTTCCGCATACGGCACTGCCGCATTCGCGGGAGACGTGGACGGCAGGACGAAGAGACCGCTACGCCCGATCACGCGTTCCTGCGGCCCGAGCTCGGCACGCTCGTTGAAGAGGCCGCGGTACGCCTCCTTGCCGACGAACGCCACGGCGCGCGGCGCGACCGCGGCGACCCGCTCCTCGAACGCCCCGCGGTCGAAATCGCCGCGCCGAAGATCGCCGGAGCCGGGCGTGGTGCGATACGCCGCGTTCGTGACGCCGAGGCCGAGTGAGAGCAGCGAGAACTGCTCATGCGGATCGAAGAGACGCGGCGTGAACCCCGCGTCGTGGAGGAGCCGCCAGAAGTCGTTGCGCGGATTCGCGAAGTGCGCCGCGGCCGCGTCGGACACGCGGCCGGGGTTGATCCCGCAGAAGACGCAGGAGAGGCCGGGCGCGAGGACGTCGGGAACTGAGCTGGGAGTCCTAGGTGTGCTTGCCACGCGGCTTACAGCGTGGCATGCGCTGCGTCCACGTCGCCGTGCAAACCCACGAGCTCGGCAACGGCGGCGCAGGGCGGCGGCCTGCCGAGACCGGCTTCTGCGGTCTCCGTGCCGCCCAGGTGTGGCACGCGCGCGTCAAGCCGCCTCGTCCTCGACGCGCCGCAGGTCGAGACGCTCCTCGAACAACGCCCTCAGGCGCTCGCCGGCCATCGTCGGACGCTTCGCATTCTGGCCGGGACGAACGACGCTGACGCGGCCCTCGCTGTGCCCGCCGTAACACCGGGCATAGCATTCGGCCTCCGACAGCGTCCGCAGCCTCATGGGTCCGAACCCTAGGACCGCGGTCGGACGGAGCTTCGGCCCGCGTCGGTAGCGTTGGCGGCCGTGTCGCACCGCGCCAAGGTTTTCGAGTACGCCGCCGAGGTCGACCGCGCGGGCCGGATGACGATTCCCGGCGGGGCACAGATCGAGGCGCCCGAGGGCTGGTCGGCTGATCACCTGCTCCTCGCGGCGCTCATTCGCTGCTCGATCGACAGCCTCGTCTACCACGCTCACCGCGCGGGCCACGAGGTCGCCGCGCAGGGACAGGCGCAAGGAACGATCACCAAGCCTGACCCTGACGCGCAGTACGCGTTCGTCTCGATCGACGTGCGCATCGAAGCGCAGTTGACGCCGCGGCTGAACGAGGTCGACGACCTGACCGCGAAGGCGGAGCGCGACTGCTTCGTCGGCGCGTCGCTGAACCTGAAGCCGACCTACGACTGGCAGCTCTCATGACGGCCGCGATGACGACGATCGAGGCAGTGCGCGCGCGGTACACCGCACTTCAGCGTCCGCTGGCGTTCTTCGACGCACCGGGCGGCACGCAGGTGCCCGACTCGGTGATCGACGCGATCGCGGACTACCTGCGCAGCTCGAATGCAAACAGCGGCGGGCCATTCGCAACGTCGCAGGCAACTGACGAGCTGACCGATCGAGCTCGGGCCGCCGCGGCGGGCTTCCTGAACGCGACAACCGAGGAAGTGGCCTTCGGAGCGAACATGACGACGCTCAACTTCGCGCTCTCGCGTGCGGCAGCCCGCGAGTGGAACGAGGGGGACGAGATCGTCTGCACGAAGCTCGACCACGACGCCAACATCTCCCCCTGGCTCGAGCTCGCGCGCGACAAGGGCCTGACCGTCCGCTTCGCGGAGGTCGACGACGAATGCCGACTCGACCTCGATCACCTGCGCTCGCTGCTCGGCGACCGCACGCGCGTTGTCGCGTTTCCATGGGCGGCGAACGCCGTCGGCACGGTCACGCCGGTCGCCGAGGTCGCGACGCTCGCCCGCGAGGCCGGCGCGCTCGCCTGGGTCGACGCGGTGCATTACGGCCCGCACGGGCCGATCGACGTGCAGGTCGCGGGCGCCGACGTGCTGCTCTGCTCGGCCTACAAGTTCTACGGTCCGCACATCGGGGTCGCCTTCGGCCGGCGCGAACTGCTCGAGTCATGGCGGCCGTACAAGCTCCGACCCGCCCCGGACTCACCCGCAGGGGCGCGGTACGAAACAGGCACGCTTGCGTTCGAGCTTTTGGCCGGGTTCATCGCGGCGGTCGACTACCTCGACGAGATCGGCTGGGACTTCGTCCATGCGCAGGAGCGGGCGCTCGGGCAGCAGTTCCTCGACGGGCTCCCGGACGGGTGGCGCCTTTACGGCGAGCCGACGATGGAGGGCCGGGTCCCGACGTTCGCGCTGCGCAGCGAGGCGCTGTCGCCGCGCGCGGCCGCGGAGGCGCTCGGTGAGCGCGGGTTCGCAGTGTGGGACGGCAACTACTACGCCGTCGAGATCATGAAGCGGCTCGGACTTGCGGACGGCGCCGTGCGCATCGGGATCGTCCACTACAACGCGACGAATGAAGTGGACCGGCTACTCGCGGCGCTTGCCGAGCTGAACGACTAGACCTCGAGTCACAGCGCCTCGCGCGCTCTGTGGACGCATTGTCACCTCCCCGTAACGGTGCCTGGCACCGGCCGTGCCGTCACGGGACGCGACCGAAC
>JBAQHS010000198.1:0-3871 GCA_049288455.1 Gaiellaceae bacterium | reverse complement strand
GGACCAGGTCTGCCGCCGAGATCGGGCCTCTACGCGGTTCTTCCATCGTTCAACGTTACCGCCCGCTCAGGGTGCACTGCGGAACACTGGCCCAACCCACTGACCCTGCGATCAGCTCGCCGGTGGCCAGTCACCGTCCCCGACGTTCGCAACCCCTCCGGTTGATCCACACGGAACTTTCAGCGACACCGAGAACAAGTTGTCGGTCGTCAATCGCTTGTGCCAGCGGAACGGCAGACAGCCCAGCGTCCGGTTTGAGGTCGAGCGAACCCTCCAAGATTGTGCATCGCCGCTCGCGTATCCCAGCTGCTTGCTGGTCGTTCCCGGGGCCAAGACGACCCGCTCGTTGTAACGCGTGCAAGCCGCGTTCTTGCAGCCTTCGATAATCACCGTGACGGAAGAGTCGTTCCCGATTTGGTAGCCGAACGGCTCATTCGTATCGAGGGAACACCCGGCCGCTAGTAGCCCCAGGACGAGGACGGCGGGTATCAACCTCGACGCACGCAACCGACTCACCATAGTGAAGGTCGGCTGAAAGTGAAGCGCGGCGTCAGGGTGTCTTTACGAACACTGGCGCAGCCGAGTTTCGTCTCGCCGGGAACGTGAGTGGTCGCTACCGCTTGGACGCCTTGGCTTCGAGCTTCGCCTGCGCGCGTTCGGCTAGCTCGCGTGTCCGCTGCGCGTTCGCCAACATGCGTGCGCGCTGCGTCTCGCGCTCGGCTCGTTCGGCCTCAGTCAGCTTCTTCTTCGCCATCATCCTCTTCCAGTAGTCGTTCGATCGTCGCGAGCGACGAGGCTATGTCGCTCACATTGAAGAGTAGAGCAACAACTTCCGCTCGTTCGATCAGTGGTTCGTCCATGGGCAAAGGATCAGCCTCCGCGGCGTCTCCCGCAAGTCGCGCATTCGGCCTTGTCCGCCAACGCCAGAAGGGCTCTACTCGGCAAACGCAAGGACACGGACGGTTACCGGATCGAGATCATCGGACGTAGCGGCTCGTAGCGCTCAAAGTCGCCGAGTTTCAGCGCAGGGATCATCGCGGAGCACTCACGCGAACGTAGGATCCGCGAACCGGGCAGGTCCACTGGCCCGCCACCACCGAAGGAGTGTCTATGCCCACTGTGATCGGTCATCACGACGTGAAAGACAAGGATCACTGGCTTGCCTCACCCAAGCGCGAAGAGTTCTTCGGTCCGCTCGGAGTCACCAACATCCGAACGTTCGTCGATCCAACCAACCCGACGCGAGTGGCAGTGCTCATGGACGTCGCCGACCTGGACGCCCTCAAGGCTGCGATGGAGACCCCGGACGCGGCAGAGGCAATGGCCTATGACGGGGTCGTACCCGAGACGCTCGTGATGCTGGTCGAGGCGTAGGCGCAGCAGGGTCTACGGTCTGCGCCGAAGGAGGCGTGCGAGGTTGACGGCGTACCCCCAGCCGAAAGCTCTTGGCGTGATCAGGCGTGGCTCGGCTGGGTTCCACCAGCGCTCCTTGAGGCGCGCTTGGAAGCCGTGCCGCCGCCAGTCGTAGGGCACCCCGAGAAACGTGCCGGTGTGTCGGGGCTTGTGCGGAGTTGACATTGCGTGCTCCTTTCCGTGCTTCTCGCTCGAAGCGTACTCCTGGCCTTCCGCAAGCCGACGATTGCGATCTGACGTAGCTTCGTGTGCGTGCTGCACCGGCTCACCAAGGCGCAGGCGCGGCGCATTGCGGTTCGCGCGCAACTCCTCGACGCGCCGCGGCCGACCGACCTGTTGGCGGTCGTGCGGCAGCTGACGCTGCTGCAGCTCGACCCGACGGCAGCGATCGCACCGAGTGCGGACATCGTCGCGTGGAGCCGGCTCGGCTCGGCGTACCGGCCCGAGCATCTCAAGCACGCGCTCGAGCAGGACCGGACGCTCTTCGAGCGTAACGCGCTCGTGCGGCCGATGGGCGACCTCGGCCTGTACCTCGCCGGGGCGGCCGACTGGCCCCCGCACGACAAGCAACGCAACTGGCTCCGCGCCAACGACCGCTTCAAGCGCGACATCCTAGAACTGCTCGGTAGCTCCGGGTCGCTGACGTCGCGCGACATCCCGGACACGTGCGCCGTGCCCTGGGCTTCGACCGGGTGGACGAACAACCGCAATGTCTCGCAGATGTTGGAGTTCCTGCTCATGCGTGGCGAGGTAGCGATCGCCGGGCGTGTCGGACGGGAGCGGGTGTGGGACCTGCCCGTGCGGGTGTACCCGTCCGACGTCGCGGTCCCATCGGTCGACGAGGCTGAGCTCAGGAAGAACGAGCGCCGGCTCGCCGCGCTCGGCATCGCCCGGCAGACCACCACCGCCGTGCCGGTCGAGCTGTACCACGTCGGAGTGACAGGCGAGCCTGCCGTGGTCGAGGGCGTGAAGGGCGAGTGGCGGGTCGATCCCGCCGCGCTCGGCGGCGTCCTCAAGAACGACAACTTCGAAGGGCGGACGGCGCTGCTCTCGCCGTTCGACCGCCTCGTCCACGACCGCGTCCGCGCCCAGGAGTTGTTCGACTTCGAGTACACGCTCGAGATGTACAAGCCCGCGGCGAAGCGCCGCTGGGGCTACTTCGCGTTGCCGATTCTCCACCTCGACCGGTTGGTCGGGAAGGTCGACGCGATCGCCGACCGGAAGGCTTCGGTGCTGCGCGTGCACGCGATCCACGAGGACGTGCGGTTCACGCGCCCGATCACCAGGGCGGTGCAGTTCGAGCTGCAAGACCTTGCTTCATGGCTCGGCCTGGACGCGATCGAACTGCCTCGTTAGGCCCCCGAGCGGAGGACAAGGTCTGCGCTCTGGGCGGGGCTGTCTCGCTCCAGGTGGATGGCCTGCCCCGGGAGGTAGCGGCGCGCGTAGCGCTCGTTCACGCCACTTGGCCCGCCCATCCGCTCAAGGTCGCGCGGCCGTCGAATCGCGCGTGACACGACCGCTTCGAGCGGGAGATCGATCCACACGGACAGATCGAACTCACGGGCCCTCCCGCTTGCGAACAAGAAGCAGCCTTCGACGATCACCACCGTCGCACGGGACAGCAGAAGCGTGTCCGCGCGCCAGTCGTCGCGCTCCCAGTCCGACACTTTGATGACCAACTCACCCGCGAAGTCGCAGCGAACCGCCGGGAGAATCCGATCGAAGAGGCCGGCATAGTCGAAGCTTCGGTAGTAGCCGAGCCCTTCATCGGCTTCGGCGTAACGCTCGGCGGTCGGACGCGTGAACTCGTCGCCTGGAACAAGCAGCGCTGAGGCGCCACGCGTCTGGAGGCGAGCACGGACGGACTCAGCGAGCGTTGACTTCCCCGCGCAATCGACTCCCGAGATACCGACGGAGACTGATCGACCGAGGCTCTCGCGCAGGTCGATGACGCGGGCAACGACCTCGTCGGCCCATGCGCCTGACCCGTCCACCGGCGATTCGTCGTCCTCTACTCGCCCCACGGCTCGCGCTCGAGTGCGCGTACGAACGCATCGCGATCGTGCACGGGCTCGCCGTGCGAGACGATCACCCGCTCGAACGGTAGGTCGAGCAACTCACCGAGCGCGGGCCGCGCCCGCTGTTCGAGCGCAGGCGTGTCCCAGATCCGCAACTCGCCGCCCTGGCCGGTCATGCCGTCTGCGAAGACGATGGTGCGCTGTTCCGGCAGCCAGACGGGTGTCTCGTTGCGACCCCGTCCGTCGTACAGCGCGACGAGACCGCCCGGGAGCTCGCTGCCCGGCTCGATCGGTTCGAGCTCAACCTCGGGGATGTTCGACCGCCAGAAGAGCCAGGGTCCGAACGCGCGCGCTCCGTACCGGCGCACGAACAGGTCGACATCCCGCACGTGATCCGGCTTCAAGATGACGATCGCCGTTGGCGGGCTCGCGTCGAGCCG
>JBAQHS010000197.1:0-4298 GCA_049288455.1 Gaiellaceae bacterium | reverse complement strand
GATCGGTGCCAGGCGCGGTGACGCGCGTACGGTCCTCGTCGGGGGCGGCTTCACGATCATGGCGGTACTCCTCGCAGTGCACGGCCTCGTCACCCCGGGTGTGCTCGTCGGCAACAACGGCGTCATCGCCCTGACCGGCGGCGCCACTCTTCCGGTGGGCGCGGCGGTGCTCGCCCTCTCGGGTGTGCCGCGGATGAATGCGCGGCGGTCGATCCCGTTCCTGCTCGGGCTTGTCGCAGCGATCGTTGCCGCGATCGTCGTCGTGAGCCTGGTCGGAGTCCTCGTGCCGAGCCTCGTGCCGAGCGTGCCGGCCGCGCGCTCGCCGGCCGCGTGGGCGCTCCTGGCCGTCGGGTTGTTGCTCCTTTGCGCGTTGGCCATTCGTGCCGCGCGCACCTTCCTGCTCACGCGACGGACCGCTGACCTCGTCGTCGTCTTCGGGCTGGTGCTCCTCGCGAGCGCGCTCATCGGCGCGCTCACGCTCACGTTCATGGATCTCGGTTGGTGGCTCGGCCATGTCTTCGAATTCGTCGGGATCACGCTCGTCGGCGCGTCGGTTGCCTACGACCTCTATCGAGCAGGTCAATCGCGTCCCCTCGCCGGTGATCTGCGCGCCTCCGAGATGGTTGCCGCCGAAGAGGCCTTCCTCGGCGTTCGCGTGCGGGCTCTGATGGTGCGGCTCGCGGAGAAAGACAGCTCGACCGAGGAGCACACGCGCCGCGTTGCGGCACTCGCCGTTGCGATCGGCGAGCAGTTCGGGCTCACACCGGCGCGCCTCCGTGCCCTGGCGATCGGGGGCCTCCTCCACGACATCGGCAAGCTCTCGATTCCGAACTCGATCCTGCAGAAGCCCGGTGCACTCGACGATGATGAGTTCGCGATCATCAAGCGCCACCCGACGCACGGCCACGAACTGCTGGCCGAGCTCGGCGGCTTCAACGACAGCGTGGCACGCCTTGTCCTCGACCATCACGAGCGTCTCGACGGCAGTGGCTATCCCCGCGGCCTTGAGGCTGACGAGCTTTCCCTCGAGACTCGCATCCTCGCGGTCTGCGACGTCTACGACGCCCTCGTCTCACCACGCGTCTACCGCGGAGCGTGGACACCCGAACGTGCGCTGGCGCTGCTCCACGACGAGACCGGCACGGGGTTCGACCCCGACTGTGTGCAGGCACTCGTTCGCATCGTCTCGCCGAGGTCGGCGCCGCGCGCTCACCGCCCGCGGGCCCTTGCCATCTCGACCTAGGCCGAGCCACGCCGCCTGTCGCGGCCACCCTAGGCATTTCGCCATCGCGCGGCGCGCGAGGGGAGGCTCATGCGAACGGCCTCCCCCCGCGTCTCGATCCGGCTAAGCCCTGAGGGCTATGGCCCCGTCTGCTTGCAAATACCGGGAGGACTCGCGGTTTGCCCGAAGTCCTGGGTCCAGAAGTTGGCGGTGTCGGCGGTGCCGGTGCCGACTGAGTCGTCCTCGCAGTCGAGCAGCATGTTGCCGGACGCCTTGTTGTAGGAGATCGTGTTCGACGACGTCGTGCTGTCGGCAGTGATGCCCGTGAAGTCGTTCTGGGTCGATGTGTTGTGGGAGATCAATTCGCCCTTCACGTTGGTGTAGAGAAAGATCCCGTCGTCGTTCGATGTGGTGCTGTTGTGGTCGACCGTGGTCGCGCCGTTGCCCTCCATGTAAAGCAGGATCCCGACCGAGTCGGTGCCCGGAACTGCGTAGTTGTTGTTCGACACTGTGTTCTGGTGGATGTCCGCGCTCGCGTCGCGGCTCGCCTGGATTCCGTTCTGGGCGATGAACGGCGTCGCTCCGACGCCCACGACGCTGTTGAACGCGACCTCCTCGTTCGAACCGGCGTTGTCGACGAGCACGCCGCCCTTTTGGTAGCTGTCGATCAGGTTGTGGACGACGGTTGCGCTGCCCGTCGTCGGCCCGTCGGGCCCGAGTGTGCGACCGACCGCGACGCCGAGACCGTTCTGGCAGCCGCTGAACGGTGTGTCCTGGATCTGGGTGATGTGATTGTCGGTGATCAGGGCGGATCCGCCGCCGCCGACGAAGACGCCGTAGCGGATGCTGTTGCAAGGGCCGCCGCCGGGCCCCGTGATCGTGAAGTGCCTGATCGCGACGTTCGCCGCACCGCTGACCTCGACGATCGCCTCTTTGCCGAGCATCGCCATTGGCGCCTTGATCACAGCCTGGAGGTCAGGGACGGAGTAGAGCGTCAGCCCGTCCTTGCCCGCAGGGATCGTCACCTGCTCGGTGTACGTGCCGGCGCAGACCTTGATCATCGCACCCGCTGCTGCAGCGGTAACCGCGCTTTGGATCGTGTGGTACTGAGCGTTTGGGCAGGCGGTCGAGCCGAGTGGTGCGACCGTCAGCGGCCCGCCAGGTGTGCTCGTGCTCGCGGTGGGCCCGACACCGAGCAGGTCGGTGGGGCTGACGCCGAGCGTTGAAAGATCGACCTCGCCAGGCGCGAACAGCTGCGTCACGGAGATCGTTGCACTGGCGACATCGACGGCGGTGCCGCCGGGTGTCCCATCCACGGGCGCCGGCGAACGCGCAAACGCCGGGCTTGCGGTGAGCGCGAACCCGACCGTCGCGAGCGCGAGAAGAATCGTTCGAGCGGCGATTCGGGTGAGCAAGCGTTTCATTCGTTCCTCCGTCCAAGAGAAGAGAATGGGTCAGACCGTCGCTCGCTCAAATGCTTGGCACCCCCTTTCGAGCCGGCGGCGGTTCCAAGAAGGGAAGAGAAGTCACCACGCGCCGTGGTGCCTCCCGAGTGACCTCACCGTTTTCCTCCGGCCGAAACCTGGCCGTTGACCGAACTGTCAGTCAACGAGCGAACGCCCTTCGGGCCTCGTCGCCTGCCGCGGCCACCGTCGGGCTAATCTGCCGGTCGAGCGGGAACGGCCAGGTGAGAACCGGTCATTCCGCCGCGAACAAACGGAGAGGTGTCCGAGCGGTCTAAGGAGCGCGACTGGAAATCGCGTATGTGCCGAAAGGTGCATCGAGGGTTCAAATCCCTCTCTCTCCGCTCCAGCGAAAAGCCCGCCACGAGCGGGCTTTCGCGCGTCAGGGCCTACGGTACGATGCGCCCGCTTGGAGAAGTGGCCGAGTGGCTGAAGGCGGCGCCCTGCTAAGGCGTTAGGTGGGGAAATCCCTGCCTCGAGGGTTCGAATCCCTCCTTCTCCGTTCTCGTGACGAGCTGAACAGGGGGTCTCCGATGAGTGGATATGCGGTCGTGCACGTCGACGACATTGCCGAGCTCGACGACGGCCGGGCAGTGATGCGCCCGGTACGCCATCACCTCGGCATCACCGGGTTCGGCATCAACGCCTGGACCGCCGCGAACGTTGGTGACCGGCTGATTCCGGAGCATCAGGAGGCGAACGAGAACGAGGACGAAGCCGAGCGGGACGAGGAGCTGTACCTCGTCGTCCAGGGGCGTGCCGTCTTCGAACTCGACGGCGAGCGCCACGACGCTCCGGTAGGCACGTTCGTCTTCGTGCGGCCGCGCGTGAACCGGACAGCCTTCGCGGAGGAGCCCGGAACCGTTCTCGTCGCCGTCGGTGGGACGCCGGGAAAGGCCTACGATCCCGTCGGGTGGGAGCTCTGGTCACCGCTGCGGCCGCTGTATGAGGCCGGTGCCTACGCCGAAGTGGTGACGCGCGCCCGCGAAGTGATCGCGTCGGATCCCCAGTACGGCCTGCTCTTCTACAACCTCGCCTGCTGCGAGAGCCTCACCGGTCAGACCGCCGAAGCGCTCGAGCACCTTCGGACGGCCATCGAGTTGTCGGAGATGTTCCGGGGCTACGCGAAGAGCGACTCCGACCTCGATGCAATCCGTGGCGAGCCGGCCTTCGACGAGATCGTCGCCGCGGCCTCCGAGTGAAAAATCACCCTTCCGGATGATGCGACCGATTGGCCCCTCGGTGCAGGATGCCTCTACCGGCTCCCCCCAAAAATACCGGTGACTGACTGCGGCGAGCCCGCCCCTCCCCCGGGCGGGTTTCGCACTTTCAGGAGTCGTTTAGGCGTGGGTGGAGGTCGCGACGAAGGCCGCGACGTCCTGGATCTGCTTCGGGCTGAGCGTTGCCTTGAACGACGGCATCGGGCCGCCGCCGACCTCGACCTGGTGCGCGACGCGCGCCGCGTCAGGCTTCAATTGGTCGAGGTTCGGGCCGACCGCACCGTTCGAGGCCGCGGCCTTCAGGGTGTGGCAGCCGCCGCAGCCCGCTGATGCGAAGACCTGCTTGCCCGCCACCGGGTCGCCCGCGGCGGCCGCCGGCGGTGGCGTGGTGCC
>JBAQHS010000196.1:0-1838 GCA_049288455.1 Gaiellaceae bacterium | reverse complement strand
ACGAAGAGGTGACCGGCGACTCCCGCCGGTTCGCCGACATCGCTGCGCTTGCGAAGCTCGAGGTCGCGGTGAACATCTTCGAGCCCGAGTTGCGGCGCCTCCATCAGGAGGTCGAGCTCGAGAGCCTCCCGTCAGCGCTCGCGTCCTTCCAGGTCTACCGCACCTACATCCGGCCGTACGACGGCGTCATCGACGATGCAGACCGAGAGGAGATCGGCCGCGCCGGCGTGTCGGAGGAGCTGCGCCGGATTCTCTTCCTGCAGGAGCCCGGGAATGAGGACTTCGTCGTGCGCTTCCAGCAGACGACCGGGCCGGTCATGGCGAAGGGCGTCGAGGACACCGCGTTCTACCGCTACTTCCGCCTCGCAGCGCTGAACGAGGTCGGTGGCGACCCAGGCCGTTTCGGAGCGGCCGTTGCCGAGTTCCACGAGGCGAACGCCAAGCGCGCGACGCGGTTTCCGCGCCAGCTGCTCACGACCTACACCCACGACACGAAGCGCTCGCCCGACGTGCGAGCGCGAATCGTCGCGCTCACATGGCTCGCGGAGCAATGGGCGGAGCGCGTGACGGCGTGGCGGGCGGCGCTCGGCGCGCTCCCCGACGCCCGCGAGGAGCTGCTCGTCTTTCAGACACTTCTTGGCGCGCTACCGATCTCGCGCGAGCGGCTCGATGGGTATCTCGAGAAGGCGCTGCGCGAGGGAAAGGTCACGACGAACTGGCTGAGCCCTGACGTCGAGCACGAGGCGGCCGTCCAGGAATATGCGGCCCGCGCCGCGGCGCTGATCGAGCGGGACCCGTTCCTCGACCGCGTGCGCGAACTCGGCCGCCGGATCGCCCTCGGGCAGCTGCTGCTGAAGCTGACCGCGCCCGGAGTCCCTGACATCTATCAGGGAGACGAGCTCGAAGATCTGTCGCTCGTCGACCCCGACAACCGGCGGCCGGTCGACTGGGAGGCCCGGCGTGCGGCGCTCGCTGCTCTGCGGGCCGGCGCGGCGCCAACCCCGGACACCGTGAAGCTCCATGTCACGGCAACGACCCTCGCGCTGCGGGCCGAGCGTGCAGCAGCGTTCGCAGGGCCGTACGAGCCGGTCGATCTCGGCCCGGGCGTCTGCGCCTTCACGCGAGGCGGCGAGGTGCTCGTCGCCGTAGCGACGCGTGCAGACGCCGAGGTGCGCGTGCCGGAGGGGTGGCGCGACGTGCTCGGTCTGCCGGCGCTCGCCCTCTGCGTGCTTGGCTCGTGCTAATTCTCGGGCGGTGCCCAACGCGAGAGCTGGTCTTCAGGCTTGTAGTCGATCGCCGTCGCCCGGCCCGCCGCGAGCCGCGCCATGCCGGCGGCGAGGTCCTCACTCAGCTGCTGCATCGTGCGGGTGAACGTTGCGCGCATGTCGAGCAGCGCCTCGACCTGACCTTGCAGCTCGCCGACCTGGCGTAGCCCGTCCGTCTTCAGCGCCGCAGCGCGCTCTTCGGCTTCGACGACGAGTTGGTGGGCGCGATGCCGAGCTTCACGATCGGTCTGCTCGCGCCGCTGGCGCACCTCGTCGAGCGACTGCGTCAGTGACGCCTCACGCGCACGCCCTGCGTCGATGCGTGTGTTGAGCTCGCGGACTTCGAGCTCGAGTGCAGAGATGCGCTGCGTCGCGGCCTCGAGATCGAGCTCGAGTCTCGTCCGCACAAGCTGGTCGTGTGCGAGCGCCGCCTCGACGTCGGCGCGCCGATACCCACGCCAGGGAGCGCGCCGCAGACTCTGATCGTTCGCCACGGCGTGACTGTACTGCGGGGTGAGGATGGCTCGGGATGCCGACACCGTTGCGGGCGGCGGCGGGATCGCCGGCGCGGCC
>JBAQHS010000195.1:0-10211 GCA_049288455.1 Gaiellaceae bacterium | reverse complement strand
GCCGCGCGCCGACAAAGCGGGCTTCGACGCCGCGGTGCATTCGTGGGTTCGGGTCACGAGCGCTGACCTCGACGCGCCGCTCTGGCGCACCGTGAGCGCGTGGCTCGAACGCGACTGGCCGTTCCGTCGGGTCGACTACGCGGCCCGTGTCTGAGGTGCGGTCGGATCGGCAGATCAGCTCCGTGCGTGAGAAAGTCCCGCGCACGGTTCGAGAGCGAAAGGGGTAGGGAACATGGCCGACGGATTTCGTGGTGACCGCAGGACCTTCCTGACGAAGAGTGCGGTTGCAGTCGCCGGGGCGACAGCGCTGCCGCTCGCCGCCGCGCGTGGCGCCTTCGCCGGCGCGGGTGAGTTGAATCTCGTCGGAGCCGACCACGTCGGGCTCACCGTTCCCGACATCAGCGAGGCGGTCGCGTGGTTCCAGGAGGTGATGGGAGCAGTGGCGCCACTGTCCTTCGGGCCGATCAGCGATCCGCAGGGGACGCTGATGCAGGATCTGCTCGGCGTCGACCCCCGCTCAGTGATCGACGAGATCACGGTCCTCCGCATCGGCCACAGCGCGAACATCGAGCTCTTTCAGTACGAGGCTCCTGACCAGCGCCGGTCGCATCCGCGCAACTCCGACTGGTCGGGCCATCACGTCGCGTTCTACGTCACCGACATCGACGCGGCCGTCGCGTACATGGATGGGAAGGGTGTCGAGCGGTTCCTCGGCCCGTTCACGCTCACCGGCGGCCCCGCCGCCGGCCAGTCGATCAACTACTTCAAGACGCCATTCGGGACGTACATCGAGCTGATCAGCTACCCGCAGGGGATGGCGTACGACGTACCGAGCGTCCGGCCGCTGTGGTCGCCGAAGCGCAACGGTCTCGAGTCCGAGGTGACGACGGTGCCGGGCCTTCTCGGGATCGATCACGTCGGGATCACCGTTCCCGACGTCGCGGCGGCGGCGACCTGGCTCGAGGACGTGCTCGGCGGCACGAACCCGCTGACGTTCGGGCCGTTTGCCGACCCGGTCGGCGACTTCATGCATCAGCTTGTCGACGTCGACCCGAAAGCGGTAGTCGAGCAGATCAGAATGGTGCGCTTCGGAAACGGGCCTGGAGTGGAGCTCTTCCAGTACACCGCGCCCGACCAGGAGCATGCGTTCCGCAAGAACTCCGACTGGGGCGGCCACCATGTTGCGTTCTACGTTCGCGACATCGACAAGGCGGTGCCCTATCTGCAGAGCAAGGGCGCGCAGAAGCGGCTCGGGCCGTTCCCGGTAACCGCGGGACCTGCCGCCGGCCAGACGATCAACTACTTCCAAACGCCGTTTGGCACCGACATCGAGCTGATCAGCTACCCGCACGGCATGGCCTACCAGGCAACCGCCGAGATCCCGCTGTGGGATCCGCGCGACAACCATCCATAGAGAGGTGCGAGCTGTCAGCGTTCATCATCACCCGGATCAATGTCGGCGACTACGAGACCTGGCGCGGGATGTTCGACCAGGATCGCCCGCGCGCACGTGAGCAGGCGAAGAGCGTGCGTCTTTTCCGTGGCGACGCCGACCCGAACGAGGTCTTCATCTTGCTCGACTTCGACTCGCTCGACGATGCGAACGAATCACGGCGCCGTCTGCTCGAGTCCGGAGTGCTCGACCGGTTCGACGACAAGCATGGCCCGAACGTCGTCGTGGAGGTCGCAGGCTAACCTCGACCATGATCAGATCGCGACGGCGCGCAGTTGTCTTCCCGCAGGCCGAGCATGCTCGGCTCGCCGGGACGCTGGCCCTGGCGTGGCAGGAGCGGCCGCTCTTGCCGTTCGCGTCGTTCGTCCGCGGGGTCGCCGACCATGATCGCGGCTATGGCGAGCTCGACAACGACGAGTTGGGTGCGATCGAGTCGGAGCCGTGGGTCGCGATCCAGCGACGCGGCTTCGCGCCGCGCGGCGAGGACGCCGTCGTCGACCTTGTGACCGCGATGCATGTGCGCCGGCTTCTCGCCTCACAGGATGACGAGCACGAACGGGCCGCGTTCGCGGAAGTGGAAGCGCTGATGCCGTCTCTCCTCGACGCGGCGGGTGCTTCCGTCGGCGACGCTGACGCGGCCGACCGCATCACGAACGTCTGCGACCGGATCGCGCTCCTCTTCTGCATCGAGGAGCCGGCCGAGGGCGACGCCCGCGGTTTTGCCTACACGCTCGACGGAAGCGGTGGGATCACGATCGACCCGTGGCCGCTCTCCGTTCCCGAGCTCGTCGGCCTCGTGGCCGGGTACGCGGCGGACGGCTACCCCGAGCAGCTCGTTCCCATCGTGACGCCGTTCGACGCGCGACCCCGCTGAAGAGCTTCTTACGCGGGCGGGTCAGCGCGAAGGTAGATGCGCTCGTCGGTTTCGCAGAACGCGACGAAGCCCAGCCGCTCGTACAACGCTCGTGCAGCGCTATTGGTGCGCAGGACCCGAAGGCCGACGGGACGCCTCGTCTCGGCTCCACGGTGCAGCACGGAAGAAACCACTGATGTGCCGACGCCCGCTCCCTGCCACCGAGGATCGAGCTCGATCAACGTCAGCCAGATCTCCTCCGCGGTCTCGGCGACCTCGAGGACGCCCGCGTCTTCGCCGCCGATCTGAATGACCTGACAGTTGGCCGGCGTGAAGGCCTCGTCGAACAGCTCCGCCTGTTTCGTGTCGTTCCAGCCGAAGATCGGCTCGACGTAGGGCCTCATCGTGGCCCGGTGGAGCTCGAAGAGAAAATCCCGGTCGCTCGCGGTCGCAGGCCTGAGCTCCCAACGCGGTTCTGTCACCGGCGGGATCCGGGCTTCTTAACGAACGGACAGGAGGTCGACCACGAACACGAGCGGCTCGTGCGGAGCGATCGCACTCCCTGCGCCTCGGGCGCCGTAGCCCATTGCCGACGGGATCGTCAGCTTGCGGCGGCCGCCCACCTTCATGCCTTCCACGCCGGCATCCCAGCCGGGTATGACCTGGCCCTTGCCGAGTGCGAACTCGAACGGCTGCGAGCGGTTCCACGACGCGTCGAACTCCTCACCGGAGCGAAACGCAACGCCGACGTAGTGCACGGTCACCTTCGAGCCCTTCGTCGCCTCGTCACCGTCGCCGACCACGAGGTCCTCGATCCCGAGCTCGAATGGAATGTCCCCGTCCGGCTTGTCGATCTGTGGGCGCTCGAGTGCCATGTCGGCACCTTATCCGCCACCGCGTAGAGTTCGGCCGGTGAGTGACGGAACCGTGTTCGTCGAGATCCCTTCCGGGTCGCGGAACAAGTACGAGTGGGACGACGACGCCGGCGGGATCGTGCTCGACCGCCGTCTCTTCACCTCGATGAGTTACCCGGCCGACTACGGCTACATCGAAGGCACGCTCGCCGAGGACGACGACCCACTGGACGCTCTCGTGCTCGTCGGCGAGCCCACGTTTCCCGGTTGTCGCATCCGCGTGCGTGCGGTCGGCGTCTTCCACATGGCCGACGAGAAGGGGCCGGACGAGAAGATCCTCTGCGTGCCGCTCAACGATCCGTCGTGGAGTGGCATCTCCGACATCCACGACGTGCCGCCGCAGCTGCGCAACGAGATCGAGCACTTCTTCCAGGTCTACAAGGACCTCGAGGGGAAGAAGACCGAGACGAGCGGCTACGGCAACCGCGCCGAGGCGCAGGCGATCATCGCCGCCTGCCGCGAGCGCGTATCACGCGACTAGAGGCTTGATGTGGAACTGCGTGCAGGGGTGCGCGTGCGTTTCACATCAAGCCTCCAGCCCGGCCTGCCAGCTCGCCCAGAGGCGCGCGTAGCGCTCGCCCTGCGCGACGAGCTCGTCGTGCGAGGCGATCTCGATCAGCCGGCCGTGCTCCATCACGGCGACGCGATCTGCCCGCTCGGCTGTCGAGAGGCGGTGCGCGATCGTGATCACCGTGCGGCCCTTCGCGACCGCGGCCAGGGCCTGCTCGACGGCGGCCTCGGTCTGTGGATCGAGTGACGAGGTCGCCTCGTCGAGCACGATCACCGCCGGGTCGGCGATCGCGACGCGGGCGAGTGAGACGAGCTGTCGCTCGCCCGACGAGAGACGCACACCACGGGAGCGGACATCGGTCGCGAGCCCGTCGGGCAGCGATTCGAACCGCTCGAGCGCTCCGATCGCCCGCAGTGCCTGCCGCACCTCGCCGTCGGAGGCGCCCGGGTGAGCGAGGCTGATGTTCTCCGCGATCGTCCCGGAGAAGAGATGTCCCTCCTGCGGCACGAAGGCGAGCCGCCGCCGGAGGTCGTCGAGCGGCGCCTCGCGCAGGTCGATCCCGCCGAAGCAGACGGTGCCCTCGTTCGCGTCATAGGCGCGCACTAGCAGCTTGGCGAGCGTCGACTTGCCGGCGCCCGTCGCGCCGACGAGGGCCAGGTGCTCCCCGAAGGCGACGCGAAGCGACACGTCCTCGACGGCGGGGCGCCCACCGTCGTACGCAAAGGTGAGGCTGTCCGCCACGAGCTCGCCCTCGGCCGGGAGGCTCGTGCTGCCCCCCGCGACGGTGACGGGCGTATCGAGCAGGCCGACGATCTTCGCGAGCGCCGCACGTCCGGACTGAAACTCGCTGAACCAGTCGCCGAGTCGCGCGACGGGGTCGAACAGCGAGATCAGGTAGAGCGCGAAGGCGACGACGGTGCCGACGGACACGCGTCCGTGACGGTGCAGGTAGCCGCCGAAGACGAGCACTGCGGATAGCGCGAGCGACTGGGCGAAGGCGATCATCGGGAAGAACCCGATGTTCACGAGCGAGATGCGCCGCCAGGCCGACACCTGGGCGCGCGAGCGCTCACGGT
Organism: Gaiellaceae bacterium; assembly: GCA_049288455.1. Taxonomy (GTDB): domain Bacteria; phylum Actinomycetota; class Thermoleophilia; order Gaiellales; family Gaiellaceae; genus PALSA-600. The sequence continues at coordinate 5,404 of JBAQHS010000195.1, read as the reverse complement.
AGGACGCGTAGCGCTCGTCCTCACGGCTGAACGACTGCACGACGCGCACACCCGTGAGGCCTTCCTGCAGTGACGACATGGTGTCGGCGACCCGGTCGCGCAGTGCGAGGAACGCCGGCCGCGAGCGCTTCCCGTAGCGCAGCGACGACCAGACGAGGATCGGCACCGAGACGAGCATCACGAGCGACAGAAGCGGCGACAGCGTCACGAGGATCACGAGGGTGACGACGAAGAGCAGCACCGACCCGACCACCTCGACGAGCACGAGGCGGGTGAACGTCGTCAGCGTCTGCACGTCGGCCGTCAGGCGCGACACGAGCACGCCGGCGCGCGTCTCCTCGAAGAACGGCAGCGACAGCGCCTGCAGCTTCTCGTAGGCGGCCACGCGCAGGTCACCCATGAACCGCTCGCCGGCGCGCGCGCTCGTCAGCACGATCACCCGCTCGAGCACCGGCCGGATGACGACCAGCACGAGGTAGACGAGCGCGACGACGTCGATCACGTGCGCGTCGTGATGCTCGATGCCGCGGTCGATCGCGACCTTCGCGAGCAGGGGCGCCGCGAGCGATACCGCCGTTGCGCCGATCATTGCCAGCCCGGCGATCACGATCAGCCGCCGGTGCGGCCGGAGGATCGGATCGATGCGCCGGCGGATCACGCGGCTGCCTCCGCCAGCGCAAGCAGCGACCGATAGCGCGGCGAGCGCGCGAGCAACTCGGCGTGAGTTCCCTGTTCGACCACTCGCCCCTGGGCGACGACTGCGACCCGGTCTGCGAGCGCGATCGTCGCCGGGCGGTGCGCGATCACGAGTGTCGTGCGCCCCTGCATCACCTCGCCGAGCGCCGCGCGAATCTCGTGCTCCTTCGTCGCGTCGACCGCGGAGGTCGCGTCGTCCAGGATCAACACCCGCGGGTCGGCGAAGATGGCGCGGGCGATCGCGATTCGCTGCCGTTGCCCGCCCGAGAGCGAGAACCCGCGCTCGCCGAGGACGGTCTCGTAGCCCTTCGGCAGGCGCTCGACGAATTCCGCGGCGCCGGCGAGACGCGCAGCGCGGTGAATCTCTTCGTCACCCGGGTCGACCGAGGCGAACCCGACGTTGCCGCTGACGGTGTCTCCGAAGAGGAACGTGTCTTCGAAGACGATGCCGACCTCGCGCCGTACGTCGCCGAGACGCAACTCGCGGATATCGACGCCACCGATCGTCACGCGGCCTCCCTCCGGGTCGTAGAAGCGTGCGAGGAGCGAGGCGACCGTCGACTTGCCCGAGCCGGTCGCCCCGACCAGGGCGAGGGATGTGCCGGGCGGGATATCGAGCGTGAACCCGTCGAGCACCTGGGCGCCGCCGTCGCCGTAGGAGAAGCGCACATCCTCGAACCGCACATGCGCGTCGGACGGGAACGCGCGGGGATGCGGCGATTCGACAACGACCGGTTCGGCGCGCAGGACATCGACCACCCGGCGCGCGGCCGCGGCAGCGCGCTGGAGCGTCGAGACCCGCTGGCCGAGGGTTCGCAACGGATTGACGAGGAGCGCGAGGTAGAAGTTGAATGCCGCGAAGGTGCCGATCGTGATGTCACCGGCGATCACGCGGTGGCTCCCGTACCAGAGCACGACGAGGATGCCGATGAGCGGCAGCGCCTCGAGCGCAGGCAGGAAGACGGCGTCGACCGATGCGACGTCGAGCGCCGTGCGCACGACCTCGTCGGAGCGGCGGCGGAAACGCGCCGAGAGCGCCGCCCCGCCACCGAGCCCTTTCACGACACGGATCCCCGAGATCGTCTCCTCGACGAGCGCTGTCGCCTCACCGAGCTGCTCCTGGTTGATCTTCGTCCGCTCGGCGTACCGGCGCGAGTAGCGGCCGAAGCCGACGCTGAGGAGCGGCAGCGGCGCGAGCACCGCGACCGCCAGGTGCCAGTCGATCACGAGCAGGATCGCGGACGCGCCGATCACCGTCAGGACGTAGCCGATCGTGTGCCCGATCGAGTCGAATGCGCGCGCGACCAGTTCGGCGTCGTTCGACGCTCGCGAGATCAGCTCGCCCGCTCCGACGCGATCGTGATAGCGGGCATCGAGGTCGAGCGCCCGGCGGAAGATGCCGTCGCGCACCTCCGCGTCCGCCCGTGCACGGTTCCGAATCGCGAAGTAATGACGCGAGCCGCCGCCGATCGCCTCGATCGCGCCGAGGGCGACCACGCCCGCGCACGCCCACCAAAGCGCCGCCGAGTGGTGCCGGACGACCCCGGCGTCGATCGCATGCCGGATGAGGAGCGGCGCGGAGATGGCTGCGCCCTGCCAGGCGAGGCCCGACAGAATTGCCCAGAAGATCGTCCAGCGAAGCCGCCGTCCGATCGTCCCCAGGTAGCGCCAACCCCCGTCCACCCGCGAAAGTATCCGCACGATGTCAAAACGAGCCCCGATCGAAGACCGCTTTCCAGCACCGTCGGTGATGGGCGTGATCAACGTCACGCCCGACTCGTTCTCCGACGGCGGCCTGCACCTGCGGCTCGAGCCGGCGGTCACCGAGGCGTGGGGGATGCTCGATGCGGGGGCGGCGATCATCGACGTGGGCGGCGAGTCGACGCGGCCGGGCTCGGAGGGTGTGAGCTTCGAGGAGGAGCTGCGGCGGGTCGAGCCGGTGCTGGCCGACCTCGGCGGCGCGCCCGTCTCGATCGACACATCGAAGGCGGCCGTCGCACGGCGGGCACTCGAGCTGGGCGTCGAGCTCGTCAACGACGTCACGGCGCTTCGTGGTGACCCGGAGCTCGCCGGTGTCGTGGCCGACGCGGGCTGCTATCTCTGTCTCATGCACATGCTCGGCGAGCCGCGCACGATGCAGGAGGACCCACGGTACGACGACGTCGTCTCGGAGGTGAAGCGGTTCCTCGAGGACCGGCTCGCGGTCGCGGTGGCGGCCGGGATCCGTGAGGAGCACGTCTGCCTCGACCCGGGGATCGGCTTCGGCAAGACGGCTGCGCACAACTTCGAGCTCGTCCGGCGCCTCGATGAGCTCGTTGCGATCGGCCGGCCGGTCGTGATCGGCTTCTCGCGCAAGAGCAGCCTGGGAAAGCTGACGGGTCAGGTGACCGGCTCGGCTGCAGCGTCGGTGGGCGCTGCCGTCGCCGCGTTCGACCGCGGCGCGACGATCCTGCGCGTGCACGACGTCCGCGAGCACGTCGAGGCGCTCGCGGCGGCAAAGGCGGTGGCTGGGTGAAGGTCGAGCTGCGCGGCCTGCACGTGTTCGGCTACCACGGTGTCGAGGAGGAAGAGCAGCGTCTCGGCCAGCCGTTCCTCTACGACGTCGAGCTGGAGGTCGGCGAGCGCGGCGCCTCGGACCGGCTCGAGGACGCCGTCGACTACACCCAGGTCGCCCAGTCGATTCGTGAGCTGTCCTCCTCGCAGCGGTTCAATCTGCTCGAGGCGCTCGCGACGGCCGTCGCCGACATGCTGATGGAGCGCTTCCAGCCCGAGTCGCTGCGCATCCGCATTCGCAAGCCGCAGGTGAAGCCCGCAGGGCTCACGGTCGAGTACAGCGCGGTCACCGTCGAACGGCCATGACGATCGCGTACGTCGGTCTCGGCTCCAACCTCGGCGACCGCGAGCGGTTCATCCGCGACGCCGCCGAGCTGATCGGAGTCGAGCGGCTCTCGGCGATCGTCGAGACCGACCCGTGGGGCTTCGAGGATCAGCCCCGGTTCATGAACGCGGTCGCGGCGGTCGAGACCGCCCTCGAGCCGCTGCCCTTCCTCACGTTCCTGCTCGACATCGAGCGGCGGCTCGGGCGCGAGCGGGTCGGGCCGCGGTGGGGGCCGCGCACGATCGATCTCGACGTGCTGCTCTTCGGCGACCGGGTCGTCGACGAGCCGGGCCTCGTCGTCCCACATCCACACCTGCTCGAGCGTAGGTTCGTGCTCAGCTCACTGGCCGAGCTTGCTCCCGATCTGGAAATCCCCGGAAACGGCACAGTCCGGGCGGCCCTCGCAGGGCTACAATCACAGGCGTGAGCAACCTCGACGAGCTCGACGAGTTCGAGGCCGAGGCCGAGCTGCGGCTGAAGAAGGAGTACGCAGCGGTCTTCACCCTCTTCCGGTACTGCGTCCTGACCCAGGACGCCACGTACCTGTGCAACAAGCTCGACCTGCAGTACGTGCCGCAGCCGACCTACCCGTTCTTCCATCTGAAGATGGACGACGTCTGGGTGTGGGACAAGAACCGGCCGACCCGGATGATCCCGCGGGCCGAGGTCTACACCTCGAGCGACGTGACGATCGAGGAGCTGCGTGGCGAGGGCGACGAGCCCACGCTCACCCCCGAAGCGCTCGCCAAGCGCATCGGCGAGGGCCGCAGCGAGATCGAAGACCTCTAGCCCCGAACCGCACGCAACCTGGTTTGGTTTTCAACCAGGTTGCCGAGTTTCGAAGGGTCGCGGCGGTCTCGCGAAACTCATCAACCTGGTTCGAAGAGCGGAACCAGGTTGAATGGGGCCATGCTCCTCGCGATCGACGTCGGCAATACGCAGACCGTGTTCGGGCTCTTCGACGGGGAGCGGCTGACCGAGCAGTTCAGGGTCGGCACCGATCGCACGCATACGAGCGACGAGCTCGCCGTCATGCTCCGCTCGTTCGTCGAGCTCTCGTCGCTCGAGGGGATCGTCCTCTGCTCGTCGGTGCCGCAGCTCGTGCAGGAGTACATCGCGTTCGCCGAGCGGTGGGCAGGGACCGAGCTGCTTGCGCTCGGCCCCGGGGTCTCGACCGGGATGGTGATTCGCTACGACGACCCACGCGAGGTGGGGCCGGACCGGATCGCGAACGCCGTTGCCGCACGCGAGCGCCATGGGGCGCCGGCCGTCGTCGTCGACTTCGGCACGTCCACGAACTTCGACGTCGTCTCGGCGGCGGGCGAATTCGCGGGCGGGGTGCTTGCGCCCGGCATCGAGGTCTCGATGGACGCGCTGTTCGCGCGGGCGGCACGGCTGCCGAAAGTCCCCTTCGTCGCGCCCGAGCGAGTGATCAGCCAGACGACGACCGCAGCGCTGCAGTCGGGGCTCGTCTATGGGTTTGCAGGCCAGGTCGACGCGATCGTCGACCGCATCAAGGCCGAGCTCGCTGCGCCCGACGCACCGGTCGTGGCGACCGGCGGTCTCGCCGACCTGATCGCACCGCACACGCGAACGGTGACGGCGGTCGACCCGGAGCTGACGCTGCACGGGCTGCGGCTCGTCTGGGAGCGGAATCACCCGGCCTCGGCCGGGCCGGTCTAACCCCCGCCGTAGATCGAGATCGGTAGCGAGTCGAGCAGCACCTCGTCGGCCGGGTCGGGCAGCTCGGCCAGGAGGCGCTCGAGCACGAACCGGGCGCCCGGTGCGGCGGCAAGCAGACGCATTTCGACCTCGTCGAGCGAGCGGAGG
>JBAQHS010000194.1:0-3956 GCA_049288455.1 Gaiellaceae bacterium | reverse complement strand
GCTCCCCGTCGAGCGCCGCGATCAGATCGAGGTTGCCCGGCTTCTTCCGCTGCTCGTGCACCCACTCGACCGGCATCGGCGTGTGCGGATGCACCCGGTTGCGGAGGTCGAGGTACGTGTCGATGTCAGCGTCGGTCACGACGGTGCGAACGTCGATCACGGCAGCGGCCCCTGGTAGGTGATCACCTTGCTCTTGTCGACGTAGCCGAGGCTGCGGTTCAGCGCCTGCATCGCCTCGTTCCCACGCTGAGTCCAGGTCACGAGCTCGGTGACTCCGTGCGTGGCCGCCCAGTGCAGCTGTGCACGCTTGAGCACGCTTCCAAGCCCACGGCCGCGCCGGTCGCGGCGAACGACAGTGAGGCCGTGCTCGGCGACTGCGTCACCGCTCGCATGCTCGACGAGCCCGGCGTAGCCGACGACCTCGCCGCCCTCGAACGCGGCGAACGAGCCGCTGGGTCTCGTCGCCTCGTCACGCAGCCACGTCTCCTTCTTGTACGTGACGCCGCCGGGGATCGGCAGGTCCTCGTAGCCCTCGAGTGCGACCGGCCAAGCGGCGTCCAGTAGCTCCTCGCGGCGCGTCTCGAGCGAGACGAGCTCAAACCCATCCGGGACAGACGGCGGCGCTTCCTCACCGATCGTGCGCACCTGCTCGAGCTGATAGTCGACGTCGACGAGGCCAAGGGACTCCGCGAAGGCGATCGAGTGAGACTCGTCTGCGTAGACAAACGCGTTCACACCCGACAGCCCGAGGCTGCGGGCGTACTCGGCGAGCGCGCCCATAAGTGTCGTCGCGACGCCGCGCCGACGGTACTCCGGCAGGACGCGCACGGCGATGAAGGCCCGGCCGCCGAAGCTCGACCGGTCCGCGATGCCGCAACCCGCGAGCTCGCCGTCGAGCGCCGCAAGCAGCAGGTAGCGCTCCGGCTCGGGCTGCGCGCGCAGCTGCTCGGCCGTCACGGGCTCGTTGGGGACGACCGCGCTCTTCAGCGCAGCCCAGACGACGAGATCGTGGTCGGAGATGACCGGCCGAAGATCGATCACGCCGGACCTTCCACGACAATCCAGCCGGGCAACTCGCGGTAGCCGAGGCGCGCGTTGACTGCGCGCATCCCGTCATTGCCCTCGACCATCGTCGAGGAGATCTCCCGGTAGCCGTGCTCTGCCGCCCAGGCGACCTGCGCCCTCTTCAGCGCCGTCGCGATCCCACGGCGCCGGTGGCTGTGCTTGACCGCGGTGAGCCCGTTCTCGAGCCGCCCCTCGTGCGCTTGCAGCGCATAGAGCCGCGCGTAGCCGACGACCTCGTCGCCGTCGAGGGCGACAACCGCGAGCGCGCTCCCGCGCTCCTCTCGCGCGAGCCACTCCTCGAACGGCGGTGCAGACGCCACGAGCGGCAGCGCCATCTCCGGTGTCGCCTCGGCGGCGACCGCATACGCACCTGCGAGGTGCTCCGGCGCCAGTTCGACGATGCCCGGAGCCCACACGCCGGCGCCCGGGTCGACGGTCAGCAGGATCTCCACGTCGCGCGTCACCTCACGGAAACCTCGCGTCGAGACGAAGCGAAGCGAAGCATCGTCGCCTTCGTGCACACGGCCGTTGAGGCGATCGCAGTGGAGCGAGCGGGCGTGCTCGCCTGCCTCCGAGAGCAGCGCCGAGCCGACGCCCTTGCCCCGGGCGCCGGGCCGAACGCGAATCATCGTGTACGCGCTCGCCGGCACCGATGAGCGCTTCACGTATGCATAGCCATCGTCTCCGTCGAGCAGGTAGCGACCGCCCGCTGTTGCGAGCTCCTCGGCGGTCACCCGATCCTCCGGCTCGACCTCGGCGAAGATCGATGCGCAGGCTTCGAAGTCTGCCGTCGTGTCAGCGACGCGGATCATCCCGAACGCTTCAGCTTCCCGTGCTGCTTCGCGTAGCGCTCGCCCGCCCGGAAGACGACGAGCCCGATCGGGATCGAAAGCGCACCGATCACGAGCAACGGCCAGACATCGTCGAAGCGCAGACCCGCACCGTGCAGGATCTGGTCACGGTTGCCCCGCAACGCGTAGGTCGCCGGTGAGATCTTCGCGACCCACTGCATCCAGATCGGGAGGACGCTCACCGGGTAGTAGACGCCCGAGACGACGAGCATCAGGCCCTGGGCGACGAACCCGAGCTGCGTTCCCTTCTCCGGGGAGATGAGCGGCAGCACCGCGGTCATCATCCCGACGCCGATGAACGAGATCGAGGCGATCGCGAGCAGGGCGATCGCCGCCCCGTAGTTCGCGTGTGGCAGATGGATGCCGATGAACGCGACGACCGCGACGAAGATCGCCGCTGCGCGCACGAGGCCGTAGAGCACCGCGTAGATGCCCATGCCGATCAGATGCACCGGCCGCGAGACGGGCGCCATGAACGTGTACTCGATCGTTCCCTCCCAACGCTCCCACGCGACCGTCTCGGTGACGATCTCGAAGATGATCCCGAGGAACGCCCAGATGACGCCGCCGACGAGCAGCTTCGTCGCGAGGTCGTTCCGCGCCGCCGGCGAGAGATCGACCCCGCGCGAGATGAAGACGATCGTGAGCGTGTTCGCGATCGTCCAGAGCAGGAACGCGAGGTCCCACAGGAAGTAGCGCTTCGTCAGATAGAGATTGCGCTCGACGACGCCGTAGAGCCCGATCAGCTCGTTGCGCAGCACCTTCCGGCGAGTGAATGTCGTATCGGCGATCACGCGAACACCTCCCTCTCCTCGTCGTCTTCGGTCTTCTCGTCCTCGAACGTGCGCCCGGTGGCGGCGAAGAACGCTTCCTCGAGCGTCTCGACGCCGTAGCGGTCCTTGACGTCCTCCACCGGCTCGAGGAAGAGCAGCTCGCCGCGGTCGAGGAGCCCAATCCGGTCGGCGAGGTCCTCGGCCTCGTTCATGTCGTGCGTGCAGAGCAGGATCGTCGAGTCGTGCCGCTCGCGGATCTCGTGGATGAACGTCTGCACCTCGTGCTTCGACCGCGGGTCGAGTCCTGTCGTGGGCTCGTCGAGCAGCAGCAGCACGGGCGAGGTGAGCAAGGCACGCGCCAGCGCGACCTTCTGCTGCATCCCACGCGACAGGTTTTCCATCGACTCGTTCCGGCGCGACGCCGGGAACCCGACCCGTTCGAGGATGACCGGGATCTTCGCGTGGGTCTCGCGGGGCCCCATCCCGTAGAACCGCGCCGCATATGCGAGGTTCTCGGCCGCACTCATCTTCTTGAAGAAGCTCGCCTCGACCGACACGCGGTTGACGAGGCGGCGAACGGCACGCGCCTCCTTGAAGACGTCGTGGCCGAAGACATGCGCCGAGCCACCGTCCGGCAGCAGCAGCGTGGAGAGCAGGCGGACGAGCGTTGATTTACCTGAGCCGTTCTGCCCCAGAATCGCGACACACTCGCCGCGGTCCATGGAGAACGAAACGCCGCTCAGCGCAGCGCGCCGCCGCCGGTGGACGAGTCCCTTGCGGCGACTGAAGACCTTCTCGAGGTCACGTACGACAACTGCTTGTTGCGACAACACACCATGCTCCTTGGGATCGTGAAAAGAAGACCGAACGAAGACGCACTACTTCCGCTAGAAGCGGAAGCGGCTGACGTCTGCGTTCGAGATCCCGGTCATGGCTCGAGCAAGGATACGGAACCTCGCGCTGCCTGGCAAATCAAAATCTGTAATCGCTGCGATCAGACGCAGGTGCGGAACGAGAACTAACTTCTGCCCCGCATCGCTCGTTCTATCTTCCGTGATGGCCCGTCTGCTCCTCGCCGCCGTTGCACTCGGGTTGGCGCTGCCCGCCGTCGCGCACGCCGATCCGCGCCACGTGAAGCCTGATCGCCCGGCGCTCGATGCGCTGCTCGACGCATTCGTCCCTGCGGTCGTGGAGCAGAAAGACCTGAAAGCAGGCTGGAACATGGTGGCCGGGCCGGCGCGGACGACGTCATATCGCGAGTGGCTGA
>JBAQHS010000193.1:0-22666 GCA_049288455.1 Gaiellaceae bacterium | reverse complement strand
TGCGCCATCCCGGAGAGCCATGGCGCGCGACCGCCCGAGAACGGGAACGGGTACTCCCACGCGATCCCGCCGCCCGGCTGGTACACGCCGCGGGCGATCAGCGCGTCGGCGAGTTGCTGCGTCGCTGCTGCGTCGTCGGCTGCGACATGTGCGTTCAGCGCACCGAAATTCGCGAGCGGATGGAACTCGAGACACCGCCCGGCGAAGTAGCGGTAGACGAGGCCGTCGGCATCGGTGATGTCTGTTTTCGGCGCGGGCGCGTAGTGCGCAACGAAGTAATCGTCGTTCGCCTTCAGCTCACCGACCAGGAGCAATGCGCGCGGCTCGGTCATGCGCCCCGCGAACGACGCCAACTCGCCGAGCGCAACCGCGACGTGCTCGCGGCGGCCGCTCGGCAACACGCGCATCAGCGTTGTCGCACGCCGAACCTCTGCGCGCCCCTTCGCCGCTGTCGCGGAGTCGATGTGCGGTGACGACAAAGCCTTCAGCGCTGCTCGCTGCAGGGGGTTCACCGACGTCGCGGAACCTGCGCCCACGAGAATGACTGCAACGACAGCAGCTGCGATGAGCGTGTGACCCTTCACGTCTCGATCACTGAGGGTAGCGTGAGTCGTTCAGGAGTTCGTTAATTCACGTTCCCACTCGGTAAGCAGTGACTCGACATGACGCTTCTGCGCATCGTTGAAGTCCATTCCTTGCAGCAGTCGACGCACCTCGGAGGGATCATTGTTCTCGATCGCCGCCTCGAGCCGTTCGCGCGTCGGTGCGGGCTCGCGCATCTGCCGGCGCAACCAGCGCAGCAGCGAGACGGTGGTCGACGTCGTCGTCACAGCGCTTTCGCCCAGATGCCAAGCCGCTGGTCGATGACGAATCCGAGCCGCTCGTAGAGTTGCGGCGCGCCTGTCGGATTCGTCGAGTCGACCTTCAGGCCGACGCGCCGAACGCCGCGTGCGGCGTACTCGCGGAAGCCATGATGGATCAATGCCTTGCCAAGGCCGCGGCCACGTTCGTGCTCTTGCACGACGATGTCCTTGATCCAGCCGCCCTGCTCATGCGCGCGCCAATGCAGTGCGCACGCGACAAGCTCACCGTTGCGCTCGACGAGGAACCACATTGCAGGATCGAAGTCGTCGTGCTTGGTCATGAACGCGAGCCAGCCCTCGTGACTCCGTGGAACATGGCTCTCGTCCCAGCCGGCGTAGATCGTGTCGAGTAGTTGCTGCACCCGCTCGCCGTCGGCGTCCGTGTAGGTGCGAACCGCAACTCCGTCGGCCCATGCAGGCTCGGGCAGCGGCGGATCGAGCGAGCGCCACATGCGCAGGATCTCGCGGTCGAGGTGGTAGCCGTTGCGCTGCAGCGCGGCGTACAGCGGCTCGTCCTCCGGGACCGCGGTCGCGCTCAGCTGGGCGAAGCCGCGCACGCGCGCCTGGTGCTCGACGTGGGCGAGGAGTTGGTCGCCGACGGTCGGGTCGGCCGCGGTGTGAACGAACTCTTGATCCTCGTCGAGCCCGGCGTAGCCGACGACGGCGCCGTCACTCACGGCGACCCACTTGCCGTAGCCCGGCAGCGCCCAGCGCTGGCGCAGGTACTCGGGCTGCTGCTCGGAGATTCCGAACGCCGCACGGCTCCGGGCGTCCAGAAGCGCGAACACCGCGTCGAAGTCATCCGGGGTCGCGTCACGGATCTCCGCCACGCGGCAACGGTACCCTCCACCAGACGCCCCCATCGTCTAGTGGCCTAGGACTCCGGCCTTTCACGCCGGCAGCACGGGTTCGAATCCCGTTGGGGGTACTGAACCATGACAACGGGCGTTCGGCACCTCGCCGGCAGGGAGGACGAGCTTGCGGTGCTCGTCGATCTCCTCGACGCGCCCGCTGATGCGCTTGCTGCGGCGGTCGTCGTCGGCGACGCGGGCATCGGCAAGACGACCCTCTGGCTCGCCGCCACGGCGGCAGCGGAGGCTCGTGGCGCCCTGGTTCTCTCGAGCCGCCCCTCCGAAGCCGAGGCTCGGTTCTCGTTCGTCGGTGTCGCCGACCTGATCGGGGACGTCGTCGCCGAGGTGCTGCCCGAGCTCCCGCGCCCGCAACGGCGGGCGCTCGAGGCCGCGCTCGCCCTCTCGGATGCCGGCCGCGCGGCCGTCGACGAGGGCGTCGTCGCGTTCGGGTTCCTGAGCGTCCTGCGCCGCCTCGCCGAGAGGCATCGCCTCGTGCTTGCGATCGACGACGCCCAGTGGCTCGACGAGCCGTCTGTCGCGATGCTGCGGTTCGCCCTGCCTCGCCTCGAGACCGGCTCTGTCTCCGTGATCATGACGGCGCGTGACCACGCGCCAGACTGGCTCGAGCGGGCCCTTCCCGGCGGGCGTCTCCACGTTGTCGAGCTGTCGCCGCTCAGTGTCGGCGCCTTGCATGAGCTGCTGCGCACGCGCATCGACTCGGCTCTTCCACGCCCGGCGCTCCTGCGCATCTGGGAGACGTCCGGTGGCAATCCATTCTTCGCCCTCGAGCTCGCGAGCGCGCTCGAGCGGCGAGGCGGCACGATCGATCCAGGCGCCGAGTTGCCGATGCCCGCGAATCTCGAGGCGCTCATGCACGAGCGCCTCGATCGTCTCGGAGCGACGGGATTCGAGGTTGCGCGGGTGGTCGCGGCGCTCGCGAGCCCGACGGTGGAGGTCGTCGAGGCGGCTGTGGGGCGGAGGGCCGAGCGAGGATTGGCGAGGGCGCTCGACGCGAGGATCCTCGAGCTCGACGGCGCGCGTCTTCGCTTCACCCATCCCCTCCTTCGCTCAGCCGTGGCGACGCGCTCGACGCCCGCGAGGCAGCGATCGCTTCACGCCCGCCTCGCCAACGTCGTGCCGGGCAAGGAGGAACGCGCGCGCCATCTGGCGCTTGCCACGCACGCGCAGAGTCGCGAGGTTGCCGCCGTCGTCGAGGAAGCAGCGGAAAGCGTGCATGCGCGCGGAGCGGCGCCTGCGGCCGCCGAGTTGGCCGAGCTCGCGGTTCGGCTGACACCCGTCGAGGATGTGGAGGACCTCGGCAGGCGCGTTCTCGACTGCGCCGACCGGCACCGGGAGGCCGGCGACGGGCAGCGCGCAATCGATCAGCTCGAGGAAGCATGCGCGGCGGCCGCGCCCGGGACGGCGCGTGCGACCGTCCTCGTGCGCCTCGCCGAGACGGTGCGGGAGGTCGTCGGCCCACGCGAGGCGATCAGCCTGTCCCGCCAGGCACTCGTGGAAGCGGAAGGCGATGACGCACTCGAGGCGATGGTGCACCTGAGCATTGCGGAAGCCGTCGCGGACGCCGAAGACGGGCATCACGGCCTGGAGCACGCGCAGTTGGCCGTCGAGGCAGCGTCGCGCGCGGGTGATGCCACGCTTCGGTGCAACGCGCTTGCGACCTACGGGTTCCTTCACTTCCGGGAAGGGCACGGCGTGCCCCAGGCAGCGGTCGACGAGGCGCTTGCCCTCGAGCGGTCTCTTTCCCTGTGGCCGCGACCGGCGCCGGCGACAGCTGCCCTCGCGTTGGAGCTCGTCTGGTCGTGCGAGCTCGCAGGCGCTCGTCCAGTCCTCGCCGAGTGGCACAACGCACTGAGCGCCCTTGGGGATCCGGAGGAGGAATGGGCGTTGTGGGTCATGGCGATGCTCGAGTGGCGCGCAGGGAACTGGGAGCTCGGAGCTCGCCACGCTGCCGATTCCCTGGCGCTCCGAGCGCAGTTTGGGCGCGAGGGGTCCCAGCCGATCTCGGAGCTACCCACTGCAATGATTGCGGCCCACCAGGGTCGAATCGACGAAGCTCGGGAGCGGTCGGAGCGCGCGATCTCGCTTGCCGAGGTCGACGGTGTTCGCATCGCTCAGTCTGGTCATCGCTGCGTGCTCGGGTTCATCGAGCTGTCTCGCGGCGACCCCGTCGCGGCACTTGTCTACCTCGAGCGCGCGTGGGAGATCCGCGACCGGGTGCTCCTGCTCGAGCCCGGCTGGCGCCTGGAGCTGGCGGACACACTGGAGGCGCTGATCGAGGTCGGACGTCTCGATGACGCGGAGCAGAAGCTCGTCCCCTGGGAGAACCGCTCTCGTGCGCTCGACCGCGCCTGGGCGCTCGGAGTCACCGCCCGTTGCCGCGGGCTGCTCCTTGCTGCGCACGGTGATTTCGCGGGTGCGCAGGCGTCGTTCGAGCGCGGGCTTGCCGACCATGCGCGCGCCCAGGATCCGTTCCAACATGCACGCACGCTCCTTGCGCTCGGCGTAACGCAGCGTCGGGCGAAGCAGCGCGGCGCCGCCCGCCTGACGCTCGAGCAGGCGCTTGCGATCTTCGAGCAGCTCGGCGCACCGCTGTGGGCCGACAAAACGCGTGCCGAGCTGCGGCGAATCGGAGGCCGCGCACCGTCACCGGGCGCGTTGACGGAGGCCGAGCGCCGAATCGCCGAGCTCGTTGCCGAGGGGCGGACGAACCGCGAGGTCGCTGCCGCGCTCTTCATCACCCAGCACACCGTCGAGGCCGCCCTCACGCGTGCCTACCGCAAGCTCGGCGTGCACTCGCGCGCGGAGCTCACGCAGCGGCTCAATCGCAAACTGTAGGGGTTTCCAGCTTTCGCCTCATCCACGCGGCGATCACCCTTCTTCCCGTGAAACGACGGAGGAGGAGTGAAGTGAAACGGCTCATCATGCTCGCGCTTCTGGTGACCGGGGTCGTTGCGGTCTACGTGTCGGCCAACGCCCTCGCAACACCGGCGAGCCCTAGCTTGACCACGACGATTCTCGCGAAGACGCTCTTCGACGAGATCGATCTCAACGCCCACACGATTCCGGCTGACACCTGGCAAGCGCGTCTCAAGACGCAGGGGCTGTCCGATTTCTACATCGTCGACAACAAGATCCCGGTCGGCGCCACCACGGGCTGGCATTCGCATCCGGGCCCCAGCCTGATCTTCGTCGTCGCCGGCTCCGTGACGAACTACCACGGCGACGACCCGACGTGCACTCCGCACACCTATGCCAAGGGGAGCGGGTTCGTCGACGCGGGCGGCTCCGATGTGCACATGCTGCGCAATGTCGGGACAGTCGATGCAGAGACGATCGCGGTGCAGTTCCTCCCGACAGGCGCGACGCGGAAGATCGACGCGCCTGATCCCGGCAACTGTTCGTTCTGAGCAAACCGTGCGGTCGCGCAACGGGGCCTGTCACACCGGCAGGCCTCGTTCGCGACCTCCTATCTGGAGGCGCCAACGTGCCCGGTTACCTCGTCGAGGCCTACGTCCCGCATCTGCGGTCAGAGAACGCGCATGCCGCAGGTCTCCGCGTCCGCGCCCTCGCCGAGGAGCTCTCGCGCGAGGGGACGCCGGTACGCCATGTGCGCACAACCTTCGTGCCGGCTGACGAGACGTGCTTTCTCTACTTCGAGGCGGTTTCCGAGGAAGCCGTCGGCGAGCTTTGCCGGCGCGCCGCGATCGACTCACCACGCATCGTCCCTGCGATGGAGTGACGCGGCCTACACCGCGACGGTGCGGCGGGCGACTTCGGCCCGCACGAGCGGGGCGACCTCGGTGCCGAAGAGCTCGATCGACCGCATCACCTTGTCGTGAGGCAGCGAGCCGACCGTGAATTGGATCATGAAGCGGTCGTGCTGGAAGATCTCGTGCTGGAACAGGATCTTCTCGGCCACCTGCTCCGGGTTGCCGACGACGAGCGCGCCGCGCACGTCGAGCATCGCGTCGTAGTCGGCTCGCGCGAGCGGCGACCAGCCCCGTTCACGGCCGATCTTGTCCATCATCGACTTCAACGGCGGGAAGAAGTCGTCGGCGGCCTGGCGTGCATCCTCTGCGATGAAGCCGTGTGAGTTGATGCTCAGCGGCAGCCGCCCGTGGCCCGCCTCCGCCGCCGCGCGGCGATGAAGCTCGGCAAACGGCGCGAACCGCTCGGGCAGGCCGCCGATGATCGCGAGCGCCATCGGCAGGCCGAGTGTGCCGGCCCGCACGGCCGACTCCGGCGTCCCGCCGACGGCGACCCAGATCGGCAGCGGCTCCTGGAGCGGCCGCGGATAGACGCCCTGACCCGTGAGTGGTGCGCGATGGCGGCCCGACCAGGTGACGTGCTCGGCGTCACGTAGCGCGAGCAGCAGCTCCAGGTTCTCGGCGAAGAGCTCGTTGTAGTCGTCGAGCGCGAAGCCGAAAAGCGGGAACGACTCGATGAACGACCCGCGGCCGGCCATGATCTCCGCGCGGCCCTCCGAGAGGAGATCGAGCGTCGCGAAATCCTGGAAGACGCGCACCGGATCGTCGGAGCTGAGCACTGTCACCGCGCTTGTGAGGCGGATCCGCGACGTGCGTGCCGCGGCCGCGGCGAGAACAACCGCCGGGGCGGAGACCGCGAACTCGGGCCGGTGATGCTCGCCGACGCCGTAGACCTCGAGCCCGACCTCGTCTGCAAGCTCCACCTCCTCGAGCAGATTCCGGAGGCGTTGCGCAGGGGCGACCGCCCGGCCTGTGCGAGGGTCGGGCGTCACTTCGGCGAAGGTGTAGATCCCGAGCTCCATGATACTTGCGACCGCAAGCATACCAGCGCGGTTACGGTAGATGCCGACGGGCGGTTAGCTCAGCTGGGAGAGCATCTGCCTTACACGCAGAGGGTCGCAGGTTCGAGCCCTGCACCGCCCATACCGTCGTCCGCTCGCGCGGCGCCTGGCAGGATCACTGAACGAGGTTGCGCACGGCTCCCACCCACCGGCACGAGAGGAAGGCCAGATGGCATCGAGTTCCAAGCGGCAGACGACAATGGCGAAGCTCGCTCGCGAGCAGGCGGTGCGCGAGAAGCGCGCCCGCAAGCTGGAGAAGAAGGAAGACAAGAAGCAGGCGGCGGCCGACGCGCTGACGGCTGAGGCCGAGGGTGCGCTCGTTGGAGAAGACGACGACGCGGATGCCGACGCCATCGACGCGGACGCACCGGTCGACGCGGACGCACCGGTCGACGCGGACGCACCTGCCGACTAGCGCCGCTCGACGAGCTCGTACAGCCCGCCGTCAGGCGCCCGAAAATGTGCGTAGCGGAAGCGGTCGTTCGCGACCGGGTCGTCGATCGCGACACCCGATGCGCGCAGCTCTGTCACGGCGACATCGAGGTCGGCGACAAGAAAGCCGATCGTCCTCGACGTCTCGCCGAGCTCGCGCGGACCTGCGACGGCGAACATCGAGCCGTCGGGCAGCGCAAACATGTCGGCGCTCGCGCCGCTGACGGGAACGCTGGCAAGGCCGAGCACGTCGGTCGCGAACCGCGCCATCTCCTCACGCCGGCCTGTTGCGGTGCCGGCGAAGATCAGTCCGAGGATCTCCACAAGCGTCGAGCCTAGATCAATCGAGCCTCGATCAACCCTGTACGTTCCTCAAATGGAGCGGAGCGGCGCCGACCCAGCCGATGCCCAGCTCGTCGAGCGGCTGCGCGCCGGCGACGAGGAGTCCTTTCGCACCCTCGTTCGCGAGTGGCATGCATCGATGCTCCGGGTGGCGCAGATCTTCGTTCCGTCGCGGGCCGTTGCCGAGGATGTCGTGCAGGAGACCTGGCTCCGTGTCCTTGGCGCACTCGACCGCTTCGAAGGCCGCTCGTCGCTGAAGACGTGGGTCTTCCGCATCCTCGCCAACACTGCGAAGACGCGGGCGCAGCGCGAAGGGCGCGTGATTCCGTTCTCGTCGCTGCAGGACCCGGGCAGGGTGCCGGAGGCCGCGGTCGACGCTGATCGGTTCCTGCCCGACGACCACCCGCACCATCCTGGTGGGTGGTCATCACCGCCCGCGGCGCTGCCGGAGGAAAAGCTGCTCGCCGCCGAGACGCGCGCTCGCATCGCCGCCGCGATCGAGGAGCTGCCGGCAAACCAGCGCGCCGTGATCATGCTGCGGGACGTGCAAGGGTGGGACTCTGCCGAGGTGTGTAACGCCCTGGACATCACAGAAGTCAATCAACGAGTGCTTCTTCATCGCGCTCGCGCAAAGGTGCGCAACGCGCTGGAGGACTACCTCTCCGTGGAGAACGAATGATCGACATCGAAGCCTTCAGCTGCCAAGAGCTCGTCGAACTCGTCACCGACTACCTCGAGGGTGCGCTCTCGCCGGGCGACTTGCGCCGATTCGAGGAACACATTTCCGTCTGCGACGCGTGCACGGAGTACCTGCGGCAGTTTCGGGAGACGATCCGCATCGTCGGGTCGATCACGCCCGACGACCTCACGCCTGAGGCGGAGAGCGAGTTGCTCGCGGTCTTTGCTCGCTGGCGCTCCGGCTAGAGGCTTGATGTGAAACGCACGCGTACCCCTGGATGGTGGCTCAGACGCGGCGCATCTCGCCCGGGTCGGGCTTGAACGTAGGCACCGCTATGCACAGCTCCTCTAGAAATGCGTGCCCGACCAGAGCGAGCTGCTCTGTCTGAGCCATCCCCAGGGGCACGCAGTTCCACATCAAGCCTCTAGCCCTCGCGCCGCGCCGGAGACGTTTTCCTTGCTGCAAGGCTGGAAAGTGCCTCTTTACAACGCCCTCAAACGACCTCGCTACGGTCCCTCGGTTCCCCCGAGTACCGCTAGGGACAACCTGAAGGAGGATTGCCTGTGCTGAAAGCTGCACGCTTTGCGCTGACCGCATTCGCCGTATTGCTGGCCATCCCGGCTGCGACGGCTCACGCCGCGCCGCGGATGCCGATTGGATTTTTCGACGACCCGACCTTCCGCTGGTCACCCACGCGCGACGACAATTTGCGCGCGGCCGCTGTGACCGGGGCCTCGGTCATCTACACGACTGCATCGTGGCCCGGAATGGCTCCGCAGAAGCCGACGAGCGCCGCGAACGGCGATGACCCGGCATACAAGCTGGGTGATCTCGACGAACTGGTCTTCCAGGCGAGCCTGTATGGCCTGCGGGTGATGGTGGATGTCACCGGTACGCCCAAGTGGGCCAACGGCGGCAAGGCACCGAACGTGATGCCGAAGCGCCTGTCGGACCTGACCGCGTTCACGCACATGCTCTCCACGCGCTACAACGGTCGTAGCGGGCACGGCGTCGTCAGCCTCTGGACGGTTTGGAACGAGCCGAACCTGCAGCTCTTCCTCACGCCGCAGTTCGCGGGCAAGAAGATCGTCGGGCCGGCGAACTACGCGAAGCTCTACCGCGCCGCGTACGCCGGCATCAAGGCCGGCAACCCGGGCGCCAAGGTCGCGATCGGCGGGACGTCCGCACGCGGTCGCGACAAGCCGCTCGCCGGGAACAGCGCGTCGATCGCCCCGGGGACATTCGCGAAGCTGCTCGCCCAGCAGAAGGGCCTGAAGTTCGACGCGTGGGCGCATCATCCCTATCCGACGTCGCCGAACCTGCCGCCGTTGCAGAAGGTTCGCTACCCGAACGTCACGCTCTCGACGCTGCCGAAGTTCGAGGCCGACCTGAAGAAGTTCTTCCACCGGTCGGTGCCGGTCTGGATCACCGAATACGGCCATGAGACGAAGCCGGCAGAGCGGCACGGAGTGTCGCTGGCGACACAGGCGAAGTACGCGAAGCAAGCTCTGACGATCGCGAAGAACGATCCGAACGTGCAGATGTTCATCTGGTTCGTCTTCCGCGACAGCGCCGGCAACCCGTGGCAGAGCGGTTTGTTCTCGGCAGGCGGTAGCCCGAAGCCCGCATACTCCGCGTTCGGTGCCGTCGCCCGGTTGATCGACGGGACCACCTCGCAGACGAAGCCTGGCGGTCACCCGGCGGTGACGATGTACATGCCCTACCTGTCGCACTTCGCGACCGTCGGGGCCGAGATCGGGATCACGTACAAGGTCTATGACGGCAAGAGGGTGATCGCGAACGGACAGCCGGTCGCGCTCCTCGCCGCCGATCAGTCGATCCACTTCACGCCGGTCTTCAAGACCGTCAAGGGACACACCTACTCGGTGACGGCGGTGGCGAACGAGGCGAACGGCCACACCGAGCAGCGCACCGCATTCATCCGCGTCGCCTAGACGCTCACGGACGTGCGGATACCGCCACGGCTCCGCTCGCGACGAGAATGTCGCGAGCGGGGTCGTAGCCTGCGGCCCGTCTCCCGTCAGGCGCGCAGCAAGCGGAGGACCACACCGACGGCGAGCACCGAGGCGCACACGCCCACGGCCGCGATGAGGATGCCGCTCGACGCTGACAGTCCCGCCGTTCCGAGCAGCAGGAAATTGACGAACAAAGCGACGAGCATGAGCGCGCCGAGCGTGGCGATCCGCCGCAAGGTCAGCGGCAGTTCCGTACGGATTCTTGCGTCGTGCTCGATCGACCACGCTGCGAGCTCGGCGGAGCCGAGCAGGAGCACCCCGACCACCGCCGCCCAGCCGTCGACCACGGAGTGCCCCTCGCGTCCGATGAGGTACGCGCCGCCGGTCGCGAGCACGGCCCACGGGATCAGGCTCGGCCAGCGCCACGCGATTGCCGCCGCGAGAGTCACGAAGCCGAGCGTGGTGGCGCCGTCTGCGACGTACGCGAATCGGCCCGCGTTCGTCGCGGCATAGACCCCCGCGCCCCCGAGCAGAGCGAGCGAGCCGAGTGCGGTGATCAGGCGTGCGCGTGCCGGGCGTAACGACGGAATTCGCGCACCTCCTCGAGGACGGCTTGCAGTGGAACGTCGTCGGTCCATTCGGCGACCGCAACGCCGGCGGACTGCAGGCGATGCCGCAGCGCGCCGCGTCGCAGCCGCCAGATGTCATACGCGACCGCGTCGAGTCCCTGTGTGGGCCGGGTTGTGAACGGAACGGGCGAGACGTCGATGACCGCGAGGTCGTAGCCGCGTGCGCGCAGGTCGAGCAACGCCCCAACCGAGCGAGCGTCGAGCAGGGGTGACAGCGCGATCACAAGTGCACTCGGCGGCAGCGTCCGCCGCGGGATGATGTCGATCTCCTTCCAGTAGTACGAGAGGACGATCTGCGTATCGAGCAGCGCGTCGACGACGCGATACAGCTGCACGAGCCCCGTCCCGGGGACGAGCCAGCGAAGGATGCCGCCGAAGCTGATCAGCCCGATTCGGTCGCGCCGCCGCGCGTAGGCATCGGCGAGCGTTGCGGTCGCGCGGACCGCCAGGTCGAGCGTGCCTGCGCCGCCGAGTCGCGCCTCGGCGAACGAGTCGACGAACAGAATCACGTCGGTGTTTCGCTCCGGGTGGCTCTCGTTCACCCAGAGGTCGCCTTCGTTTCGTCGCGCGCTTGCCCGCCAGTTGACGCGCTTCAACGGATCACCCGGAGCGAACGGCCTGATGTCGGCGAACTCGATCCCCTCGCCCTTGCGGCGAGAGACCTCGTTCCCTGCGAGTGCCTGGGTCTCGCGCGGCTGCAGGATCCGCCGCAACACCTCCTCGCGGGGGTAGACACGTAGCTCCGGCCGCATGCCGGCCGATGACTCCCAGGCGAGGAAGCCGAGCGGGTCACGGGCACGGGTGTAGGTCGGGCCGAGCACGTGTGCGCCCCAGCGGGCGGCCCGCAGCTTCACCTCGAGCGAGCGCTCCTCTCCTCCCGGGAGGTGAAGTGACACCGGATTCGCGCCCTCGACCACTTCGAGGCCTGCAGGCAGACGCAGGTAGAGGTCGAGGCGATCGACCGGCGTCACCGAGCCTAGCTTGATCCGGGCTGTGACCTCGTCGCCTTCGAGCGCCCGCTGCGCATCGAGCTCGACGTCGACGGTCAGCCGCGGCGGCGTCGCGAGAGCCAGGCCGGCGGCGAGTGCGAGGAGGAAGGGCGCGGTGAGCGCGACCAGCTCCGGGCGCGCGAAGACGAGGGCCGTCAGCAACCCGACCGCCGACAGGCCTGAGTACGCGGCGAGCTTGGGCGACGCCCAACGGGTCACGTGCGAGCGAGATCTTCGGCGGCCGGGGTCGGCACCGTGTTGAGCCGCTCGCGGACGACATCCTCGGCAGACACGCGCTGCACCCAGAGCTCGGGCCGCAGCGTCAGCCTGTGTGCGAGTGCAGGAACCGCGACCGACTTCACATCGTCCGGTGTCACGTAGTCGCGGCCGTCGAGCGCCGCGCGGCACCGTGAGAGCTTCAACAGAGCGAGCGAGCCCCGCGGCGACGCGCCAACCTGGATCGACTGCGCGTTGCGTGTGGCAGCCGCGATATCGACCATGTAGAGCCCAACCGGCTCCGAGACGTGCACCTTCTCGACAGCCGCCTGCATCTCGAGCAGCGTGCGGCTGTCGACGAGCGGCTCCAGCTCGATCTCGTCCTGTCCTCGCTCGGCGCGATTCGAGAGCACGAGCCACTCGTCCTCGCGCGTCGGGTACCCCACGGACATCCGCAGCAGGAACCGGTCCAGCTGCGCTTCGGGCAACGGGTACGTGCCTTCGTATTCGATCGGGTTCTGGGTGGCGAGCACGAGGAACGGCGGCCCGAGACGGCGCGTCTGGCCCTCGCTCGTCACCTGGCGCTCCTGCATCGCCTCCAGCAGGGCAGCCTGCGTCTTCGGTGGGGCGCGGTTGATCTCGTCCGCCAGGAGGAGGTTGGCGAAGATCGGGCCGGGCCTGAACTCGAAGTCGGCCTCGCGCTGGTTGTACACCGACGAGCCGGTCACATCCGAGGGCATCAGGTCCGGTGTGAACTGGATCCGTGAGAAGCCCAGCGACGTGACCTGCGCGAACGACCGTGCCATCAGCGTCTTCGCAAGGCCGGGATAGTCCTCGATCAGCACATGACCGTCGCCGAGCAGGCCGAGGAGCAGCAACTCGAGCGCATCGCGCTTGCCGACGACTGCCTTCTCGACCTCGTCGAGCAGGCGATTCGAGATCCGGCCTACTTCGTCGAGATCCATCGCTACATCCTCTCAAGGTCGGAGACGAGGGCGCGCAGCTCGCTCGTGCTGATGCCGGGGGCGTGGCGGTTGTCGGGCTCTGGACGGTCGGGCCGGAGCAGCTCCCACCAGCGTCCGAGCGTCTCCGGGCTCATCGGTCGCCCCGAGCGCTCCAGGCGTGCCTGGGCAATCTGGCGCAACTGCGGCAGGAGGCGCATGTGCAGGTCGTAAGCGGTGGCGGCGCCGAGCGTCACCTCGCGCGTCATCCGCTCGACCTCATGGACCGGCCGGTCGCGGCGGACGCCGTCCGAGAGCGCGCGGTCGAACTCGGAGCGGTGTCGTTTCGGAACGGCATCGCCCGCGGCTGCGACCACCCCGAGCATCACGAGCCCGCCGACGATCAACACGTATGCATGGAGGGCGACGTTGCGAACGCCTGGCTGCGCAAGTGCGACGTACGTCGTGACGATCGACGCGAGCACGAACAGGATGATGAGGTCGAGCAGATGCTTTCTCACGCGCTGCCTTCGTTGAGATCGTCGCGGATCGCTCGCAGCGCGTCGATCGCCTCGCGCTTCATCACCGTGTCGATCTCATGGCTGCTGAACTTCGCCTCCTCGAACAGGCTCGTGAGCCGGGAGACCGAATCGGAGCGTGAGGTGAGCCCGCCAAGGATGCGGCCGAGGTATTCCACCGGGGTGTCGCTCGGCTTGCGGCGAAGCCCGTGGCGTCCGAGCACGCCCTCCATCCGCGCGTAGGCGGCGATTACGGCCCGACGCGCATCGGGCTCCGCCTCCAGCTCGCCGATCGCGTCACCGATCGTGGCCGCGAAGTCCTCCGCCATGGTCGGCTCGAGTGGCACCGCTTTGCGGAGCTTGCGCGTGCGGTAGCTGCGGTAGGCGAAGAAGCCGAGGATTGCGAGGACGAGCAGGGCGACCCCGAGCACCGGCCACTCGAATGTCGGCTCGAACGCGCCCGGCTTGCCGCCGTGGTGCGTCGCCTTCTGCGCGCTCAGGTTCTTCAGTGCGTTCGAGTTCAGGTTGAAGAGGTGGCCACGGTGCCGTTTGAGGTAGATCACCCCGAAGCCGATGAAGCCGAACACCGTGGCGGTGGCGATGTTTTGGAGCACGCGCGACTTGAAGCTCTTCCGCGCGACGTCGCCCTCGCGCGCCTGCATGATGAAGGTGTAGGCGGCAATCGGGATCATCAACACGAACACGATCAGGAACGCGGTGAAGGCGTAGCTGACGTAACCCGGCGTGGGCTTCGCGTTCGAGGAGCCGCTGAATCCGCTCCGGCTCGCGAAGGCAACGACGCCGAGAAGAGCGAGCAGGCCGAACGCGACGAGGGCGAGTCGGATGCTGCGGCCGGTGCTCTGCTCCAGAGGCTCCATGGGCGTCAGAAGTTAGACGTCCCCCGGCCCGGTTGGTTTTAGGTGAGCGTTAACTCGTCGGTAGATTGAGCCTGTGAGCGCACTGGCAGGCAAGCGGGCGATCGTGACGGGCTCCTCGAGCGGCATCGGTGCGGCGACCGCCCGGGCACTCGAGGCGGGTGGCGCCAAGGTGGTCGGCGCGTCTCGCGCAAGCGGCCTCGACGTCACCGACCCGTCGAGCAGCGCCCGCTTCGTCGAGGCGGCCGTCGCCGAGCTCGGCGGCCTCGACATCCTTGTCAACAATGCCGGGAAGGCGCTCGGGCGCGTTCCGTTCTGGGAAGCGACCGAGGAAGACGAGCGTGAAGTGGTGGAGACGAACGTGCTCGGCCTCATGCGGATGACGCGTCTCTGCTTGCCGCACCTGCTTGCCGACGGTGACGGCCACATCGTCAACATCGGCTCGGTCGCAGGCATCTGGTCGTACGCGAACGGATCGTCGTATGTCGCATCGAAGTTCGCCGTGCACGGGTACACGCGCGCGCTGCGGGACGACCTCCAGGGGAAGCCCGTGCGTGTGACGAACGTCGCCGCCGGCGCGGTCGAGACGAACTTCTCGAAGGTGCGCTTCAAGGGCGATGAGGACAAGGCTGCGGCCGTGTACTCGGATATCGCGCTCGGCGGCGCGCTCAACGCCGACGACATCGCGGAGTGCATCACCTTCGCGCTCACGCGGCGACCGAACGTGAACATCGACGAGATCGTCGTGATGGCGCTCGCCCAGACCTCGGGCGCGAACATCCTCCGCGAGGGCTAAGCCGCCCCTACCGAGCGCCGTTCCGGCGAGCCGCTCGCGCTCGGTGTGGACACATCGTCACGCTCTCGTAGTGGTGCCTGGCACCGGACATGTCGGGTAGCGATCCGCTCTGCTGCGAAGATTGACCTCCCGTGGGGACGAATCGTCACGCTTTCGTAGAGGTGCCTGGCACCGGACGCGGCGGGGTCGGACGCGGCTACGAGGGAGGGGAGGCCCAGTTGGCCCGCGGGTAGGCCTCGCGGAAGCCGGCACGGAGGATGTTGCGGTAGGACTGATCGGGCGTGCCGGCCGTGGGCTCGCCCGTTTCGGTCGCCATGCGGGTGGCGCCGGCTGCGCGTGCCGCCTCGATCCGAGTCGCGAGAAGTGCGGTCTGGACGCCACGTCGCCTCATGCTCGGCCGGGTCGAGCCGACCCCGATCCACGCCGTCGCGCCATGCAGGTAGAGAGCGCCGGACCCGGCCGGCTCATCGCCCGCCCAGGCGATGAAGCAGTGCCAGCCGGGCGCGCCGACGATTGCGGCGAGCGAGGCGCTCGCCCCCGGCGGGATGCTCGAGCCCTCGGCGACCAGCGAGCCGAAGAGAGCCGCATCAAGGGTTTCCTCGATGCGTAGATCCGTCTCGACCGGTGGGGCGGGGGTCGCGTCACGCACGAACTTCATCCACGTCGAGACGCGCTCGTAGCCGCGCTCCTGTAGTTCGCGTGCGAGCTCCGAACGCTCACCGGTGACCGACACCGCATGCCGGCCGCCGAACCAGGCCGAGATCGCCGTTACGTCGACATTGGGCTCGGCAGGGATCGCCCGGTTGAGCTCGGTGATCGGAATGAGCGGATGCGCGAACAACGTCGCCCCGCCGACGAGCTCACTGCGGCCGCCGCCGAGCAGGACGGCGCTGCCGAGAGCGTGCGATTCGATCTGCTCGAGCTCGTTCAGGGGGTCTCGCGCTTCTTGTCCCAGTAGCGCTTCAGCCCGTGCCAGCACTGCCAGAGCGGCGCCACCTTGTCGTAGTCCTCCACGTGGGCGCCGGCGGCGGCGCGTGCGAGCTCGACGAACTCGTCGAGCTCCATCCCCTCTCCCACCCGGCCGGCCCACGTGTCGAGCTCGCGCTCGAAGCGATCGAGGTGCGCAGTGACATCCTCGTAGACGCCGAAATGGATCAGCGCGAGACGCTCCGGCGATCGGGCGCGGATCGCAGCTGCCGTCGCGTGCCAGAGCTCGACATCGATGTCGGGTGGCGGCGAGACGGGCAGGACGTAGCCCGAGCCCGGCATCCGCACGCCTGCGGCGTCGCCGGCGAGCAGCGTTCCGTCGCGGAAGTAGCTCACATGGTGCGAGGCGTGGCCCGGAGTCGGGAACGCCTCCCAGCCGAGCACGTCTCCCTCCGCGATGTGGATGCTGTCTCGCGGGACGGGGGCAAGCTCCCCCCAGAGGACGTCGAACGCATCGCCGTAGAGGCGCCGCGCCGAGCGCTCGAGGCGGGAGGGATCGGCGAGGTGCGGAGCGCCGATCTCGGACACCCACACCTGGAGGTCGGGGTGCGCGCGCGCGATCGAGCCGGCCGCACCGGCATGGTCGAGATGGATGTGCGAGAGCAACAGGTGGCGGATGTCACCGAGCGTGATCCCGTGCGCCCCGAGACCCGCTTCGAGCGCAGGCAGGCTCGACGACGGGCCGCAGTCGAAGAGCGCCAGGCCCCTGTCGGTGTCGAGGAGATACACGCCGATTGCGCGCTCGCGGCCCCCGAAGTGGAGGTCGATCAATCGCAACGAGTCCATAACCCAATCTTCTCAGTCGCGAATCTACGTTGGCGCGCGTGAGAGTGATCCTCGCGCTGGCACTCGCCCTCGTCGCAGCACCGGTTGCGCTCGCACAGCGCACGGGGACGCAGATCAGGCCCACCACACGTGCGATCCGCATCCGCTACCGCGCGCACGACGGACGGTTGCGTCCCGCCTGGCTGCTCTTGCCGGCCCGGTACGGCGGGCGCCCGATCCCGCTCGTCATCTCGCCGCACGGACGCGGCGTCGGCGCGCGGCTGACCGCCAGGCTGTGGGGAGACCTGCCGGGGGAGGGGGGCTTCGCGGTCATCTGCCCGGCCGGCGAAGGGCGGCGCCTGCACTACTACTCCTGGGGAGCGCGCGGCCAGATCGCCGACCTCGCGCGCATGCCCGGGATCGCGGAGGAGGCCGGAGTCCGCGTCGACCCACGACGCATCTACGCGGTCGGCGGCTCGATGGGCGGGCAGGAGACGCTGCTCCTGCTCGCGGAGCACCCGCACCTCCTTGCGGGAGCGGTCGCATTCGATCCGGCGACCGACATGCGCCGGCGCTACTACGACTTCGCGGCGCTGAGATACGGCCGCCTGCTGCAGCGGCTCGCGCGGAAGGAGATTGGTGGAACGCCCGCACATGACCCTCTCGCCTACGAGTTGCGCAGCCCCGATCACTACGTCGAGCAAATCGCGAACTCGGGCGTGCCGTTGCAGCTCTACTGGAGCCCACGCGACCGCGTCATCGTCGATCAGCGACTCGAGACACGCATGCTCGCGATCGACGTGCGCCGTGACGATCCCGACGCGCGGCTCTGGGACTTCAGCGGTGACTGGGAGCACACCGCCGAGATGCGCGCCGACCGGCGGCTTCCGCGCGCACTGGCGCGGTTCGGGCTCCTGCCGTGGGGCGACGCGCCTCCACTGCCGAATCAGGCGCTCAGGCGCGTGCCGGTGACGGTCGCCTGACGAGCGCCGCTTCGAGGTCGGCGATCAGGTCGCCGACCGACTCGATACCGACCGAGAGCCGCACGAGGTTCGCCGGCGGCGCGAACGGCGCGCCCGCGGTCGAGGCATGTGTCATTCGTGCCGGATGCTCGATCAGGCTCTCGACGCCGCCGAGCGACTCGGCAAGCTGGAAGAGCTTCGTGCGTGCGACGAGGTCGACCGCCTCCTGCTCGGACTCGGCGAGGAACGAGACCATGCCGCCGAAGTCGCGCATCTGGCGGTCGGCGACCTCGTGCCCCGGATGCGAAGGCAGCCCTGGATAGAAGACGCGCTCAACGGCGGCGTGGCCCTCGAGGAACTGCGCGATCTGCCGGGCGTTCTCGCAGTGCTGGCGCATGCGCAGCGCGAGCGTCTTCAAGCCGCGCAGGACGAGCCAGCTGTCGAACGGCCCCGGGACGGCGCCGAGCGATTTCTGCAGGAAGTAGAGCTTCTCGGCGAGCGCCTCGTCGTTGACCGCGACGAAGCCGCCGACCGTGTCGCTGTGCCCGCCGATGTACTTGGTCGTCGAGTGGATCACTGCGTCGGCGCCAAGATCGAGCGGCTGCTGGAGAAAGGGAGTGGCAAACGTGTTGTCGACGACGACGGTCGCGCCGACCGCGTGCGCGGCATCTGAGGCCTTGCGGATGTCGACGACGTTCAACAGCGGATTCGACGGCGTCTCGATCCAGATCATGCGCACGTCGTCGTCCAGATACTCGGAGAGGTTCTCTTCGAACTCCGACGCGGGGACGTAGGTGAACTTGTAGCCCTTCGGCTCGTAGACGAGCGAAGTCATCCGGTACACGCCGCCGTAGACATCGGCGATCAGAACGACACGCTCTCCCGGGTCGACGAGGTGCATCAACGTCGTCGTCGCGCCGATGCCCGAGCTGAACGCGACGCCGTGTGCGGCGTTCTCGAGGCTCGCGAGCGCGAGCTGCAGCGCGGTGCGCGTCGGATTCGCGACGCGTGAGTAGTCGTAGCCCTTGTGCTCGCCGACCGCCTCCTGCACATAGGTGGACGTCTGGTAGATCGGCGTGATGACCGCCCCGGTTGCGGAGTCAGGCTCCTGGCCGACGTGAATAGCGCGCGTCTCGAAGTCGAGGTCGTCGAAGTCCATCAGGGGATGCTAGATGGTTGTCGCATTCAGCCAGCGGCGCAGGTCGGCGAGCGTCCGCTTCAGTGCAGCCGGCCGGACGCCGTCTTCCCACCAGGTGCCGAGGACATCGAGGGCGCCCGTCTTGCGGTTATGCACCGGTTCGATCCGGCCGACCACCCGGTCGCCGTTGAGAATCGGCAGCACGTAGTAGCCGTACTCGCGCTTCGCTTTGGGGACGTACATCTCGAGGCGGTAGAAGAACCCCCAGAGTGACTCCGCGCGGTTGCGGTCGTGCACGAGGCGATCGAACGGCGAGAGGAACGTGACCCGCTTCGACACGGGCGTGTCGTCGGCGTCGGGATGGGCGATGAAGCGCCGGCGGCGGTCGAGGCGGACGCCGAGCGCTCGGAATTGCTTGTCGTCGAAGACTTGCTTGGCTTCCGCCCACGACACGGTTTCCGTCTCCGGGTACCAGCGCTCGGCCAGATCCCAGACGCGTTGCTTGCCGCGGCGGCCGACGACGGCGACCTCGCCACGTGCGTTCAGGATCCCGAGCATAAGGCCCATCTTGCGCGCGCCCCACCATCGGTGCGCTTCGCGCTTGGACGGCGCGTGATCCTCGATCTCGCGGGAGAGGAGCGGCCCGCGCTGCTCGAGCTCGCGGAGGACGTAGCGTCGAAATTGCGCGTGCTCGCGGAGGTAGTCGATCAGCCACCGGTCGTGCGGGCGGTCCTTGCGGCGCATGCGCGCCTGCAGGAGTGGGAGGTCCTCGATCGGCCAGAGGAAGGCGTTCCACTCGACGAGCTTCCGCTCCTCCCAGAGGAGACGGTCAAGCTCTCCGCGATCGTACGTCCCGAGCCTGCTCCAGAGCACGAGGTGCTGGGGCGGCGCGACGGTCGAGATCGGATCGAGCTGCAGAAACCCGAGCTGCCTTACCGTGCTGAGCACATCGGTCGCCGACCCGTCGAGCAGCTGCGCACGCACCGCGATCCGACGGGCCGTTTCGACGCTCACTTCCCGAGTCGTCATGCGGCGCGTTCTACCCGCTCAAGCCCGAGGATGCGCGCAAGGCGCGTGGCTGCGCGCTCGAGCTTCTCGTCGATGTTGCCTCGTAGCCGCGGCTCGGGTGTGAAGCGACGGATACGCAGCACGCCCTCGGCTCGGTCCGCCTTGAGGTCGGCGCGGCCGAGGAACTTGTCACCCGAGAGCAGCGGCAGGACGTAGTAGCCGTAGACGCGCTCGTGTTCACGCTTGTACACCTCGAGCACGTGCTTGAAGCCGAAGAGGCGCTCGAGCAGCGGTCGGTCCCAGACGAGATTGTCGAACGGGCAGACGAGCACCGGCGGCGCAGGGGCGCCGTCGAGCTCCGTGCCGGGGAGGGTGTAGAACCGCGGCCCGCCGTCGTCAACCTCAACCTCGGCCAGCCGCCCGTCCGCGACGAGCCCGTCGAGCTCGGGCTGAAGCCGCGCGCGGCCGCCCTTCAGTCGCCAATGCTCGCGGATCGCCGGCTCGGTCAGCGCGCCCCGCGCCTCGACGGCCAGCAGCGCGAATCGCTGCAGCGTCTCGGACTCGCCGGGCACCGCTGCGTCGAGCCACCGCTTCGGGATGACGCGCTCGGCGAGGTCGTACGAGCGTTGGAAGCTGCGTCGCCCCGAGATGACGAGCACGCCGTTGTCCCACAACGCATCGAGCACCATCTTGGCCGGCTTCCAGTTCCACATGCCGCCCTTGCCCGCACCGTCGAAGTCACGCGAGCCGAGCGGCCCTTCCGCGCGAATGCGGTCGAGGACCGGCTCGACGAGGTCGGCGTGCTCCCGCAGGGCTCGGTCGTGCGTGCCCCAGTGCCCGCCGCCGTCCATCACGCGTCGGAAGAACGGCCACAGCTCGATCGGCAGGAGCGAGGCCTCGTGCGCCCAGTACTCGAAGACCTGTCCAGCTCCGAGCAGGCGCGGAACGATTGCCTCGTCGAACGCACCGGTCCGCGCTGAGATCGTCAACCGGTGGGCTCGGTCGACCGCCGAGATCGAGTCGAGCTGCACCGCCGTCAGTCGCCGGATCGTTGCTTCGACGTCGTTCTCGCTCGCGCGGCGGAAGCGCGAGGCGTACCCCTGCCGACCGACGATCAGCCGCCGGATGCCGGTGAGGGAGACGGTTCTCGAGGAGGTCGTCACGTTCCTGCGACGTTAGCCCGAGCCGAGGTGACCGCGCCGCGGTTCCGCTCGACAGAGCGCGCGCCGCCCGTCTAGCGTCTCGGTCAATCGTGGTTCGCATTCTCTTCTTGCTGCTCCTGATCTGGGGCGCCGCCGGCGCCTGGCTCTTCGTTGTGCATCACGGCGACAAGCCGTTCGGTGCCGACGCGGTAGTCGTGCTCGCCGGGACGAAGCAGCGCCTGCCGGTCGGCCTCGACCTGATGCGCCGTGGCTTCGCGCCGATCCTCGTCGTCTCACGGAGTCGTCACCCGAACGCCCTGGAGACGTCGACCTGCCGCAACCGGCATCGCTATCGCGTCATCTGCTTCGACGCGCACCCATATTCGACGCATGGCGAGGCGGAGGAGATCGGGCGCCTCGCCCGGACGCACCGGTGGACGAGACTCAACGTGGTCACGTCGAACTTCCACGTCTTTCGCGCGCGCATCATCGTGCAGCGGTGCTACCACGGGGCGTTGCGCATGATCGGCGCGCCACAGTCGGCGAAGCATCTGCCGATCGACGTCGTCAAGGAGAGCGCGAAGCTCGCCTACCAGGAGACGGCTCAGCGCGGCTGCTGAGCAAACGGATCTATCGGTGGGCGAGGTAGTCGAGCAGGTCTGACCGCGTGACCACACCGACGGGGCTGCCACCGTCGGCGACGACGACGGCGTTCGTGCCGCCGGTCAACGCGACGACAATCTCCTCGACCGAGGCGTCCGCCTCGACGGTCGCAAGCGGACCCTGCATTGCCGCGGCGACGTCCTCGTGCAGTGCATCGGCGTTCTTGAAGACGCGATCGAGGAGCGCCCGGTCCTGGAGCGAGCCGATCACGTCCGCGAGCGAGGTGACGTCTCCGTCCCGAACCACCGGCAGTTGTGAGATCGAGTAGCGCTCCATCACCTCAATCGCCTCGGCGACCTTCTGGTGCGCGGAGATCGTGACGAAGCTCGGCGTCTCGCCTTGCTTTGAGCGCAGCAACTCGCGCACAGTCGGCACTTTCGTCGAGCGCTCGAGGAAACCGTGCTCGAGCATCCAGTTGTCGTCCAGGAACTTCGAGAGGTACGAGCGTCCCGAGTCGGGGAGGATCGTCAACACCTGCGAGTCGGCCGTAAGCCCCTTCGCGTACTCGAGCGCGCCCGCGATCGTCGAGCCGGACGAGCCTCCGACGAGGAGCCCCTCCTCGCGCGCGAGCCGGCGCGCCGCGAGGAACGACGCACGGTCGGAGACGCGCACCCATTCGTCGACGACCTTCGGGTCCATCGTCTCGGGCCAGGTGTCCTTGCCGATTCCCTCGACGAGATACGGATGCAGGTCGGCGTCGCTCTTCGCGGTGTAGACGGAGCCTTCGGGGTCGACTCCGACGATCTTCACCTCCGGCTTGCGCTCCTTGAAGTAGCGGCCAACGCCGCTGATCGTGCCGCCGGTGCCGACCGAGATCACGATCGCGTCGATCTCGCCACCGGTCTGCTCCCAGATCTCCGGGCCGGTGTGCTCGTAGTGCGCCTGCGGGTTCGCCATGTTCGAGTACTGGTCGGGCTTGAAGCCGCCGGCGATCTCCTCGGCGAGACGTGACGAGACGGAGTAATAGGACTCGGGCGAGTCATGCTCGACGGCGGTCGGCGTGATCACGACCTCGGCGCCGTAGCCACGCAGCATCGAGATCTTC
>JBAQHS010000192.1:0-2077 GCA_049288455.1 Gaiellaceae bacterium | reverse complement strand
AAGAGGATGGAGACGCGGTAGCCGCCGAGCTTCCAGCCGAGCGCGCCGAGCAGCACGCCGACGATCACCGGGATGACCCAGCACTTCACGACGTTTCGGACGATCAGGAAGCGGTCTCTCACCGCGGCCGCCTACGGCTCGTCTTCGGGGGTGTCCGTGTCGTCCTCGGCGAGCCCGCGCGGCGGCCAGTCGGGCTCGGGCGCGTCGCACCGGCTCGAGCAGTGCAGCGAGGCGACGTTCTGTAGCGGGATGAGGATGTGGCCGTTCAGCTCGACGTGCGCGACGTCCTCGAGATAGCAGTAGGCGGTGAGCACGCCGTCCTGGTACTCGCCGCCGAACAGGGCGATCTCGACCTGCTCGCCCTTGTACTTGTTCGTGTAGTCCTCCAAGCCACGGAGCCTACCGTTGCGCCAAACGGCACGGGCGCCGGATCGACCGACACGACGTCGTCGGGTCGGCAACTATTGAGCAGGCGACGGCAGTGCGAGCCGGTCGTCGCGAAAGTGCAGCTCGAGCACGCCGCAGTTGGCGATCGGATGGAACGGCTCGTCGCTGACGTCGCTGCGGAGCGCGCGCATCGTGCCGCCGTGCGTGACGAGCAGGATCCGCTCATGTGCATGAGCGCGGGCGATCCGCTCGACGGCTGCGAGGACCCGCGCGGCGTGCTGGTCGCGGGTCTCACCGTCCGGCCGGTCGCCGTTCGGAAACCGTTCCTCGAGCTCGGCGCGGGTGAGGCCAGACCAGGAGCCGACGTCGATCTCCCGCAATCCCGCATCCGCGACGACGGGCAGGTGATGCGGCGACGCGACGATCTCCGCCGTCTCGAATGCTCGTCGAAGATCGCTCGAATAGACCGCGTCGAACGGCAGCTCGCGGAGCTGCTCGGCGAGAGCGCGTGCCTGCAGGCGCCCGGTCTCGTTCAGCGGCGGATCCGCCCAACCCTGCCATCGGCCCTCGCGGTTCCAGTCGGTTTCGCCGTGCCGTGCGAGAAGGATCGTCGTCACGCCGCTAACGTAGCGGCGGCATGGAGCTCGGCCTCGAGAACAAGGTGTGCATCGTCACGGGCTCGACATCCGGGATCGGGCTTGCCGTCGCACGGCTACTCCAGGAGGAGGGTGCGCGCGTCGTCACCTCCGGCCGGCGGCCCGGCGGCGTCGGCGATCTGCACATCGCGGCTGACCTGACGCATCCTGCTGCCGCCGACGAGCTCGTCGCGGCAGCAGAGGCCGCGTTCGGCGAGGTCGACTGCCTCGTCAACAACGTCGGCGGCACCGAGATCCGCAAGCTGGAGCAGCTCACCGACACCGACTGGCACCTGTCGTTCGAGCTGAACCTCATGAGCGCGGTCCGCGCCACCCGCTCGGTGCTGCCGGGGATGCGTGAGCGGAAGCGAGGATCGATCGTGAACGTCTCGTCGACCTCTGGCAAGCGGCCGTCGGCGACGATGCCCGACTACTCCGTCATGAAGGCCGCGATGCTCTCGTTCTCGCGACTGGTCGCGGACGCGTACGCCGCCGACGGCATTCGTTGCAACGCCGTGACGCCAGGGCCGACCGCGACCGGCGCCTGGCTCGGCGCAGGCGGGCTCGCCGAACAGCAGGGAGACCGCGACGAGGTGCTCGCGAAGGTGGGTGCCGGCCGGCCGCTCGGCCGACTCGCCGAGCCCGAGGAGATCGCCGCCGTGATCGTCTTCCTGCTCTCCGAACGCGCGTCGTACGTGACCGGCGCGGCGTGGTCCGCCGACGGCGGAACCGTGCCGATCATCATCTGAGCCACCGGACGAGATCCGCCGTCTTGGCGCGCCCAATCTGTGGATGGTCCGTCACTGTTTCGTGCGCGTGCCTGGCACCCCTCAATCGACCTCGCCAGCAAGGGTTGTGGATTGTCCGTCACAGTTTCGTGCGCGTGTCTGGAAGTGAACTCGTAATGCAGGGACCCGTGGGGGTTTGGCGAATCGGTGGGTATGAGAGGCTCACCGAGGTCTGGTCAGCGTCGGTCGCCGCGCGGTCCGCGGCCGGCGTGGTGGAAGCTCGACGATGCGGTCTGGGAGCAGTTGGAGCCGTTGCTGGCGGATCCG
>JBAQHS010000191.1:0-3007 GCA_049288455.1 Gaiellaceae bacterium | reverse complement strand
GCCCTTGCGATCGCGGCGGTCGCAGGCGGCGAGACGATGGTGTTCGACGAGATCGACGCCGGAATCGGCGGGACGACGGCGCACGCGGTGGCTGAGACCCTGCGGCGCCTCGCCGGTCGCGCGCAGGTGATCACGATCACCCATCTGCCGCAGATCGCGACGGTGGCAGACCGCCACTTCCGCGTCGAGAAGGTCGCAGGCGATCCGACCCATACGCGCATCGAGGCGCTCGACGACACGGAGCGGCGCGACGAGGTCGAGCGCATGCTCGGCGGAGCCGAGTTCCTCGCGACCGTCCGCCCGGACTAACCCACGCCACGCAGCCTGGTTCGGTCTTAAACCAGGTTGCCGAGTTTCTCGGAGCCGGTGGCGGTTCGAAGCTCATCAACCTGGTTCGAAGAGCGGAACCAGGTTGTTGCGGTGTGCGCCCTAGACTCATCGTGTGAGCTTCGTCGAGTTCACCGGGAACGCCCGGCTTGATCGCCGCACGAAGAACCTGACGAAGCGCGTCGGGCCGGACGACGTCGCGATCATCGACCACGCCGACCTCGACCGGGTCTCGGCGGAGGAGCTCGTCGAGTCGGGCGTGCGGGTGGTCGTGAACGTCGCGCAGAGCCAGACAGGGCGCTACCCGAATCCCGGGCCGCTCGAGCTCGTCCGGGGCGGGGTCAGGCTGATCGACGCGCTCGGCTCGAATCTCTTCGAAACGGTCTCCGACGGCGAGCTGATCTCGGTGCGGGGGGCGAGCCTCTATCGCAACGACACATGTGTGGCGGAGGGACGGATGCTCGGCGTCCACGACCTCGAGCAGGCCTTGAACGACCAGCGAGCCCGGGTCACCGGCGCGCTCGAGGAGTTCGCCGAGAACACCCTGATGTTCCTGCGTGAGGAGGGAAAGCTCCTCACCGAAGGGCCGGAGTTGCCTGTGCTCCGCACGCGGTTTCGCGACCGGCACGTGCTCGTGGTCGCGCGCGGGCCCGGCCACAAGCGCGATCTCCGCATGGTCAACTCGTACGTGCGCGACTTTCGACCGGTGCTCGTCGGGATCGACGGCGGTGCCGACGCGATCGTCGAGGCCGGCTGGAAGCCGCATCTGATCGTCGGCGACATGGATTCGGTGTCCGACGCGACACTGGCGCTTGGCGCGGAGATCGTCGTGCACGCCTACCGCGGCGGGACGGCACCGGGTGCGGAGCGCCTTGAACGGCTCGGGCTCGACTACGAGCTTGTCTCCGTGCCCGGCATCAGCGAAGACGTTGCATTTCTCCTCGCCTACGAGAAGGGCGCCCAGCTGATCGTCGCCGTCGGTACGCACTTCAACCTGATCGAGTTTCTCGAGCGAGATCGGGCCGGGATGTCGTCGACCTTCGTGACGCGACTGAAGGTCGGCGAGATCCTCGTCGACGCAAAGGGCGTGTCGCGCCTCGTCGCGCCTCGCGTCGGACTGTGGCCGCTCGTCGTCCTCGCGTTCGTCGGGCTGCTGGCGATCGTCGTCGCGATCCTCGCCTCGCCTGCACTGCGCAGCGTGATCGAGGACCTCGCCCGCTCGCTGCTGTGAGCTCCGGCTCGGTCGAGCTGCTGGCCGCGCGCGCGGATGTCTGGGCGTTCCTCGCCGAGCCGTACCACCTCACCGACTGGTGGCCCGGCATCTCGGGCGTCGAGCCTGACCGCCGTGGGTTCGCGCCCGGGGCACGTTGGAAAGTGATCGCGACCCGGCGCAACCTCTTCGCAGGCCCGCGCGGCAAGGAGACGTTGCTGTTGATCCGTGACATCGATCTCTACGAGCGCTGGACCTGGCACCTGCTTGCGACCAGGCTCGACGTCGAGGTCAGATTGCGCGCCGCGGCCGCCAACCGGACCGTCGTGACGATCACACTCAGCAAAGGCTCGCCGGGGCCGGCGCTGAAACGCCTCTTCGACCTCTGCCAGACTGCGGCGACACTCTGATGCTCGATCTCCGCTACCACGTCGCCTCGCTCTCGGCCGTCTTCATCGCGCTCATCGTCGGGATCCTCGTCGGCGTCGGCATCTCGGGCCGTGGGTTCGTCGACAAGTCCGAGCGGCGGAACTTCGAGAGCCGGATCGCGGTTCTTCAGACCAAGGTCGATCAGCTGTCGGCCGAGAAAGCACTGCTCGCACAGCAGGGTCAGGCGGCGTCCTCGTTCGTCCAGGACGCATATCCGGTGCTGATGCACAACCGCCTGGCCGGCAAACGGATCGCCGTGGTCGTGATCGGCCGGAGTGGAGGCACCGCAGGCAGCGACGTCTCCCGCGCACTGACGGACGCGGGCGCGACGACGGCGCTCTACCGTGCCGTGAAGGAGCCGATCACGCTGAAGCCGCTGCGCAAGGCGCTGAAGGGCACGCCGGGCTTCAAGACGCTGCCGGACATCGCGCACGAGATCGGGCAGGAGTGGGTCACCGGCGGAGCGACTCCCGTGTCGGACAAGGTCTCGTCCCTGCTCGTCGAAGAGCAGCGAGGGACGACCGGCAAGCCCGTCGACGGCGTGGTCGTGATCGAGCGCACGGTGTCGACCGACCCGCCGACGCAGCGCTTCCTCACCGGCCTGCTGAACGGCCTGCGGGACGGCGGTGTGCCGCTCGTCGGTGCCGAGGAAGTCGACACGTCGCAGTCGCTCGTGCCCACGTGGCAGGACGTGCAGGGGATGTCGTCGGTCGACGACGTCGACACGCCGACCGGCAAGTTCGCGCTCGTCTTGCTGCTCGGCGGTGCTCCGACGGGCAGCTTCGGCCTGAAGCCGACCGCCGACGCGTCGCTGCCTCGGATCGAGCCCGGCGGATGACCGCACCTCGAGCCTTGACGATCCTCGTTGCGGCCCGCGACGAGGAGGAGCGAATCGCGTCTACGGTCGAGGCGCTGCGGGCCCAGTTTCCCGGCGTCGAGGTGGTTGTCGCCGACGACGGCTCGCGGGACAGGACGGCTGCGCGGGCGGAGGCTGCCGGGGCGACGGTGTTGCGGCTGCGTCGTCGCGGCAAGGGTCAGGCG
>JBAQHS010000190.1:0-7716 GCA_049288455.1 Gaiellaceae bacterium | reverse complement strand
CGATAGGTGCCTCCGGTCTCGGAGGCGATGCGGCGCAGGAGAGTCGGTGTGAATGACGGTCCGCCGATGCCGATCGTGTAGACGGACGCCCGGGCGCCTTGCGCGGCGCGGATCGCAGCGTCGACCGAGGCGAGACTCGAGACATCCTTGCCGTCGGTGATCACGACGATTGCCCGTCCGGGACGGCTGTCGGCCTGAAGCTCGCCTGCGGCGCTCACGATGGCGTCGTAGAGAGCGGTACCGCTGCGCGTGTCGACGGTGACGTCGGACAGCGCCGACTGCGCATCGCCTGGCCCTGCCTCGCCGTGAGTCAGCGAGATCGCCGAGCGGCCGAAGACGACGACGCCGACGTGATCGGTGGCACCGGTCGACGAGACGAACTGCTTGGCTGCGGCGATCGCGTTCGCAAGCGGCCTGCCGCGCATCGACTCGGAACGATCGACGGCGAGCACGATCGCCTTCGACTTGCCCAGGTTGATCGCCGTCAGGCCGACTGCAGGCTTGCCGTTCTCACTCAGGCGAACGGTCCTCGAGCCGCGCGGCGCGATGACCGTTGCCCGGATCAGCGGGAATCCGCTCGAATCGACAGCTGAGATGAACACCGGTCCACGACCGCTCGCGCCGGCGGCGCTCGCGGTGAACGCGGCGGCGGCAACGACGAGGAGGGCGCCGATGCGTAGCCGTGTCATTCGTACCCGCCTCCGAACCCGGTCGCCGCGAACGTCGCGCGCAGCTGATCGGAGTCGTCGGCGAAAAAGCTCGGCGGCAGGACGACGTCGTTCGCCGCGAGCTTGTCGAGGAAGTGTGGCTTCAGTCCGGAGGAGCGGAGGGGGGAGAGCAAGCGGTGCGCGCCCACGTGTCCCTGGTTCTCGTCCGGCGGCTCTGCGATGAAGATGTCCTGAAGCGTGACCACGTCGGACTCCATCCCGGGCACTTCCGAGATGTGGGTGATACGGCGTGAGCCGTCGACGAGACGCTGAATCTGCACGAGCAGATCGAACGCGCTTGCGATCTGCTCCCGGATCGCGCGGTGTGGCAGCTCGACGCCGGCCGTCATCACGAGCGTCTCGAGACGCGCCAGTGCGTCACGCGGCGAGTTGGCGTGAATCGTGGTCAACGAGCCCTCATGGCCTGTGTTCATCGCCTGGAGCATGTCGAGCGTCTCAGCGCCGCGAACCTCGCCGACGATGATGCGGTCGGGCCGCATGCGCAACGCGTTCCGCACAAGCTCGCGGATCTTGATCTCGCCCTTGCCTTCGATGTTCGCCGGGCGCGATTCCAGGGTGATGACGTGGTCCTGCTGTAGCTGGAGCTCGGCAGCGTCCTCGATCGTGACGATGCGTTCGTGGGCCGGGATGAACGCCGACATCGCGTTCAGCGTCGTCGTCTTGCCGGTGCCGGTACCTCCGGAGACGAGGATGTTGAGCTTGCCCTTCACGCAGGCGGCGAGGAACTGAGCCGACCGCGCGGTCAGGGTGCCGAACGTGATCAGGTCGTTGATCGTGTACGGATCGCGGGAGAACTTCCGGATCGTGATCGTCGGGCCGTTCAGCGCGAGCGGCGGGATGATCGCATTCACACGGCTGCCGTCGGGCAGGCGGGCGTCGACCATCGGTGAGGCCTCGTCGACGCGACGACCGATCTGGGACACGATCTTGTCGATGATGCGCATGACGTGTGCGTCGTCGACGAAGCGGATGTCAGTGCGCTCCAGCCGGCCGCTGCGCTCGATGTAGATGCGGTCGAACGCATTGACCATGATCTCCGTCACGGAGTCATCGCGAAGGAGCGGCTCGAGCGGGCCGTAGCCAAGGATGTCATCGGTGAGCTGGCGGACGAGCTCACGGCGTTCGTCGCGTGTGAGCGGCGTCCGGTCGAGCGTCAGCTCTTCGGTGACGGCGCGATAGACGCGCTCGCCGAGGTCCTCGCCGTCTTCCTGGCGGAAGAGCTCGGGCCCGAGCTTGGCGATGCAGGCGTGGTGGATCCGAGCCTTCAGCTCTGCGTACGGATCGACCTCGGGCGTCGTGTCGGTTGCGGACGGCCGGTGGCCGTTCGGGGTCGCAAGGGTTGCGGTGCTTCCTTCCCCTTGCCGGGACAGACGATCGTGGAGTCCCATTGCTCGGTCAACTCCTCGACAGGCTCAGCCCGCGGCGCTTTGCCTTGGGCTTGCTCTGCTGCGGCAGGATCGACTTGGCGAGCTCGAGGATCGCCTTCGAGTACTCGGCACCCGGCTCGGCCAGCACGGCTGCCTCGCCGCGGTTGACCGACAGTGGCACGACGCGCTCCGATGGAACCTCGTTCGCGACCTCGACCTTCAGGGCCGCCTCCACCTCGCGCTTCGTCAAACCGACCTTCGAGTTCGCCCGATTCAGCACGAACCGGATGCGGCTCGTCGGGAACGACAGCAGCTCGAGGGTCTGCAGCGCCAGCCGCACGTTCTTCAGCGTCGGGACGTCGAGCCCACAGAGCATCAGGAGCTCGTCCGTCCGGTCGAGTGTCGCGAGCATCGGCCCGTGGAAGAACGGGGAGGTGTCGACGACGATCACGTCGTAGCACTCCCGCGCGACTTCCAGGAGCCGCGTGATCTTCGGCTCGGTGACGAGCTCGGCATCTTCCGGGCGCAGGGGCGCCGGCAGGATGTCGAGGCCGCACTGATGCTTGGTCGTGTAGCCGAGCAGCTTGTCGAAGTCGAGCTCGCCCGGTGCGACGACGAGATCGTAGATCGTCTTCTCGGGCTCGATGCCCATGACGATCGCGGCGTCGCCGAACTGGAGGTCGAGGTCGATCAGGAGCGTCCGCTTCTGCAGGTGCTTGGCAAGCGTCGCAGCCACGTTCACTGCCGTCACGGTCTTGCCGGTACCACCCTTCGGAGAGAACACGGTGACGACACGGCCCGTGTGCACGCGCTTCACTGACGAAGTCGCCCGCTTCACATGCGCGGTCTTGCGGATCGTGAAGACGACGTTCTCGACGAGCTGAGGCAACAGGAGGACGTCGGCGACCTCGGCGTCGATCGCGCCGTCGAGGAGATCCGTCGCCTCGTCCGAGGCAACCACGATCACCGGGGCACGGGTGTGCTCCCGGATCGCCGCGATCTCGCTCGTCGGGAAGGTCGAGTGCCTCGTCGCGTGGAGAACGACGTCGAGGTGCCCGCCGGCGAGCGCTCCCGCGGCTTGGGAGACGTTCTCGCTCGATCCGACTGAGTCAATCGCCGGGTGCTCCGAGAGGGACTCGCGGAGGTTCGAGAATCCGTCACAGTCACCCGTGAAGAAGACGCGCGTCGTCTGGATGGTTTCCGTCTCGGTGCTCACTTTGCACCTACCTGGTTGAAGTGGTTGAGGTTGGTCTGGTTGAGGCTGTCGACGGTCATCGAGCCGGTGCTCTCAGCGTCTTCCGGGCTGTCGGTCGCGTTCGTGACCGGGCGGAGGACGAGCGTCCAGCCGATCGAGTTCTTCGCCGCCCACCACACCTTCTGCACGTCGTGGCGGTCGCTCGTTGCAAGCATGATCGAGACTGTCTGCGACGAGCCGAGCTTTGCGGTCGGCCCGTCAGGCGCCTGGAGCACGAGCAGGTTGCGCGCGACGTTGCGGCTCACGATGCAGGTGTCGGTGCTGCAGTAACGCCACGTCGCGAGCATGTCGACGTGGTCGCCGGGCTTCACGGTGCCGGCGAGCACCTGCGCGGAATCGCCTTCGAGTGAGATCGCGCGCAGCGTGGCATGGAGTTGTGCGCGGGGGCCGAGCTCGACATGGTTCGCGAACCGGCGAAGCGTCACCTGCTCACCCGCGTAGATCGGTGCGGTCGTGACGAGGTTCTGAACCTGATCTGCCTGCGAGATCGCCCCCGGCACGATCGTCCGCTGGACGACCTTGGACGACGTCAGCATGTGGTGCTTGATGATGTCGGCGCCGGATGTGCCGACCGGGATGTCGCTCTTCGCGACGAGGATGCTCACGGTGCTCTCGCTGTGCTGGACGTGGCGCTTGTAGTTCGCGACGTAGAACAGCGCGAGCATCGCTGCCGCCAGCGCGAGCGCTGCGGCGAGGACGATGTTGCGGACGCGATAGGTCATGGCGGCGAGGTTCCTATTCGTTGAGGGGAGAGGTCAGGGAGAGGGATAGGGAAGGGAGAGGTTGGGGAGGAGAGGTCAGTCGACGAGCGCGATGCTGTGCACGCCGAGGTCGGGAACGTTGTTCGGCCCTCCGGCGGGGACGATCCCCTGCCAGATCACCTTGGTGAAGTAGCCGATGAGGGTTCCGGTATTGCCCTGAAGGGTCGTGCCAGGGAGCAGATGGAATCCGACCCACGCGATCACGTGGTAGGTGGCGTTCGACCCCTGCATGACGAGGGTGTCGTACACGGGGAACAGAAGGTCGGTGCCGACCCGCGCGGCGAGGGCGTTGTCGAGCTGGTTGCCGTTGAACTTCGCGCCCGGGTCGGAGAAGTAGCCGCCGAGCGGCAGGTACTTCGAGTACCCGTTCTGGATCCAGTCGGCCAGCGTGCTCGCACCAACCGTGCCGTTCGTCTGGTTCTGATTCAGGTTCAGCAGGTCGAACGCGCCGGGAGCCCCGGTCTTGCCGAGCGGCAGCGTCGTCTGATGGGTCGGGCCGAAGCAGGGGCAACCCGGTCCAGCGAGCTCGGGGTGCAGGATGTTGACGACGATCGGCGCCACGTACTCCGCCTGGCTCGGCACGCCGGCGATCGCAGTCGCATGGGCGCCCACCGTGACGGTTGCGATGCCGAAGACCTTCGAGAACAGACCGGGCGCTGTTTTGCTCGTCTTGATCCGAATCGTGTCGTTCGGCTCGTACGTGCTCGTGATCGTGATGTTGGCGCCGGCAACTCCGCCGCCGTTTTTCGTGCCGTAGCTGATCGCGAGGCTCGACGCGTTCGTTGGGTCGCTGGGGAGTGCCTGCGCGCCCGCGAGCGCTGCCGCGTCGACGGTCGACTGGGTGGCGCGCTGCGCGCGGAACCACGAGCCGACGTCGACGACGAACGCCGTCATGCCCACCATCACGACCATGAAGAGCGCCGTGAGCACCATGACCTGGCCGCTTTCACTGCGCAGGTTCTTCACTCGAGTCGCTCCTTTGTGGTCGATGTGACGCTGCCGGACGTAACACTGAAGCCGAGGATGTTGATCGTGTACGGGTAGGACGCCGTGACCGTGACGACGTCGCCGGGAGTCGTCCAGTCGGTCGCACCGGCCGCGTTGACCGAGGTGACCGAGATTCGCGAGGCGAGGACCGTCTGGTCCAAGCTCGAGGCGGCGGTCTTGACGGCCGTGACGGCCGAGGCGCCGTTGTCACCGACGAACCGGCTGACGGCTGCCTTGCGGGCGCCGGCGCGCGTCGCATCGGTCAACGTCAAATAGTTGTTGAAGGCGATCCCGAACTGCACGATCGCAAGCAGGAGCACGGCAAAGATCGGCAGCACGAGCGCGAGCTCGGTCATTGCCTGGCCGTCTTCGCGTGCGAAGTTAATCCGGCGGCGCATCGTCAGTTTCCGAGGTAGCCGGCGACTCGGCCCAGCATCCCGAGCGCCGCCGCGTTCAGCAGCGTGAAGGCAGCAACGACTGCGAGCGTGATCAGCGCGATGATCACGCCATACTCGGCCATCGTCTGGCCGCGCTCAGCGCGCAAGTCGGCGCAGGGAGTGGTATCGGCGGCGGGTGGGGTGGCGGCGGGGGCGGTCATATGTTTTCAGTGGTCGAACGGAAGAGACGAGGGGACGGTGGTTGGTGGGCCCCTGGTCGAGACCAGAGGCCCACCGCAGAACTGACTACGGGGCGTTGAGAATCCCGGTGACGTTCCCGAGCTTCCCGGAGATCGCGAGCGCGAGCGCGGTAATCGCCAAAACGACACCGACGGTGATGACGGCGAGAACGACGCCGTACTCGGCCATGGTCTGGCCCTCCTCGCGGTGGAGCTGAATGCGGAGCAGCTCGATCCAATCGCGGAGCTTCATTCGGTTGCACCTCCCTTCGGCGGCGTTGAGGGGCGATGATGCGTTGGCGCTCTCAGGCGAGCGTCTTTCGTCGTTGCGAGGATGAAGAAGCCGCTCGACCCCGAACCTTGCGGGGTCGCTTGCAAAATCACCCCGAAGGGGTAGAGAGGTGTCACCTGAAGATGAAGTCAGCTGTGCTCACGAAGGGTGATGGGACGGTGTTGAGCGACCGCTGCCACGTTGCAGACAGTCCCCTCGTGCGCATGCGTGGGTTGCTCGGCCGCAGTGGTCTCGAGCCCGGAGAGTCGATGCTCTTTCGCCCGGCAGGTTCGATTCACATGCTGTTCATGCGCTTCGCGATCGATGTCGTCTTCTGCGACGAGGAGCTCGTCGTTTTGAGCGTCGTGCCCGGCCTGCGGCCCTGGCGGATGGCATCTGAG
This sequence comes from Gaiellaceae bacterium, assembly GCA_049288455.1. Classification (GTDB taxonomy): domain Bacteria; phylum Actinomycetota; class Thermoleophilia; order Gaiellales; family Gaiellaceae; genus PALSA-600. Next base: position 1,330 of record JBAQHS010000190.1, on the reverse strand, counting down.
CGTGGGGCGAAGGTTGTGGTCGAGTTGGCCGAAGGTGCTGCCGCCGGCGTTCGTCCTGGCGACCGGCTCTCGATCGCTACGATCGATTCGTGAGCACCGACCCACTGCGCCAGCTGCTCGAGCAGGCTTTCCCGGACGCCACCGAGCTCGACGTGATCGACCGCACCGGCGGCGGTGATCACTTCCAGGTGATCGTCACGGCGAAGTCGCTCGGCGGCCTCTCGCTTGTCGAGCAGCACCGTCGGGTCTACGAGGCGCTTGCCTCGCCCCTCGCCGACGGCACCATCCATGAACTCCGCATCAAGACGAAGGGAGCGACGTGAGCTACACCGAGAAGATCAACGAGGTGCTCGGCGGTTCCGACGTCGCGCTCTTCATGAAGGGAACGCCTGCATTCGCCATGTGCGGCAACTCGGATCGTGCGCTGAAGGCGCTGCGCCGGGCGGGCGCATCGGTGACGGCGATCGACGTGCTGCCGGACCCGCAGATCCGCCAGGATCTGTCGGCGATCTCGGGCTGGCCCACGATTCCCCAAGTGTTCGTGAAGGGCGAGCTCGTTGGTGGTGCAGACATCGTCGAGGAGCTCGAGGCGAGCGGCGAGCTCGAGCAGACACTGCGCGCGAAGCTCGGCGAGGACTATGCCGCCGAGCCGAACGAGCAGACCGTCTCGCTCGTCTAGGAGCCACCGCAACCTAGTTCGTTTTTCGCGCTCGCAACCTGGTTCGTTTTTAACCAGGTTGCAGAGTTACTCTCGGAGGACGCTGACCGTTTAACACTCAGCAGCCTGGCTCAAAGAACGGAACCAGGCTGCCAGTCCGCTACGCACGCAGCGTCGCGAGCACGTCGTCGGCGTGCGTGTCCGGCTTCACCTTGTGCCACACCTTCTTGATGTTGCCGTCCGGGCCGATCACGAAGGTCGACCGGCTGACGCCCATGTACGTACGGCCCATGTACTTCTTCTCGCCCCAAACGCCGTACTCCTCGGCGACCTCATGGCCCTCGTCGGCGAGCAACGTGAAGGGTAAGTCGTACTTCTGCTTGAACTTCAGATGCGAGCGCTCGTCGTCGGGCGAGACGCCGAGCACGACCGCTCCGGCAGCCTCGAACTCGGCATAGGCATCACGGATGCCGCACGCCTGCGTCGTGCAACCCGGGGTGTCGTCCTTGGGATAGAAGTAGAGGACGACGTGCTTGCCACGAAGGTCGGAGAGCTTGACACTCTCTCCGCTGTCGCTCCGCAACTCGAAATCCGGCGCGGGCTTTCCTTCTTCGATCACGGGCTTCCTCTCGATAGGTTGTCGCTGCCCGATGCTAACGGCCCACCACTGGA
>JBAQHS010000189.1:0-2271 GCA_049288455.1 Gaiellaceae bacterium | reverse complement strand
CGATCCCGGTGAGGCCTTCGGGCGAGAGCCGCAGCGAGTTGGCCGCGTGCGCCGGGCACACAGCGCCACCCGATCGCGGCGAAAAGGCGAGCAGGTTGTCGGTGGCGCCGCACTCGACACAGCTCGTCAGGTGCGGCAGGTAGCCCGCGAGCCAGAGGAGCTTCAGCTGGAACGACAGGCCGAGCGCGTCGAGCGCGGGGCGCGTGAGGGTAGGCGGCGTCTCGTCGAGCAGGTCGAGGAAGCGCGCAAGGGCGCCGAACGCCCGCTCGTTCGCCTCGGGCTCACCGAAGAGACGGAGCATCGCTTCGGCACCGATCATCCCGACGTTCAGGCGGTAGCTGTCCTCACGCGTCGCGTGGTGCGACTGCAGGAGCTCGACACCGGTGATCGTCTGGAGCTCGCCGGCGCCCTCGTGCAGCATCAACTCGACGTGCGAAAGCGGCTCGAGCCGCGCGCCGAAGCGAGACTTCGTCTTGCGGATGCCCTTGGCGATCGCCCCCAGCCGGCCGCGCTGCGCCGTGTAGAGATGGAGAATCCGGTCGGCCTCCGAGAACCGCATCGAGCGCAGCACGATCGCCTCGGTCTTGTACGTCTTCCCGGCCATTCGAGCCAGTGTAGAGCGGGCACCGGGGAATCCCTTTTCGTGGTTCTCCGTTATACGAGCAATGGCTTCGATCACGATGTACACGACCAACTGGTGCGGGTACTGCGTTCGAGCGAAGGCACTGCTCGATGCGCGCGGGCTTGCCTACGAGGAGATCAATCTCGATGACGACCCTCGCTTCCGCGCCCGCTTGAACGAGCTGACGGGCGGCTGGACCGTGCCGCAGATCCTGATCGGCGACCGGCCGATCGGCGGCTACACCGAGCTCTGGCGCCTCGACCGCGACGGTCGGCTCGACGAGTTGCTCGGCGAAGCGCCGACACCGGCCCGATAGACCTGGCAGCGCGGGCAGTACCACGTGCCGCGGCCCGCGACGCGAATCTTGTCGATCGGCGTTCCGCAGCGCAGGCACGGGTCGCCGCCTCGCCCATACACCTTGAAGCGGTCCTGCGCCGTGCCGCTCGAGCCGTCCGGGAGCTGATAGTCGCGGAGCGTCGAGCCCTGCCGGCGGATCCCGGTGTTCAGCACGGCCCGCACCGCGCTGTGTACTGCCTTCACCTCGTCGGGCGTCAGCTCGGCGGCCGAGGTGAGCGGATGCACGCTCGCCCGCCAGAGCGCTTCGTCCGCGTAGATGTTCCCGACACCGGCGACGGTGCGCTGGTCGAGCAGCGCCGCCTTGATCGGCGCGCGCCGGCCGGCGAGACGCTCCGCGAGCTTGTTCGCGCGGTACGAGCGCGCGAGCGGCTCCGGCCCCACCTTCGTCTCGAGATACGTGTCCACATCGGCCGGTTCGAGGAGCAGCCAGGTGCCGAAGCGGCGCACGTCGCGGTAGGCGACATCCGATCCGTCGTCTAGATTGACAACGGCACGACGGTGGGGATCCTCCGGAAGCATCCCGCTCGCCGCGTGCCGCAGCGACCCCGTCATCCGGAGGTGAATCAGCAGAGCCCTTCCCGACTCGAACCGAACAATCAAATACTTGCCTCGGCGATCCAACTGCACGATGCGCTCACCCTCGAGCTCTCGGGCGGTCTCGAACGGGTCGTAGGGCCGCGTCAGCCGCGGATCGGCGATCTCGACACGGTCGAGCCGCCGGCCCTCGAGGAGCGGCGCGAGCCGGCGGCGGACGGTCTCGACCTCGGGCAATTCAGGCATGCCCGAACCGTAGCCGCGGCCCGGTGGGTGGCGACTCTGCCCTAGCAGGGGCACGCAGTTCCACATCAAGCCTCTAGTCCACGACCTCGAGCAGCACGCGACGCTCCGGCGGTGCGTCGTCGCCGATCGCGTAGGCGGCGAGCACCTCGCGCTCCGCGGCGTCGGCTGCCGCGTCGGTGCGGGCGTGCACCTCGGCGAGTGGCTGGCCGGCCTCGACCGCGCTGCCGCGCTTCGCGTGACAGACGATGCCCACGGCGTGATCAACGGCGTCCTCCTTCGTGCGGCGACCAGCGCCGAGGTGGACGGCGGCGTTGCCGATCGCAATCGCGCTCAGCGAGGTGACATGGCCGCTCGCCGGTGAAACGACCGCGCGCACGACCGGCGCGACCGGCAGCGCGTTGTCATCCGCGGTCCCGCCCTGTGCCTCGATCCAGCGTCGCCACGCTGCGTCGGCGCTGCCGTCGGCGACGGCCGCCTCGGCGCGGCGGCGTCCCTCTGCGGCGTCGATGCCG
>JBAQHS010000188.1:0-6691 GCA_049288455.1 Gaiellaceae bacterium | reverse complement strand
GCTTCGGCGAGATCGGCCGCATGCCCGGCCGCCGCGATCGCGCCGGCCGCGTTCAGGACGATTGCCGAGCGGCACGCGCCCGTCTTACCGGCGAACACCTCGTGGATCGTCTGTGCGTTCTCGGCTGCTGTCCCGCCGCGGAGCTCCTCGGGATCGCAGCGCGGCACGCCGAAGTCGAGCGGGTCGATCTGCCGCCGCCGCACATCACCGTCGACAACCTCGCAGACGAGGTTCGGGCCTGCAGGCGACAGCTCGTCGATGCCGCCCGCGCCGTGCACGACGAACGCCCTGCGAGCACCGAGCTTTGCGAGCACGTCTGCGATCACCGGCACCAGCTCCGGCGCGTAGACACCGACGACCTGGGCGCGCGCGCCGGCAGGGTTCGTGAGCGGGCCGAGCACGTTGAAGACGGTACGCGCTGCAAGCTCGTGCCGGACGGGGCCGGCGTGCTTCATCGCGGGATGGTGGCTGGGGGCGAACATGAAGCCGAAGCCGAGCTCGTCGATCGACCGCGCGATCCGTTCGGGACTGAGGGCGAGCTCGAAGCCGAGGGCTTCGAGCACGTCCGCGCTGCCGGACGCCGAGGAGACGGAGCGATTCCCGTGCTTGGCGACCCCCGCCCCGGCGGCCGCAGCAACGAGTGCTGCGGCGGTGGAGATGTTGAACGTGCGGCCACCGTCGCCGCCGGTCCCGGCCGTGTCGACGAGGTCCGAGCGCTGCGGCGAGACCGGCAGGACGTGGGCGCGCATCGCCTCGGCGCAGCCCGCGATCTCGTCCGCGGTCTCTCCCTTCAGTCGCAGGGCAACGAGGAACCCGCCGATCTGTGCCGGCGTGGCCTCCCCCGACATGATCGTGTCCATGACGCTGCGAGCTTCATCACGCGTCAGGTCGCGGCCGTCGAGGAGCTGTGCGAGAGCGGACTGGATCATCTCTGGAGGAAATTCTTCGCGATGTCGCGGCCCTGCGGCGTGAGGACCGACTCGGGATGGAACTGCACGCCGTCGATCGGCAGCTCGCGATGACGGACGGCCATCACCTCCCCGTCGGGTGCGGTGGCCGAGACTTCGAAGCAGTCAGGCACTGACGTCGCGGCGAGCGAGTGATACCGGCCCGCCGGGAACTCCTCCGGCAGCCCCGAGAAGATGCCGCGGCCGTCGTGGCGGACCGCGGTTGCCTTGCCGTGTACGAGCTCGCGGGCCTGGCCGACTTCGCCGCCGAAGTGCTGGACGATCGCCTGGTGGCCGAGGCAGACACCGAAAATCGGGACCCGGACGGACAGTCGCCGCAGGATTTCCAGCGTCACGCCTGCCTCCTCGGGGCGTCCGGGTCCCGGTGAAACGACGAGGTGGGAGGGGGAGAGGATCTCCGCCTCGTCAGGGGAAATCTCGTCGTTGCGTCGGACGGCAACATCGGCACCGAGCTCCTGGAAGAGATGGGCGAGGTTGTAGGTGAACGAGTCATAGTTGTCGATCAGAAGAATCATGCGCCTCCCTCGGCCAGTTCCAGTGCGGTCTCGAGCGCCGCGAGCTTGTTCAGGCACTCCTGGTGCTCGTCGCCGGGGTCGGAGTCGGCGACAACGCCGCCACCTGCCTGCAGGTACGCAACCCCGTCCTGCAGGCGCACGGTCCTGATCGCAATGCACGTGTCGAGCCCGACGCCCGGCAGGTAGTAGCCGACGACGCCGGCGTAGGTGCCGCGCCGGTACCCCTCGAGGTCGGAGATGATCTGCATCGCGCGTATCTTCGGCGCGCCCGAGACGGTGCCGGCGGGAAAGGTCGCGCGCAACACGTCGAAGGGCGTGACGCCGTCTGCGAGCTCGCCCGCCACCTCGGAGACGAGGTGCGTGACATGCGAGAAGCGCTCGGGCTCCAGGAACCGCTCGACGTGCACGGTCCCAGGCTTGCAGACGCGAGACAGGTCGTTGCGGCCGAGGTCGACGAGCATCACATGCTCTGCCCGGTCCTTGCCGGAGGCGAGGAGCCGCTCGGCGTCGCCGTCTCCACGCTCCGTCGTGCCCGCGATCGGGTTCAGGCTTGCCCGTGAGCCCTCGACCTTCACGTGCGTCTCGGGCGATGACCCCACGAGTGCGAGCTCGCCGAGCTCGAGCAGGAAGAGGTACGGCGAGGGATTGACGCGGCGGAGCGCGCGGTACACGGCGAGCGGCGACGCGCCGGTCGCCCGCTCGGCCCGCTGTGAGAGCACGACCTGGAATGCGTCGCCGCGCCGGATGTGCTCCTGCACCCGACCGACTCGGCGCTCGTGCTTGGCCCGGTCAGGGAAGCGGCTCCATGGGCCACCCGGGACCGGGGCGTCGGTCGGTAGGTCGACAGGCCGCGCGAGGAGCGCGGCGATCACCTCGGCGTCGCCGCGGATGACTTCAGCCGTCCCGGCGACGTGATCGAAGCGAAGGAAGACGTCGGCAACGATGAAGCGGCTTTCCGGCACGCCAGGGCCGGCGTCCGGCAGCGGCACCGTCGGCTCGAGCCGAGCGATGTGGTCGTAGCCGAGGTAGCCGACGACCGGCTCGTCGAGCGATTCCGCTTCCTCGAAGGACACGATGCGGTCGCCGCAGCCGACGAACGAGTGCCGGCCGAGGCGGCCCTGGTCGACCGACTCGAGGAGGAACGAGGCGCGTCCGGATTCGCGCAGGCGAAGGTAGGCGCCAAGCGGCGTGTGGAGGTCGGTGGTGAGAACGGAAGGTGGCATCAAGGGGTCGAACGAGTGGGTCGGAAAATGAAAACGACCCTCATCGGGTCGCGGGTCGAGCGGTTCGGGTTGTCGTGCGCCAGGGCTCAGCGCACGCTCCCGCCCCGCTCATGGCGCCAGGTCCAGCAGATCGGGGCGGCGAGGCTCATTCGCTCGCAGGGTAGGCGAGCCTGCTTCAATTCGCAAGCCGTGGCCGCCCCCGACCTCCTGACAGCACTCCTGACCGCTCCGGGTCCGTCGGGTCACGAGGAGGAGCCCGCTCGCGTCTGGCGTGAGGCGGCGTCGGCGTTCGCGGAGGTGACTTCAGACACACTCGGTACCTCGTTCGCGCGCGTGCGCAGCGGGGAGGGGGCACCGACACTCGCGCTCGTCGGGCACATCGACGAGATCGGGATCGCTGTCACGAACATCGAGGAGAGCGGCCTGCTGTCGTTCACGACGATCGGCGGCATCGCAGCCGAGATGCTGATGGGCCAGCGATTCGAGTTGCTCACGCGGAATGGTCCCGTCACCGCCGCCGTCGCGCGGAAGCGGCTCCAACCCGAGCAGATTCGCGACCGGCCGCGTCCCGAGCTCGCCGACCTGCATCTCGACATCGGCGCCGCGAGTCGCGCGGAGGCCGAGGAACTGGTGCGCGTCGGTGACGCGGGCGTCTGGAACGGCCCTCCCATCGAGCTGCCGAACGGCCGCCTGCTCTCACGCGCGCTCGACAACCGTCTCGGCGCGTACATCGCACTCGAGGCCGCGCGGCGAATCGCCGCCGCAGGCGAGGCGAAAGTCGATGTGGTCGCGGTCGCAGCGGTGCAGGAGGAGATCGGGCTCTACGGCGCGCGCGCTGCGGCATACGGGCTCGACCCACAGGTCGCGATCGCGATCGACGTGACTCCCGCGACCGACTATCCGGGCGGCGATCCGCGGCGCGCCGGAAAGATCGAGCTCGGCATGGGCGCGATGATCGCGCGCGGCCCCACGCTGAACAAGCTCGTCTCCGACTTTCTCGGCGAGGCTGCCGAGTCCGAAGGGATCAATCACGCCTACGAGGTATATGCGCGAACGACGTCGACGGACGCCGACGAGATTCATCTGACACGCTCGGGGATCCCCACCGGGCTGCTCTCGATCCCAACGCGCTACCTGCACAGCCCGACCGAGATTTGCGACCTCGCCGACGTCGAGGCGATCGTCTCGCTGATCGTTGCGTTCGCGAAGCGGCTCTCTCCCGACCAGTCGTTCCTACGCTGATGGCTGGCCGCACTGTCATCGTCAGCGCCGTTCGCACGCCGTTCGGCAAGCTCGGCGGCGGTCTCGCCGGCTACCAAGCGACCGAGCTCGGCGCTCTCGTGATCAAGGCTGCGCTCGAGCGGATCGGGGTCGAAGCGAACGAGCCGCAGTACGCCATCATGGGTCAGGTACTGCAGGCCGGGGCCGGTCAGGCACCCGCGCGGCAGGCAGCGATCGGCGCGGGGTTGCCGAAGGAGCTGCCGGCGGACACGATCAACAAGGTCTGCGCATCCTCGATCCGCGCGATCGAGATCGCCGATTCGATGATCCGTGCAGGCGATGTCGACGTGGTCGTGACCGGCGGGATGGAATCGATGTCGAACGCGCCGTACCTCTTGAAGAAGGCGCGATTCGGGTACCGCCTGGGTCACGGCGAGATCATCGACTCGATGGTCTATGACGGTCTCACCTCCACCTTCGACGGGCTGCACATGGTCTTGCAGAACTCGAGCGTCGCGCGTGAGCTCGGCATCAGCCGCGAGCAGCAGGACGCGTGGGCCGCTCGCTCGCACGAGCGCGCGGGCGCGGCGCAAGATGCGGGCCGCTTCGACGACGAGATCGTTCCGGTCGGCGACGTCACGGCCGATGAAGGGATCCGGCGCGACACGACCGTCGAGAAGCTCGCGTCGCTGAAGCCGGTGTTCGACCCCGATGGATCGACCACCGCCGGCAATGCACCCGGCGTGAACGACGGTGCGAGTTGCGTGATCGTGTGCTCCGAGGAGTGGGCGGCCAAGCGCGGCCTCGAGCCGCTCGCGACGATCCTCGCCCAGGGCTACGTCGCCGACGACTTCGCATACCTCGCCCGAACGCCGGCGAATGCGGGCGCGATGGCGCTCGAGCGCGCAGGCAAGACGATCGGCGATGTCAGCCGCGTCGAGATCAACGAGGCCTTCTCGTCCGTCGCGTCGCACTCGACGAAGCTGCTCGGCGCCGACGAGGATCAGGTGAACGTGAACGGCGGCGCAGTCGCGCTCGGCCATCCCATCGGCGCCTCCGGCGGCCGCATCGTCGGCACGATGGTGCACGAGCTCCGGCGCTCGGGCGGTGGGCTCGGCCTCGCGGCGATCTGCAGCGGCGGCGGCCAGGGCGACGCGCTCCTGATCGAGGTCTAATGGTGCGCGCCGCCGGCGGCGTGATCGTGCGCGACGGCCGCGTGTTGCTCGTCCACCGTCCCGCGCACGGCGACTGGTCGTTCCCGAAGGGGAAGCTCGAAGCGGGTGAGTCCTGGGAGCAAGCTGCGCTGCGCGAGGTCGAGGAGGAGACGACGCTCGTGTGCACGCTCGGCGACGAGGTCGGCAGGACGCACTACCTCGTCGAGGACCAGCCCAAGGAGGTCCGGTACTTCCGCATGATGTGCGACGGCGAAGCGCGCGGGCAGAACGAGATCGACGAGGTCCGCTGGTTGTCGCTCGAGGAGGCTCGCCGGCTCCTGACCTACGACCGGGACAGAGTGCTGCTCGATCGCATTCCCTGACGAAGGCCGCTGCGTTTTCTCGGAGGCCGCGTCGGTGCGAAACTCATCGAACCAGGTTCAAAAAGCGAACCTGGTTGCTGGGCGGTGCGGGGGGTTCAACCTGGTTCGGGGTTAAACCAGGTTTGATGAGTTTCTCGGAGGGCGTGGCGGTGCGAGACTCATCGAACCAGGTTCAAAGAGCGAACCTGGTTGCTGGGCGGTGCGGGGGTTCAACCTGGTTCGGGGTTAAACCAGGTTTGATGCATTTCTGTCCGCGCCGGCGGCGCTCAGAGCCTTCCGGTACCGAGCGATCTCCGTCGGCACGCCGCCGAAATGCGGTTCGACGCGGACCTCGTCGAGCTGCCAGCGGTTCCGCTCGTAGAACCGGCGTGCGCGAGGATTGTCGGCAAGCACCGACAACACGGCTTCGCGGTGAGCGTGCGAGAGCCCGCGGTGCGCGGTGTCGATGAGCAACTGAGCAGCGCCGCTTCCCCAGTAATAGGGCAGCACGTAGAGCACATACAGCTCTCCCACCTCGACCTGCTCTCGAGCAGGTCCGAAGTTGAGGATCCCAATCACATGGCCGTCCACCTCGGCCACGTGCGGCGAGCCGACCGCATCGTCGAAGACACTCAGCCAGTTCGCGGTCCTGCGAGCGAGGCCATCCTCCTCGAGCGGCGCGATGCCGGCGTACGCCGCCCGCGCGGACTCCGTGTGCACGCGCGCCAGTTCAGGCACATCAGCACGAGTCGCTCGGCGGACGTTCATGCGAAGCTCTTTCGGTAGCGCACCTCGGGCGCGCGGACGCCCCACCGCTCGTCAGACTTCACGGCGCCGTCCGGCGACCAGCGTGCCGCCTCGTAGAAGCTGCGCGCACGCGGGTTGTCCTCGAGCACCCAGAGCACCGCTTCTGCGTAATGCGATCGCAACTCGGTCTCGCCGCGCTCGATTAGCGCGCGGCCGGCGCCGGTGCCCCACCAGTCGGGGTGGACGTAGATCGCGTACAGCTCACCGATGCCGCGCTCGTCGCGACTCGGGCCGACGGAGACGAACCCGACCACCTCGCCCTGCTCGTCGGCAACGAGGGTCAGCCAGCCCGGCGGGGGATGCTCGAGGCGCTCGCGCCAGAGCTCGGGCCGGATGAAGCCACCGCGATCGAGCTCCTCGACCGGGAAGACGTGCCTGTACGCGCGCTGCCAGCTGTGCTCTTGGGCGCGTGCGATACCTGCCGCATCGTTTCCGGTTGCC
>JBAQHS010000187.1:0-7754 GCA_049288455.1 Gaiellaceae bacterium | reverse complement strand
TCCCGAACCCCTACCGCGGGCCTTCGGCGGCCGAGGCACTCGCCGCGCTCCGTCGTGCGTTCCTCACCGTCGTCGCGGCCGAAGATGTCGCTGCGATCGTGTTCGAGCCCGTGCAGGGCGAGGGTGGGTTCATTCCCGCTTCGCAAGAGTTCGTCCAGGGGCTGCGCGAGATCTGCGACGAGCACGGCATCGTGCTCGTCTCCGACGAGGTCCAGTCTGGGTTCGCGCGCACCGGCCGCTTCTTCGCGATCGAGCACTTCGGCGTCGAGCCGGATCTGATCACGGTCGCGAAGTCGATTGCAATGGGCTTGCCGCTCTCCGGCGTGCTCGGCAAGGCCGCGATCATGGATGCGCCCGCCGAGGGCGGCGTCGGCGGCACCTACGTCGGCAACCCGGTCGCGCAGGCTGCGGCGCTCGCCGTGCTCGACGTGATCGAGGACGAGGGGCTGGTCGACCGCTCGGCCGCACTCGGCGAGACGATCAGGGCGCGCATGGAGGCCTGGCAGGGCCGGTTCCCCCAGATTGGTGACGTGCGCGGCCTCGGCGGCATGCTCGCGCTCGAGCTCGTCGAGGACGGCGGCACGAAGGAGCCCGCGACCGCGGTTGCATCGAGCGTCGTCAGCGAAGCACTCAATCGGGGCCTGCTGCTGCTGAAGTCAGGTGTCCACGGGAACTGCATCCGAGTGCTCGTGCCGCTCGTCATCTCGGATGCGGAGCTCGACGAGGCGCTCCAGGTCTGGGAAGACGCCCTGGCCGCGACGCTGTAGAGCTCGTTTCACGATGAAGGCTGTGTCGCAGGGCCGCGCTCGGCGGCGCGATGCTGCGTCCTCGGTCGCATCGATAGAACACCGCTGTCGACGCTCCCTGCGTCCTTGCCTCCCACTCGCCGATCGCACCCCTGCGACGAGCGTCATCATGAAACCAAGCTCTTTAGCCCCGAACGGTTCGGGGTACCCTCAGCTCGATGGTGGGCGAAACCTTTTCGGACCGCTACGAGCTCGAGGAGCTCGTCGGCACCGGTGGCATGTCGAGCGTCTACCGTGCGCACGACCGGCTGCTCGAGCGCACTGTTGCGCTGAAGGTCCTGCACCACCAGTACACGGGTGACGAGGAGTACGTCGAGCGCTTCCGGCGCGAGGCGCGGTCGGTCGCGACGCTCTCGCATCCGAACATCGTCACCGTGATCGACCGTGGCGAGCACGAAGGCCGCCAGTTCATCGTCTTCGAGTACATCGAGGGCGAGAACCTGAAGCGGTTGATCGAACGCCGCGGCCCGGCACCCGTGACGACGGCGCTCGAGCTTGCGATGCAGATCGCGCGCGGTCTCTCGTTCGCGCACCAGCAGGGGCTCATCCATCGCGACGTGAAGCCGCAGAACGTGCTGATGAACGGCGACGGTCACGCGAAGGTGACCGACTTCGGCATCGCCCGCTCCCTCGACGTGAAGCACGGAATGACGCAGACGGGCACCGTGCTCGGCACCTCCGACTACATCGCGCCCGAGCAGGCGCAGGGGCAGCGCGTCGACGAGCACACAGACGTCTACTCGCTCGGGGTCGTGCTCTACGAGATGCTCCTGAACGAGGTGCCGTTCCCCGGCGAGAACTTCGTCGCGGTCGCGATGCGCCACATCAACGAAGAGCCGCCGTCGATCCGCGACAAGCGGCCGGACGTGCCGCCGCGCGTTGAGGCCGCCGTCCATCGCGCGATGGCGAAGGACCCACAAGCGCGCTTCCAGACGATGGCCGAGTTCTGCCATGAGCTCGAAGCGTGTCTCGCCGAGGAGCAAGGAACGCAGGTCGTCGCTCCGGCGGTGCGGTCGCGCAATGCACCTCGCGCACGGCGGCGAGGCCTGTCGCCGTGGCCGCTCATCCTCGTGCTGCTGGCGCTGATCGCGACTGGCGCGATCGTCGCCTACCACGTCGTGCACGGCGCGCCGAACTGGGCGACCTCGGGCGGAGGCGGCGGCGGAGGCGGCGGGACCGGCGCAGCAGCGAGCCTTCGTGGCGTGACGGCCTACGACCCGTACGGGAGCCCGGTCGGCCAGGAGCACAACAACGAAGCGCCGCGCGCAACGGACGGGATCGCGAGCACGTACTGGGAGACGGAGACCTACCATTCGACCTTCGCCGCGATCGGGAAGAAGGGCGTCGGGCTCGTGCTCGATGCCGGCAAGCCGGTGCGGCTGCAGCAGCTCGGCATCGCGACGCAGACACCGGGATTCACCGCCGTCATCCGCGGCGGCGACGCCGCGGGCGGGCCTTTCCCGGACTATCTGAGCGCGCCGCAGCAGGTGGCGAGCGACACCACGTTCGCCCTGAGCGGCGGCAAGCACCGCTACTACCTGATCTGGATCACGACCCTGCCGCCCCGCCTCGTCGCACGCATCAACGAAGTGAAGGCAACCTGAGCACGTTGCGAACGACGACGCGCCGTACCGAGTCGCCGCGACGGTGACCTCGGGTCTGTCGGCGGAACGGGAAGTCGTCCGGCGTCACGTGCAGTCGCGCTCGCGGGGCGACCGGGACGAGGCTCGTCAGCTCGCGGGTCTCGGGTGTCGGTGTGAACGTGTCGCGCGGAAGCACGTAGATCGTCCCGTCGGTCCACGAACGCGGGTCGGAGGGCCTTGAACCGATCGAGAAGAGGTAGCGGGAGGCGCCGCGCACGTGCTCGCACCAGTTGATGTAGCTCTGGGCGAATGGCCGATTGACGACCGCGAAGTAGAGCGGCCAGATTGCGTCGTCGGTGGCGAAGACGGCGTCGAGATGGCGTGCGTTGTGCGCATCGAAGTTCGGGCGCGTCTCGAACTCCACGATCCCCTGCTCGTTGGAGCCGTGCAGCACGTAGCCCGAGCGAACGAGGTGGTGGAGCAACCACCACTTCGGCTGGGGCAGGTCGTACTCGATCGTCCCGCCGGTGGGCGTTCGCGCGAGCAGCGCGTCGAAGTCGGCAGCATGCGGCCCGACGTCCGGGTCGCGCAGGACGAGCAGGCGGAGCCAGTTCAAAAGCGGAGCTGCGACCGCCGCTCGAAGCGCTCCACCGCCAGCTCGGCGAGACGCTCGAGCAGATCGGGGTACGAAATGCCCGACGCCTCGAAGAGCCGCGCGTAGACGCTCGTCGACGTGAAACCGGGAATCGTGTTCAGCTCGTTCACGAGCACCTCCCCGTCGTCGCGGGCGAACAGGTCGACGCGCGCCATCCCCTCGCAGTCGGTCGCGACGAACGCGCGCACCGCGAGCTCCTGCGCGCGGGCGATCTGCTCGTCGGTGAGTCGCGCAGGGACGACGAGATCCATCTCGCCTTCGTCGTACTTCGCCTCGTAGTCGTACCACTCGTTCGTGGTCACGACGATCTCGCCGGGAAGCGAGGCCGTCGGTCGCAGGTTGCCGAGGACGCCGACCTCGACCTCGACGCCCGACACGAACTGCTCGACCAGCACCTTCTCGTCGTGCTGGAACGCAAGCGCGACGCCTGCGTTTAGCTCGGCCTCGTCGTGCGCCTTCGTGATCCCGACGCTCGAGCCGAGCCGGGCCGGCTTCACGAAGCACGGCCAGCCGAAGGGGTTGCGCGGAGTGTCGCCGATCCGCAGCGTGATGTTCGCGGTTACCGGGACGCCGTGGTCGCGCAGCACGGCCTTGAAGATGTCCTTGTCCATGCAGAGCGCGGAGGCCAGCACGCCCGCCCCGACATAGGGGACTCCTGCGAGCTCGAGCAGGCCTTGCACGGTGCCGTCTTCGCCGAACGGCCCGTGCAGCACCGGGAAGACGACCTCGACATCGGCGAGCGTCGACGCGACGTCCTTGCCGGGGAGACGGTCGAGCTCGGAACCTGGTTCATGAGTCTCGAGCTGGCGGCGGCCTTCGAGTTGGCGGGGACCTTCGAGCTGCCACCCGCCCGAGCGATCGATCGCAACCGTCACCACCTCGTTGCCGGATGCCTCGAGCGCGTCGATCACGCTTGCTGCCGACGCCAGCGAGATCGCGTGCTCGCTCGACCGGCCGCCGAGGATGACGGCGATCCGCCGGCTCACGGGGTCGTCGTGGTGGTCGTGGTCGTCGCCCCGCCGCCGTCGCCGCCGGGCGTGCCGTTCTGCAATTGGCCGACGGTGATCGAGATCACCTCGTTCGGCGTCGCGTCCGAGCCGCCGACCGGATCCTGGCTGAGCACGATCCCGTCCATCGACGGGTCGGTGACGGGCTGCAGGATGACGGCCGGAGTCAGCCCTGCCCCCGTCAGGAGTGCTTCGGCGTTCGCCTGGTTCTGGCCCGTCACGTCCGGCACCGTGGTCGAGGCCGGGCCCTTCGAGACCTGCAGCGTCACCTTCGAGCCCTTCGAGATCTGGGTTCCCGGCTGCGGGTCTTCGGCCACGACGACGCCCTTTGCGGCGCTGTCGGACTGCACGTCCACGCGCGAGACGACGAAGCCCTGCCCACGCAGCGCGGACTCGGCGTTCGCGTACGGCTGGCCCGTCACGTCGGGAACTGCGATCGGCTTTGCGCCGCGCGAGACGTTGATGCGCACGTTACTGCCCTTCACGACGAGATCGCCCGGCGCGGGGTTCTGGCCGGTGACGGTGTCGGGCTGTTCGCCCGAGAAGACGCGGGTGATTCGTGGGTTCAGCCCGAGCCTCGCGAGGGCGGTCACCGCATCGGTGACGCTCTGCCCGCGCACGTCGGGCACGTGCACGCGTGGCAGGCCGGTGGAGACGGTCAGCGTCACCGTCGAGCCCTTGCCGATCTTCGCGCCGCCGCCCGGGTCCTGCGCCGAGATCTGGCCGCGCGGGACAGTGTCATCGGCTTTCTTCACAAACCTCGGTGACAGGCCCGCCTGCTCGATCTTCAGCCGGGCGAGGTCTTTCTGCAGCAGCGTCACGTCGGGCACGGCGACGGGCCGGTTCGTGTCCAGCTGGTCCTGGATCTTCGTGTACAGGAACCAGCCGCCGACCGCACCGGCGATGATCAGGCCGAGCGCGAGCAGCCACGGCCAGATCGACCGGCCGCGCGGCGGCTCGTCGTAGTCGTAGTACGGTGTCGGCGAGCGGTAGGCCGGTGGCGCCGGTGGCGCTGCGACCGCGCGTGGGCGGGTGACCATCGTCTGCGCGGCGGGGATGCCGACGCCCGAGAGCACCTGCGTCATCGCGTCCTCGGTCTCGCGCGACACCGCGACTCCGCGCGCGACGCGTGCGAGGTCGGCGTCCATCTCCTCGGCCGACGCGTAGCGTTGTTCGGGATCCTTGGCGAGCGCGCGCATGACGACTGCGTCGAGGTCGTGCGGCACTTCGGAGCGCAGCTTCGACGGCGGCTCGGGCACCTGCGACAGATGCTTCATCGCGATCTCGACCGGCGTGTCGCCCGTGAACGGGACCTTGCCCGTGAGCATCTCGTAGAGCACGATCCCGAGCGAATAGAGATCCGAGCGCGGATCCACGGGTGCGCCGCGCGCCTGCTCCGGCGAGAGGTACTGCGCGGTGCCGACGATCGAGCCGGCCTCGGTCATCTGCGAGGTGCCCGACCGCGCGATGCCGAAGTCCGTCACCTTCAGGCGGCCGTCGGGGCCGACGATGATGTTGTGTGGCTTGATGTCGCGGTGGATGATTCCGTTGCGGTGTGCGAACGACAGCGCCCCGAGGATCTGCCGCGCGTAGTCGATCGCGATCGGGACCGGCGTCGGCCCGTTCCGGACGAGCAGCTCCTTCAGCGTGCGGCCGTCCAGGTATTCCATCGCGATGTAGTACGTGCCTTCGGCACGACCGCGGTCGAAGATCGAGACGATGTTCGGGTGGTTCAACCCGGCTGCGCTCTGCGCCTCACGCCGGAAGCGCTCGACGAACTGCTCGTCGGAGGCGTGGCGCTCATCGAGCAGCTTCAGCGCCACACGGCGCCCGAGCTCCTGGTCTTCTGCCAGGTAGACGTCGGCCATCCCGCCCGAGCCGAGCTTGCGCTTGATCACGTAGCGCCGGTCGAAGATACGGTCGATCAGTGTGTCTGACGTGGTCATACGGGTCCGGCTTTAACCCTTCGACGCCGCAGGGAGGATCGCCTGCATCAGCTGCCTCGCGATCGGGGCGGAAACCGAGCCCCCGAACCCGTTCACCTGGTGCTCGAGCACGACTGCGCCCGCGACCTGGGGATTGTCGGCGGGTGCGAAGAAGATGAACCAGGCGGTGTAGACGTGGCTTTCGCTCGTTTCGGCGGTTCCCGTCTTGCCGGCGACCTTGATGCCGGGAATCGCCGCGGCGCGGCCGGTGCCACCGGTCACGACCGACTGCATGAACTGGTTGAGGATCGCCGCGGTCGCCGGTTTCATCGCGTGCTTCCAGACCTGTGGGTGAACCCGCGTGACGAGGCCGCCCGACGGGCTGCGCACCTCTTTCAGGAGATGTGGCTGCATGATCGTGCCGCCGTTCGCGACGGCGGCCGCCACGAGCGCCATCTGCATCGGCGTCGCGAGCAGGTGCTCCTGGCCGAAGGCAAGGCGGCCCGGGTCGACGATGCCCGGGTTGTCGTAGAGCGTCGCCTTCTTCTTGCCGAAGTGGTAGAGCCCGCTCGGCGCGACCTCGCTCGACGGCAGCTCGAGCGGCGGCTGCGAGTAGAAGCCGAAATTCTTCGCCTCGTCGAGGATGCGCCGCGCCCCGACTGCCTTGCCGATGTTGCAGAACACGGCGTTGATCGAATGCTGGTAGGCCTCGAGGAAGCTGACGTTGCCGTAGCTCTCCGCGGTCTGGTCGGGGTTCAGCGCATTGGAGACACGCTGGCCGTATTCCGTGCAGTAGCCGGGGTCGTCGAAGCGCGAGTTCACGTTGTAGACGCCGTTGTCGAGCGCAGCTGCTGCCGTCACTGTCTTGAACGTCGACCCGGGCGAATAGAGACCTGACGTCGCGCGGTTCAGAAGCGGCGAGCTCGAGCCAGGGCACGCCGCCGGCGAGTGGATGATCGACGCGTACCCGTTCGGCGATTCGATCTTGTTCGGGTCGTACGACGGTGACGACGCGCTCACGTAGACGGCCCCCGTCTTCGGGTTCATGACGAATGCCGCGCCACACTTGCCCCGCAGCGCCGATTCGGCGATGCGCTGCGCATTGACCCGCAAGTTGAGAATCAGGTTGTTGCCCTTGATCGTCGTGCCCTTCAGTCGCTCGCCGAACTTGTCCCAGATCGTTCCCAGGTTCGCGTTCGACGCGGTCAGGTACGCGTTCTCCTGCCGCTCGATGCCGGCACGCGACCGGCCCTGCGTCGAGTAGCCGAGCGTCTGCGCAGCGAAGCCGTGCGTGGGGTAGGTGCGGAAGTACAGCGTCTGGCCACCCGTCTTCTTCGCGACGTTCTTCGCGAGCACCGTCTTGCCGTCGGAAGCGTAGATCCACCCGCGCTTGATCCGGAACTGCGCGACGCGCTGGATCGCGTTGTCCTGGCGTGCTGCGAGGCCGGCCGAGGCCCACACCTGCCAGTAGGTCGTCGCCACGATCAGCGCCGACAGAAGCAGGAGGGAGAGCAGCGCGACGCGGGAGATCTGCCGGTTCACGCGTTCGCCCGATCCGAGACGAGGAGCAGCCCGGCGAGCAGCACGAAGTTCGCCACCACCGACGACCCGCCGTACGAGACGAACGGGAGCGTGATGCCGGTCAGCGGGATGATCCGCAACACGCCGCCGACGATGATGAACGTCTGGAAGGCGAAGCCGAACGTCAGTCCGGCAGCGAGGAGCTTCGAGAAACCGTCGTCGGCCTGCAGCGCGATCTTCATCCCGCGCGCGACGAA
>JBAQHS010000186.1:0-1876 GCA_049288455.1 Gaiellaceae bacterium | reverse complement strand
GTAGAGCACGCGATGGATCGCGCCAAGGGTTCTCGCCGTGGGCGGAACGAGCGCGCGTCTCATTCGGCCCATCGTCGCCACGCGTCGGCGGCGCGTCAAATTGTGACGGTCGGTTCAGGCGGCGATGCGATGCGTTTCCCGCGCGCCGGCGAGCATCGCCCCAGGCGGCCGCGAAGCGGTCGTCCCACTCGTCGCCCGCGACCGCGGCTATCGCCTCGATCAAGATCGTCCCCACCACCGGATAGTGCTCGGAACCCGACAGCGTAGGCGCCCGCGCGCAACCTGGAAGTGCTCTCAAAATGACGTTCGACACAACGCTCATTCTGAGAGGGCTTCCTGGTTCGGGGTCAAACCAGGTTGCCGAGTTCCGAAGTGCGTGGGCGGTGAGCGCTCAGGCCGGGGCTGAGACGACGGCGACGAGCGCGTCGACGCAGGCCGGGTCGAACTGGGTGCCTGCGCAGTCCTGGAGCTCCCGGAGCGCGTCGCTCTCGCTGAGCCGCCGGCGATAAGGCCGGTCCTCGCACATCGCAAGGTAGGCATCGGCCACCGCAACGACCCGCGCCGCGAGCGGGATCTCCTCGCCGCAGAGACCGCGTGGATAGCCACCGCCGTCCCAGCGCTCGTGATGCCCCGTCACCACCTCGGCGACGGGAAGCTCGACCTCGCGGCCGACGATCCGCTGGCCCTCGAGCGGGTGCTCTCTGATCCGGAGGCGCTCACGGCGGGTGAGCGGGCCGGGCTTTCCAAGGATGCGCTTGCTGATGCGGAGCTTGCCGACGTCGTGGAGGAGCGCCCCGTGGACGACGGCCCGCCTCGCCCCGTCGCCGAGCTTCAGCTGGGCCGCGATGCGCAGCGAGCACTGCGCGACCCCGATCGCATGGGCGTCTGGATAGCCGAGCACGCCCGTTCTCATCGCGACCAGGTGTCTGCTCTCGTCGATCGGAAGCTCCTCGTTCGGTGCTCCGACCACTTCTGCTGTCGTCGCCACGCATCCCCCATTCGGGGGATGGGACGTTGTTCCTTTGCCGAACGGCGCTACATTCGTCTGGTTGCGGCAGCGAGTCGGTTTGCGGGGAGATTTTGCGGCGCTCGGTGCCTCCGGGGCGTCTGTGGTTGCCGCGTCGCTGCTGATCGGCCTCTCGTTCGGCGCGGCGTGCTGGGCGGTCTCCTCGACGATTCTCGGCAGCATGCGGTCGAGCCGCACGACCGACGTCCGCAACACCCTCTTTGCCGCACGTGACCTGGTCGCTGCGAAGGAGCGCACCGCGTCGCACGAGGCGTCGCGGCTCGCCGCCCGCGCCGATGTGCAGGCAGCGCTCGTCGGTCACCACGAGGCGCCGCTCGCCACGCTCGCTCGGACGCATCCGGGTGTCGGCTTCACGCTCGCGAATGGACAGGCGGTCGGCCGCGCGGCGCTCGCGGGACCGGCTGCAACGCTTGCGGTGTACAGCCGGGGCCGGTACGTGGGCCGGGTCGTCGTGGCGACACCGCCCGACGCGGCGCTTCTCACCGCGGCGCGCAAGCACTCGCCGCAGACCCATCTCGTCTACATATCCGCCGGCGCGATTGCCGCCTCGTCACCGCCGGTAGGCGATGCGTCGCTCTCCGCGCTGCTCGACGGCACCGTGAACGACCGGCTGTCGCTGACCGCGCCGAGCCAAGGCGCCGGCGAGCTCTACGCCTACCGCGCCGACCCGAAGATCCCGTGGCGGCGGTTCTGGCCGTTTCTCGGCGCCCTGGCCGCCGGCCTGCTCTCGTACCGCGTGTTCGAGAGCCGCGAGTTGAAGCGGCGTTCCAAGCCGCCGCCGAACACGGTGCGCGACGCAGTCGCGCTCGTCGGCGAGACGCTCGCCGCAACGCACAACACGCAGGCTCT
>JBAQHS010000185.1:0-2590 GCA_049288455.1 Gaiellaceae bacterium | reverse complement strand
TCTTCAACGCGCTGATCATCCCTGCGCTCGTCCCGCTCGCGCTCAAAGGCGTCAAGTACCGCGCGATCGGTGCCACAGCGCTGCTGCGCCGCAACCTGCTCATCTACGGCCTTGGCGGCATGATCCTCCCGTTCGTCGCGATCAAGCTGATCGACCTGATCGTGCACAACGTGCTTGGAGCATGAGTGCGAGGCCACTACCGGATCCTGCTGGGGATGGCGCCGGGGGTCGGCAAGACCTATCGCATGCTTCAGGAGGGCGCGCAGGCGCAAAGCGAGGGCCGCGACGTCGTGATCGGCTACCTCGAGCCGCACGACCGGCCCGAGACAGCAGCACTCGCCGTCGGGCTCGACCAGGTGCCGCGGCTCCGGAGCGAGCACGGCCACCTGCAACTCGAGGAGATGGACGCCGAAGCCGTGATCGCGCGCAAGCCGGAACTCGCGCTCATTGACGAACTCGCGCACACCAACGCCAACGGGATGCGCAACGAGAAGCGCTACCAGGACATCGACGACATCCTCGCCGCAGGCATCGACGTCATCTCGACCGTCAACATCCAACACCTCGAGAGCCTCAACGACACGATCTTCGAGCTGACCGACGTCCGGGTACGCGAGACCTTCCCTGACCACGTCCTCGACGACGCCGACGAAGTCGTCCTCGTCGACCTCACACCCGAAGCGCTCCAGCACCGTCTCGAAGCCGGCAAGGTCTACCCGCAAGAACGCGTCGACGTCGCGCTGATCAACTTCTTCCGGCTCGACAACCTCAGCTCGCTGCGCGAGCTTGCATTGAGAGAGGTCGCGGAAGACGTCGAGGCGCGGCGCAAGACCACCGTGCTCGACGAGCGCAGCCAACATGCCATCGCTGAACGCGTGCTCGCGCTGATCGAGCCACAGCCGAAGTCACAGCGGATCCTCCGCCGCGCCTGGCGCTCTGCGCAGCGTCTCGGGGGCGAGATCGACGCGCTCTGGATGCGACCGGCGGGCCGTGAGATCACCTCCGAAGAGTCGACACAAATTGCCGCGCTTCGACGGCTCGCGAGCGTGCTCGGCATCCACTTCCTTGAAGCAGAAGGGGACGACCTCGTTGCGACCGTCCGCCGCGTCGCCGGCGAGCGTGGCTCCACCTACATCTTCGTCGGCACGCCCGACGAGTCGCGCCGGCGTGAGATCTTTGGCGGTTCGCTGCTCTCCCGCATGGTGCGCGAGCTCCCGGGCATCGACATCCGCGTCGTCGCCAACCGCGCCGACCGCCAGGACGGCGCAGGGCCAGCGCAACCGTGATTGTCCTCGTCGCCATCCTGTCCGTACTCGTCGTCGCGCTCGCGGCCGCGCTCGTCTACCGAAGCCGGCCGCCTCGGCAACTGCGCACGCCGCGTACCGCGCGCCGGATCCTGTTGCCCTTCACCGGCGACAGCCTCGACCCGAGCGTCCTCGCTGCCGCGATCCGGATCGCCCGCGCCGACGACGCCGTGCTCGTACCTTCCTACCTCCTGCGCGTGCCGCTCGAGTACGCCGAAGACTCACCACTCACCAAAGAAGTCGCGGTCGCGATGCCGCTCCTCGAAGCGGTCGAGCACGCCGCCCTCCGCTGCGGCGTCCCGGTGGACGCGCGCATCGAAAAGGGACGCACCCCGACGCACGCGCTCAGCCGTCTCTGGGCGGTAGAGCAGTTCGATCGCGTCATCGCGCCCGCCCCGACCACGACTCGCAACGGCACCGGCGGCTTCACACCGAAAGACCTCACCTGGATCCTCGCCAACGCGCCCGCCGAAACGCTCGTCCTCAAACCCGCCCCTGAGGACGAAGCCGGCAGTCCGCCAAGCCCGAGCTCGCGCCGAAGATGGACGCGAGGCATGCCGCACCCGGAGCATCGCGACCTCGAGTTCAAGGAGGGAGGCGATTGGCGGCGGGCTGCAATCAAAAACGGCAACACGTAGCGTTGCTGTCGCGGTCTGCTAGAAGGCGCGAACTCGACACAGGGGGTGGACGATGAAGGCGATCGTCGTGACGGACGAGGCGGCGGGAACGGCCGGGATGACGCTGGTGGAGCGGCCCGAGCCGCAGGCCGCGATCAACGATGTCGTCGTTCGGATTCATGCGTCGGGATTCGTCCCGACCGAGATGGCGTGGCCCTCGACCTGGACCGATCGCCTCGACCGTGACCGAACACCGTCGATCCCTGGGCACGAGCTGGCCGGAGTGGTCAGCGCCCTCGGCTATGGCACAACGGGACTCTCGGTGGGACAGCGAGTGTTCGGCCTCACAGACTGGACTCGCGACGGCACCCTGGCCGAGTACGCGGCCGTCGAGGCACGCAACCTCGCGCCCTTACCGGGCGACGTCGACTTCACGGTGGGCGCGAGCCTGCCGATCTCGGGCCTCACTGCGTGGCAGGGACTGTTCCAGCATGGCCGCCTTCACGCGGGGCAGAGCGTCCTCGCGCACGGCGCGGCCGGCGCAGTCGGGTCGATGGTGACGCAGCTCGCACGTGAGGCTGGCGCCTACGTCATCGGCACCGGACGCGCTGCCGACCGGCAGACGGCGCTCGACTTCGGCGCGCAGGAGTTCGTCGACCTCGAGAACGA
>JBAQHS010000184.1:0-3048 GCA_049288455.1 Gaiellaceae bacterium | reverse complement strand
GCTCGAGCTCGAAGCGGCCGGGGCGGCGTTCACCGCGCGCCGGATCGGCATCCCCGAGGTGATCGACCTGGCCGCCATGCCGCCGGGCGACCTCGCACTCGGCGACAGCGCCCGCTGCGCGTTTGCGCTCGTCACCCTTGCCGGCCGCACGGTCTCGGAGGGGATGCTGCATCCCCAGCTTGCCCGCGGCGGCTCGAGCTGGTTCGCGTTCTGGGGCGCCACGCTCGACGACAGCCTGCAGACCGAGCTGACCGGGGTCGCGCACGCTCTGCCGGCCGTTTGCGCGGAGTTCTTCCTCGGTGACAAGGTCGCCGCCGCGAACGGGCTCTACCCCCAGCTCGTCGACCGGATTGCACGCGACCGCCTGCAGACCGCGGGCGTGCAGATGGGGAACGCCTCGCGCATCGGCCGCTCTCCGGCACTCGAGTCCTTCCTGAGCGGCCTGTCGGCGACCGACCCGGAGCTGCCCGCGACCTACAGCTACGCGACGCTCGCGGGCCGAATCTCGCGCTGGGTCGACGAGGGCCTCGGGGAGATCAAGGAGGCCCACTGGAAAATCGGCCTGCACCTCGACGAGCGCTCGGCCGGAGGTGATCTCGTGCTCGAGCTGTGGCTCCACGCCGAGGACGACCCGTCACTCAGCCTGCCGGTCGAGCTGCTGTGGCAGGGCGGGGAGGATGGGTTCGCGTTCGTGCGCGCGAGCGATCCCTACGAAGATCTCGCGGCGCAGCTCGAGCAACTGGCGCCGGTGTTCGCCGAGCATGGGATCGAGTTCGACGAGGACGAGCCGTGGGCCGTCGAGCTCGACGCCGACGAGGTCGAGTCGTTCCTGCGCGAGCTGATGCCGTCACTCGAGGCGCTCGGCGTGCCGGTGCTGCTGCCGTCGGCGTGGGTGCGGTCGTCGCGCACGCTGCGTGCGAACCTGAAGGCGACGACCGAGTATCGCCCCGCGAGCGGGCTGCTCTCCACAGCCGAGCTCGCGACGTTCGACTGGCGCGTCGCGGTCGGCGATGTCGAGCTCTCCGACGAAGAGCTACACGCGCTCGCGGCCGCGAAGACGCCCGTCGTTCGTGTCGCGGGCCGCTGGCACGCGCTGCGTCACAGCGACGTCGATCGCGCGTTGAAGTTTCTCGAGCGGCGCCGCAGCGGCGCAGGCATCGTCGACCTCGTGCGCGCGGTCTCAGGTCTCGAGACCGACGACTATGGCCTCGAGCTCGGCGAAGTTGCGCTCGACCAGTCGCTGACGGATCTGCTCGACGGTGACGCGCGCTTCAAGCCGCTCCAGACCCCCGCCGGGATGTCGCTCGACCTCTTTCCGTTCCAGGAGCGCGGCCACGGCTGGCTGCGGCTGCTCGGCGACCTCAGGATCGGCGCGATCCTTGCCGACGACATGGGCCTGGGGAAGACGGTGCAAGCGATCGCGATGCTCGTGTCGGAGCGTGAGGAGTACGGTCGCGACGCATTCGGGCCGACGCTCGTCGTCTGCCCGATGAGCGTGGCGCGGCAGTGGGTGAAGGAGGCGGAGCGGTTCGCGCCGGGACTGCGGGTGCATCTGCACCACGGCAGCGACCGGTTGTCGGACGACGCACTGCTCGCTGCGGTGCAGAACGTCGATGTGGTGGTGACGTCGTACGACATCGTCACGCGCGACCTCGAGACGCTCGCACAGGTGTCGTGGGACAGGCTGTTGATGGACGAGGCGCAGGACGTGAAGAACCCGGCGACGAAGCGCGCGCGTTCGCTGCGGCTGCTGCGCGCGCGGCGGCGCGTCGCGATGACGGGGACGCCGATCGAGAACCATCTCGGCGAGTTGTGGGCGCTGATGGACATCCTCAATCCCGGCTTGCTGGGCTCGCGCGAGGCGTTCACGCGCACGTTTGCGAACCCGATCCAGCTCGGCAACGACGAGGCAGCGCTCGAGCGGTTGAGGTCGATCGTGCAGCCGTTCATCCTGCGACGGGCGAAGGATGCGCCGGAGGTGGAGCTCGATCTGCCGCCGATCACGGTCGAGAAGGACTACTGCAGGCTGACGGTCGAGCAGGCGAGCCTCTATCAGGCAACAGTCGACAACTGGCTGCCGCGGGTCGAGGCGCACGAGGACCGCTTTGGCCGCCGCGGCGCGGTGCTCGCGATGCTCGGCCACCTGAAGCAGGTGTGCAACCACCCGGAGATGCTCGTGCACACGGGTGCGCCGCTCGACGGCCGGTCGGGGAAGCTGGAGCGGCTCGTCGAGCTGCTGTCTGCGATGCCCGCCGGTGACAAGGCGCTCGTCTTCACGCAGTACCCGAGCTTCGACCGCCTGGTGCCGTATCTCGCAGAGCGGTTGGATCGGCGTGTCGGCTTCTTCCATGGGCGGCTGAACGCGCGCCAGCGCGACGATTTGCTGACGTCGTTTGCATCGGATGACGGCCCGAGTCTGCTCGTGATCTCGATTCGCGCCGGTGGCCGCGGCCTGAACCTGCCGGCCGCGAACCATGTCTTCCACTTCGATCGTTGGTGGAACCCCGCCGTCGAACAGCAGGCAACCGACCGGGTGCATCGCCTCGGTCAGCGGAAGCCGGTGTTCGTGCACAGCCTGATCTGCCTCGGAACGCTCGAGGAGCGGATCGACCAGCTGCTCGACTCGAAGCGCGAGCTCGTCGCGAAGGTGATGGCCGGCCGCTCGGAGGACTGGCTCGGCGACCTCGACCTGGGCGCGATTCGTGCCGCGGTCGCGCTGTCGCCGGAGTCGGTCGAGGCAGTGGAGGATGCGGCGTAGTGGGGCCTTGGTCGAGATCGTTCGTGTCGGCGGTCGTCGGCCGCGCGGAGCGCCCGTCGGATGCGGCGATCGCTGCTGTGCACGATCTGACCGTCGACGTCGGTCAGATCCGTGCGCGGGTCGGCGAGTGCACTGTGACCGTGAGCGCCGATCCCGTCCCGCCGCGCATCTGGGCCGCGATGGTGCGCTTCGCACGCGGCCGTGGCCCATTGGAGGAGGCGGTCGCGGGCCGGATCCAGTCGGTGCACCTGGAGCACCTGATGGCGGAGGACTGGGAGGAGCCGCTGATC
>JBAQHS010000183.1:0-3771 GCA_049288455.1 Gaiellaceae bacterium | reverse complement strand
ATCTGGCTGACGCTCGCGATTGGCATCGCCGCAACACTCATCGCCGGCCTCCTGATCGGCGGCTTTCTCGGCTTCATCCTTGCCGTTGTGATCGCGGTCGTGCTCGTCGGGGTCGTCGGCGGGATGTCCCGCGGTCGCTCGCGGAGCTAAGTCGAATCAAGAATCGCCGGCGAGGGGCTCGCGTCCCCGCGCGAAGGTGCGGACCGCCGTGAGCCCCCAGTCGTCGTCCCGCCAGATGTACGTCTCGACGCGGAGCGTTTTCTCGAGCGCGGTGTAGACGACGCAGCCGCGCGCTTCGCCTCGGCGCTGGGGACGTGGCTGGCCGAGGCCCGGGGCAATCGAGATCACGACACCGCGCACGTCGCCGGTGATCACCTCGAACTCGTGCCGTTCCGCGACGGAGCCCTGATGGATGTGCCCGCCGACGATCAGCTCGGCGCCCGAGTCGACGAGCTGCGAGAGGACGTGGTTTCGGCGGGCGACGGGCTTCTTCTTCGACCTCCACGGCGCACCGATCATCTGGTGGTGGAGCGTCACGATCCGCAGTGCGCTCGTCGAGCCCTGGCGCAGCCGCTCGGTCGCGCGCGCGAGCTGCTCGTTGCTCACACCGCCTGACTGGTGACGCCAGGGCCGGACCGAGTTGATTCCGACTACATGTGCGCCCTCACTCGAGTGGACGGGCTCGGTGGTCTGCCACTCGCGCTCGAACTCCTTCCAGGTCGAGCTGAACCGCGCGGGGAAGCTGTACGGGATGTCGTGATTTCCCGGCACGGCAAGCACGGGAACGCCGAAGCGCCGGAGGAAGTTCGCGGCGAGCTCATGCTGCTCGCGCCGTCCCCGGTGCGTCAGGTCGCCGCTTGCGATCACGAGCTCGGGCTGCACGCGGTCGACGAGGCCGGTCAGCGCACGCTCGAGCACGGGGTCGTCGCGTGCTCCGAAATGGAGATCCGAAACGTGGAGGATGCGAGTCGGCACCGCCGAAAGAGGCTATACAGTGGCTGCAATGGCCGACGAGCAGTCGACGGAGATCTTCGACGACCTGTACCTGGGGCTGCGGGCGGGCGGCGCATTGCGCAAGCAGCGTCGCGGGGAGCCGCTGACCGACGAGGAGCGCGAGGTGCTCGGGCGCTGGCAACGCCTCTCGGCGTGGCGCAAGGGCATCGCGATCAGCGGTTTCGCAGTCGGCACATTTGGACTCGGCTTCACCCTCGGCGGTCTTGTTTTCGGCCGCTGGCGCAAGGCCTGATCACCGCCGCAGCCGAATGCCGGGGCGCCGTCCGACAACGGCGGCATCAGGGCGCCGCCAGACACCGAAGCTGATCTCGACGCCGGGCACCCGCCGTTTCGGATCGAGCGCGAACGTCGAGTCGATTGCCCGCCGGATCAACTCCGCCACCGAGACGCTGAGGCGTCCCGACTCCTCCGTCAGGAAGCGGTACTGATGGTCTTCGAGGAGGACGTGGAAGCGAGTGGGCATGGGTACCTATGTGTCATCCCCATGTGTACCCATGGGCCGCCGTCGAAAGGTTGCGAAAGCGCAACATCTTCGAGCCGACTCTGCAACGTTTCAGGTCTCGGATTCTCGAGTAAAGAGGACGGTCGGGATCTCCTCCTCGGCGGGATCGACGTCGCGCAACACCACGTCGAACAGCGTCACGAGGACGGCGGCGAGCGGGACGGCAAAGAGGACGGCCCAGCCGCTGAAGAGAATGCCCACAGCCGTGACCGAGACGAGGACGAGGAGGGGCGAAAGGCCGACTGCGTCGCCGAGGATGCGCGGCATCACGAGGTAGTCCTCGAGCAGGCGCACCGCGAGCACGCAGATAACAGCGAGCGCAGCAACGTGCACCGACGCGGTGAAGCCGACCGCGACGGCGAGCCCGCCCGCTGCGAGCGGGCCGATCACGGGCACGATCTCGACGAGCCCCGCGAACGAGCCAACGAGGAGCCAGTACGGCTCTCCGATCGCCCAGAAGAGAAGCGACAGCGCGGTCCCGACGAGGCCGATCAGCAGCACCTGTCCGCGCACGAATGCCCCGAGCTTGGCGTCGATCAGGTCCCAGGTGTCTCGCACGAGCTTGCGTTTTGGCCGTTCGATGAGCGAACAGACGACGTCGATCGCCTTGTCGCGCTCGAAGATCCAGTACGCCGCAGCGGCGAACGTGAACAGGACGCCGATGATCACCTCGAACGCGGTCACGCCTGCCTGGGTCGCCGGCTTGACGAGTTCGTTTCGCTTCGGCAGGTGCTTCAGGCGCTTCTGCAGCGCGACGAGCACCTGGTGCTTGATGCCGGTGGAGTGATTCGTCGCTCGCGCGATCTCCGCCTTGCCCGAGGGACTGAGCGCGTGATCGACCTGGTCGAGCGCGCGCGGAGCGGCGAACGCTATCGCGCCCGCCAGAACGCCGAGGAAGACGAGGTAGTGGAGAGCGAGGCCGGCGGCGCGGGGTACCCGGTGCTTGGCAAGCCACTCGATGCCGGGCCGCATCGCCGCGGCGATGATCAGCGCGAAGAAGAGCAGGGCGAGCACGAGCCGAAGCTTCCAGAGGGCGAGCCCGAGCACGATGATCCCCCCGGCAACGAGGGTCACGACCGCGGCTTTGCGAGCTGTCTGAATCATGCGCGAGGAGTTTCCCTGATTGACGCGCGTGCAACGCGTTGTACGAGACTTCGTCCCCGGTGACAGCCGAGCCTCGCAAATCCGCTCGGCGCGATTCTCCGAAGACCCAGTGACCGGGCGCGTCCTGCTCCCGGTCATCGAGGAGGGTCGATGAGGAAAATTGCATTTCTGGCCGCGGGGCTCCTGTCGGTTGTCGTCGCTGCAACTGCGCTCGCGAAAGGGCCGGAGACGTTCAAGGTCGCCGCAAAGCTGACGCTGCGGGCTGAGGTGCCCAAGGCCGTTGGGGCGCCGGCAACGGCCGGCGGCGCATTTGTCGCCACGGTGCGGGAGAACGGCTCCATCCGGACTGTGACGTGGAAACTGACGTACGCGCACCTGAGCGGAGCAGGCTTCGCTGCGCACATTCATAAGGGTGCGCCAGGCAAGCCGGGCCCCGTGATCGTCTCGCTCTGCGGTCCTTGCCATAGCGGTCAGACGGGCACTGCCCACGTCACCGACGCGGTGGCGAAGGCGATTGAACACGGCGCCACGTACGTGAACGTGCATACGAAAAAGAACCCGAACGGCGAGATCCGCGGCCAGGTGAAGGTCGTCGGCTGACGCCTGTCGGCCCGGGGCCGGCGACGGCCCCGGGGCTTGGCAGACAATCGCGAATAAGCTCTATACGAACAGGTGTTCGCTCGGTACAATGGCCCAGGAATGGCCGCCGACGAGCTCATCGTTCACGGCGCCCGGGAGCACAACCTCAAGGACATCACCGTCCGGCTTCCGCGGAACGCCCTCATCTGCATCACGGGCCTCTCGGGGTCCGGGAAGTCGAGCCTTGCCTTCGACACGATCTACGCCGAGGGCCAGCGCCGCTACGTCGAGTCGCTCTCGGCGTACGCCCGCCAGTTCCTGCAGATGATGGAGAAGCCCGACGTCGACTCGATCGACGGGCTCAGCCCCGCGATCTCGATCGACCAGAAGACGACCTCGCGCAACCCGCGCTCGACCGTCGGCACCGTCACCGAGATCTACGACTACCTGCGCCTGCTCTACGCGCGCGTCGGCCGGCCCCACTGCCCCGTCTGCGGGCGCCCGATCTCGGGCCAGTCGATCGACTCGATCGTCGAGCAGATCCTCGCGCTGCCGGACGGCACGCGGTTCAC
>JBAQHS010000182.1:0-13329 GCA_049288455.1 Gaiellaceae bacterium | reverse complement strand
TGCTCTCGGCAGGGCCTGACCGGCTCGAGGCGGCGGGCGCGGCGGGACTCCCACAGGTGGTCTCGCTCGGGGCGCTCGACATGGTCAACTTCGGCCCGCGCGAGACGGTGCCGCCGGCGTTCGAGGGGCGAAATCTCTATGTCCACAACCCGACCGTGACCTTGATGCGGACGACCGCGGCGGAGTGCGCCGAGCTTGGCCGGACGATCGGCCGCAAGCTCGCGGCCGCGACGGGGCCGACCGTAGTGTTCGTCCCGCTCGGCGGCGTCTCGATGATCGACGTGGCCGGGCAGCCGTTCCACGATCCCGAGGCGGATGCGGCTCTCGTCGCGGGGTTGAAGGAGACGCTCGGGGATACCGAGCTGCACGAGCTCTCGGAGAACATCAACGACCCGGCATTTGCGACCGCGATGGCCGATCGGCTGCACGAGCTCATTCAGGGTGCGTCGTGAACCGCGCCGACGCGCTCGCTGCGCTTCGCGCGCAGGTCGCAGCGGGTGTGCCGATCATCGGCGCCGGCGCCGGCACCGGGTTGTCGGCGAAGCTCGCCGAGGCGGGCGGCGCCGATCTGATCATCATCTACAACAGTGGCCGCTACCGCATGGGGGGCCGCGGCTCGCTGGCGGGGCTGATGCCGTTCGGCGATGCAAACGAGATCGTCGTCGACATGGCGCGCGAGGTGCTGCCGGTCGTGCGGTCGACTCCGGTGCTCGCGGGAGTCTGCGGCACCGATCCGTTTCGGTTGATGCCCGTCTTCCTCGACGAGTTGCGGCGCATCGGCTTCAGCGGCGTGCAGAACTTCCCGACCGTCGGGCTGATGGACGGCAACTACCGCATCGGCCTTGAGGAGACCGGGATGGGCTACGGCCTCGAGGTGGACATGATCCGGCTCGCCCACGAGCGCGACTTTCTCACCGCGCCGTATGTCTTCACGCCGGATGAGGCGACGGCGATGGCGGAGGCGGGCGCCGACGTCCTCGTGCCGCACATGGGGCTCACGACCGGCGGGGTCATCGGTGCTTCGACTGCGAAGACACTCGAGCAGTGCGTGCCGTTGATCCAGGCGATGCACGACGCGGCCAAGCGCGTCAATCCGGAGATTCTCGTGCTCTGCCACGGCGGGCCGATCGCCGAGCCGGACGATGCGGCGTACGTGATCGCGAACACCGAGGGGATCGTCGGCTTCTTCGGTGCGTCGTCGATGGAGCGACTGCCGACGGAGGTTGCGATGACCGAGAACATGCAGCGCTTCAAATCGATACCCGTTCACCCACCGCAGGAGGAATCGCGATGAGCACGTTCGTGAAGCAGGCTGACGTCGAGCAAGAGCAGTTCGACTGGGGAACGATCGGCTGGCGTTGCCGGCCGGTGAACACGGGCTCGAAGCAGCTCGTCGTGATGGACGTCACGCTCGAGCCCGGCGAAGGGCATGCGTTTCACCGGCATGACGGCCAGGACGAGATGATCATCATCAAGCAGGGCAGCGTCACGCAGTTCATCGAGCGCGACTCGACGACACTCGCCGCCGGTGACTCGGTCTATCTCGACGCGGGCGTCGTGCACGCGTCGTACAACGACGGCGACGAGACCGCGCATCTGCAGGTCGTGATCGGCCCGTCACTCGGCGAAGGAGGGTACGGCCTCGTCGACGTCTCGGGCGAGGAGCCCTGGGCCTCGCTCCGCTGAACCACCGTCCTCGCCGGCCACGTCCGTCAGACACTGCTCAGTGGACTTGCCTGCCCGACTGAGACAGGCAAGCCCACTTTCCGTCGGCAGCCGACGATTGGTGGACTTGCCCGTACCGTTGGGCCAGGTGTTGTCAGCGGCGCGCGGCCGCCCGCGGGCCATGTCCGGTGTCAGACACACGCACGGAAGTGTGACGCGTTCTCCTCAGGGTGGCTCTGGCGCTGGCGGACGCTGGTCCAGACACAGCCTCGGAAGACGCACGAGACTGAGGCGGAAGTGTGACGCTTGTACTCACGCGTTAGCGACGGGCGCCGGCGAGGAGCTCGGCGGCGTTGAGGCCGCGGATCGACGCGTCGACGAGCTCGATCGGGTGGAACGCCGGCAGCGGCTTGCCCGCTCGACGGAGCGCGGCGGTGACTTGCACGAGGCAGCCGGGGTTCCCGCTCGCGTAGGCGTCCGGCTCCGTCGCGAGGACGTTGCGCGCCTTCTGGTCGCCGAGCTCGGTCGCAGCTTGCGGCTGCACGAGGTTGTAGATGCCGGCGCTGCCGCAGCAGAGATCCTGCTCGGCCGGCTCGAGAATCTGCAGACCGGGGATCGCGCGCAGGGCTGCCCGCGGCTCGTCCGCGATCCGCTGCGCGTGCTTCAGATGGCACGAGTCCTGGAACGCCACGCTGATTGGCAGCGGCTGCCGCGTCGCGGGGCTTGGGGCTTCCGCCAGCAGCTCCGAGACGTCGACGACACGCGCGGTGCCATGGTCCTTCAGATGCGAGCCGCAGCCGGCGGCGTTCGTCACGATCGCGTCGTAGCCCTCGAGCGCCTGCTCCAGTGCGCGAGCCCGTGCGACGCCCTCCTCGAGCCTTCCGGCATGCGCGTGCAGCGCGCCGCAACACTCCTGCGCGCGAGGGACGTGCACGTCGTATCCGTCGGCGGCGAGGACGCGCGCCGTCGCTGCGTTCACGTCGCCGAAGACGACGCTCTGCACACAACCGGCAACGACCGCGACGCGCGGCCCAGGCCCCGGGAGGTGCACCGGCGGCCAGGCCGAGCTGACCCACGGTGGTGCCACCTGGCGAAGCGGCCGAAACGGCCCGGGTGCCGGGAGCCTCCGCAGAAGCAGCGCGGCGCGCAGACGCCGCCGATGCGGGAACACCTCGAAGATCAGGCGACGCAGCAGCCGGTCACCGAGACCCCGGCCACCTTGCTCTTCGATGTGCGCGCGCGTCGACTCGATCAACCGGTCGTACTGCACGCCCGAGGGGCACGCGGGCACGCACGCCATGCAGCCGAGGCAGCGGTCGAAGTGCTCGACGACGGTGTCGGTGAGCTCGAGCGTCCCGTCGACAAGTCCGCTCATCAGATGGATCCGCCCGCGTGGCGAGTCCATCTCCTCGTGCCAGAGCGAGTACGTCGGGCACGCCGGCAGGCAGAACCCGCAGTGCACGCAGTCGGCGATCAGCTCGGGTTGCACATTGCCTCCAGCACGCGTTCGGCGAGCGGGCTCCACGACGGGTCGGCGGCGGTCTCGACATACGCCACGCGTGCTCCGGGCCGGACGAGCGCTGCGGACCCACCGTCCCACCGCCGCCGTCCCGGCAGCGTCGCCTGCAGCGCGCGCACGTCGGCCCACGGATCGGCGAGCTCACCGCCGAGTGCGACTGCCTGCTCGGCCACTGCCTCCTTCGCACCCTCGAAGAGGACGAGCATCCGATCGTCGACGATGTCGACCGCACTTGGCACGAGCCCGGAGCGGTGGAGCTCACCCCAGCGTCCGGCCGCAACCGACACGGTCGCAGCCGCTGCAGGCAGCGGGTGCAACCGCAGCGCGAGACGCTCGACAGTTCCGAGCCTGCCCGACGAGCCGCAGTAGAGCTTGCCGAGGTCGTAGCCCGCAACGTTCTTCACGACCTTGCCGCCCGAGTGGGCGCGAGTACCGTCCGGCAGCACGACACTGACGCCGATGACGAGGTCGCGCATCGTCCCGTAGCGGTGGCGTAGCGGGCCGGAGAGATCGTGCAGCAGGCACTCCTCGAGCGTGGGATCGCCGGGCGGGTCGAGCGAGAACCGTTGCTCATGCCCGCCGAGCGCGGCTTGCAACGCCGACAACCGCAACCCCCCGTCCACGATGCACGTGAGGTCGCCGGGCTCGTGCTCGACGACCGAGGGCTCAAAAACGCTCTGCACGTCCCGCCAGCTCGAGCGGATGGGCGCGATAAGGCCCGGGCACCTCGCCGCAGAGGCGCGGTGTTGGGAAGAGCTTGCCCGGGTTCGCAAGCCCACGCGGGTCGAACGCGGCGCGCAGCCGCTTCATCACCTCGAGATCCATCTCGCTGAACATCAGCGGCATGGCGCACGCCTTGTCTGCGCCGACGCCGTGCTCGCCGGTGATCGAACCGCCTGCCTCGACACATGCCTCGAGGATGCGGGTCGCAAGCTGCTCGGCGCGCTCCGGCTGCCCGGCGATGCGCGCGTCGTACAGCACGAGTGGATGCAGGTTGCCGTCGCCCGCGTGGAAGACGTTGCCGACCCGCAAGCCATGCTCACGTGAGAGCTCGTCGATGCGCCGCAACACGGCCGGGAGTTGCGTGCGTGGCACGACTCCGTCCTGCACGTAGTAGTCGGGGCTGACCCGGCCCATCGCTGCGAAAGCAGCCTTGCGTCCGCGCCACACAGCCGCGCGGTCCGCCGGATCGGAGGCAATGCGGATCTCGACGGCGCCCGCGTCACGGCAAAGCTGCTCGACGAGCGCGACGTCGTGCTCGACCTGGGCGACGCGTCCGTCGAGCTCGATGATCAGCACCGCGCCGCAACCCGGCGGATAGTCGGCGTTGACCGCCGCCTCCGCCGCCTCGATCGTGATCGCATCCATCATCTCCATCGCCGCGGGAAGGATCCCCGCGGCGATCGTGCCGGACACTGCGGCGCCGGCAGCGTCGGTGTGCGCGAACCCGGCGAGAAGCGTTCGAACGGTCTGCGGAGAAGGCAGCACACGCAGCGTCAGCTTGGTTGCGATCCCAAGCGTTCCCTCCGAGCCGACGAACGCGCCAAGCAGGTCGGGGCCGTCGTCCCACACCGAGAGCTCGACCAACTCGCCGTCCGGCAGCACGATCTCGGCCGCGAGCACATGGTTGACGGTGAAGCCGTACTTGAGGCAGTGTGCGCCGCCGGAGTTCTCGGCGACGTTGCCGCCGATCGTGCAGACCTGCTGCGACGAAGGGTCGGGTGCGTAGTAGAAGCCGCCTGCCTCCACGGCGCGAGTCACTTCGAGATTCGTGACACCGGGCTCGACCACGATCTCACCCGCGTCGAGGTCGATCGCGAGCACGCGGTTCATCCGTGCGAGGGAGACCACGATCCCCTCGGCGACCGGCAACGCGCCACCGGAGAGGCCGGTGCCCGCGCCGCGCGCGACGAAGGGAAGGCCGGCGTCGTTGCAGACGCGCACGACCGCCTGCACTTCGGCTGCATCTGCGGGCAGCGCGACGAGCGCGGGCACGACGCGGCGGCCCGTCAGGCCGTCGCACTCATAGGTGCGCAGCTGCTCGGGCTCGCGAATCGTGTCGGCGGCCGCCGCGAACCGTGCAGCAAGCTCCGGCGCAAGCCCCATCACGGCAACCTAAAGCATCGTAGGATCGGGGCGTGGCGATTCGCCCCGGCCGGGCCTGCGCACCCCGTCCCCCCGCCAACCACCGAAGGAGAGACCGATGGCCCGTCCCTGCACCCTCTTCACCGGCCAGTGGGCCGACCTCCCGCTCTCCGAGCTCGCCGTGCGCTGCGCCGGCTGGGGGTTCGACGGGCTTGAGCTCGCGTGCTGGGGTGACCACTTCGAGGTCGACCGCGCGCTCGTCGACAGCGGCTACGCGCGCGGGCGGCGCGAGTTGCTCGAGTCGCACGGATTGGGCGTCTGGGCGATCGGCGCGCACCTCGTCGGGCAAGCGGTGTGCGACCTGATCGACGAACGCCACCGCGCGATCCTGCCGCCGGATGTCTACGGCGACGGCGACCCCGAAGGCGTGCGCATCCGCGCCGCCGAACGGATGAAGGACACGGCACGAGCAGCAGCGCAGCTCGGAGTGACGCAGGTCAACGGCTTCACCGGTTCGTCGATCTGGCATCTCATCTACTCCTTCCCGCCGAACGACTTCGCCGCGATCGAGGCGGGCTACGACGACTTCGCCGAGCGCTGGGGCCCGATCATGGATGTCTTCGACGCGGAAGGAGTGCGATTCGGGCTCGAAGTGCATCCGACCGAGATCGCGTACGACTTCGTGACGACGCGCAAGACGCTCGACGCGATCGGCAACCGTGAGGCGTTTGGGATCAACCTCGACCCGAGCCATTTCGCACACCAGAGTCTCGACACCGCGCAGTTCGCGCTCGAATTCGCCGATCGCATCTACCACGTCCACGTCAAGGACTCCCGTAAGCGTCTCGACGGTCGCCGCTCGATTCTCGGCTCGCACCTCAATTTCGGCGAGGAGGCACGAGGTTGGGACTTTGTCTCGCCCGGTCACGGCGACGTCGACTTCGAAAGCCTGTTCCGCGCGCTCAACCGCATCGGCTACCAGGGACCGCTCTCGATCGAGTGGGAAGACAGTGGCATGGACCGCGACTGGGGCGCGCCCGATGCACTCGCATTCGTACGGCGCACCGACTTCGCACCGTCGGAGATCGCGTTTGACGCCGCCATGCAGAAGGCCGACGGATGAGCGGTGGCATCGGCGTGCAGGCAACTGCTGCGCGAGGAGATGTGCGCCCGATCGGGATCGGCATGCTCGGCTACGCGTTCATGGGTAAAGCGCACGCAAACGCGTACCGCACCCTTGCCTACATGACGTGGCCGCCGCCGCTCATGCCGCGCCTCGTCTCGCTGGCGGGCCGCGACGAAACCGCAGTGGCCGACGCGGCGAGCCGGTACGGCTTCGAGCGTCACGTGAGTGACTGGCGCGAGCTCGTCGCCGACCCGGACGTCGAGCTCTTCGACAACAGCGGCCCGAACAACCTGCATGCCGAGCCCACGATCGCGGCAGCCGAGGCAGGCAAGCACGTGCTCTGCGAGAAGCCGCTCGGCCGCACGGCGGACGAGAGCTACGAGATCTGGCAGCGGGTCGCGGCGACCGGGGTGAAGCACATGACCGCGTTCAACTACCGCTTCGTTCCGGCGGTACGGCTCGCGCGGCAGATGATCGAGGCCGGCGAGCTGGGTGAGATCCAGCACTTCCGCGGGCGGTACCTGCAGGAGTGGGGCTCGACGA
Organism: Gaiellaceae bacterium; assembly: GCA_049288455.1. Taxonomy (GTDB): domain Bacteria; phylum Actinomycetota; class Thermoleophilia; order Gaiellales; family Gaiellaceae; genus PALSA-600. The sequence goes on along the minus strand of JBAQHS010000182.1, from coordinate 6,391 downwards.
CCGACGACGCGTGGCGCTTTCACGCCGACGCCGCGGGATCCGGTGCGCTCGGCGACCTGGGGGCGCACGTGATCGATCTTGCGCGCTATCTCGTCGGCGAGATCGATGCGGTCTCGGCTGAGACGCGGACGTTCTTTCCCGGACGAGAGGTCGACGATGCGTTCGAAGCCGTGGCGAGCTTTACGGGCGGCGCGGTGGGCACGATCGAAGCCTCACGCTTCGCACCAGGACGAAAGAACGCCTTCAGCTGGGAGATCAACGGCTCGAAGGGCTCGCTCGCCTTCGACCTCGAGCGATTGAACGAGCTGCAGTTCTCGGAGGGCACGCGCGGGTTCCGCACGATTCTCGTCTCGCAGCCTGACCACCCGTTCTGGAACTGGTGGTGGCCCGAGGGGCACATGATCGGCTGGGAGCACACCTTCGTGCATGAGATCCACCATCTGCTCGACGCGATCGCGACGGGGAACGATGTGGCGCCCCACGGTGCGACGTTCGAGGATGGCTATCGCGCGGCGGAGGTGTGCGACGCGGTGCTGCGTTCTGCGTCATCAGCTCGGCGCGAGGTTGTCACGTATCGCGTCATGCGATGAGCTTCCTGATCGCGCGCGCGGCCTGGCCGATCCGCTGCTCGTTCTCGACGAGGGCGAATCGGATGTGGCCGTCGCCGCCTTCCCCAAAGCCGATGCCGGGGCTGACCGCGACGGAGGCGTCGCGTGCGAGGCGGAGGGCGAACTCGAGTGATCCGAGCTCGGCGAACTGCTCCGGGATCGGCGCCCAGACGAACATCGTTCCTTGCGGCGGGTCGACCTCCCAACCGGCGCGTGCGAGACCGCGGATGAGCGCGTCGCGGCGGCCGCGGTAGATGTCGCAGACGGTCGACGGATACTCGAGCGCTTCGCGCAGAGTCACAGTCGCCGCGATCTGAATGGGCTGGAACGTGCCGTAGTCGAGGTAGGACTTGAGCTTCGTCAACGCTGCGACGACGTCGGGCCGCCCGACGAGGAAGCCGACGCGCCACCCCGCCATCGAGAACGACTTCGTCATGCTGTAGAGCTCGACGGCGCACTCCGAGGCGCCGTCGGCCGCGAGCACCGACGGTGGACGATGGCCGTCGAATGCGATGTCCGCATACGCGAAATCGTGGACGAGGAGGAAGTCGTGCTCCCGCGCGAGATCGACCAGGCGCTGCATGTCCTCCGTCGAGGCGACGGCGGTTGTCGGGTTGTGTGGGAACGAGACGATCACGACGCGCGGCGCGTGCGCCCGCACTGCTGCGTCGATGCCGTCGATCCCGTCTCGCGCGAGCGGCGAGATCACGGTCGCCCCGGCAAGCACAGGTGCGACCCGGTGGATCGGGTAGGCGGGCGTCGGCACGACCACGGTGTCACCGGCTCCCACGAGCACCCACATGAGGTGGGCAAGCCCTTCCTTCGCGCCGATCGTGCTCGCGACCTGAGTGTCCGCGTCGAGCGTGACACCGAAGCTTCGTTGGTAGTGCTCGGCCACGGCCGCGCGCAGCTGGGTGATGCCGCGGCTCGACGAGTAGCGGTGATTCGTCGTCTTCGCCGCCGCCTCTTGCAGCTTGGTGACGGCAATCTCTGGTGAAGGGATGTCCGGATTGCCGAAGCCGAGATCGATGACGTCGCGGCCTTCGCGCCGGAGCTCACGCTTCAATCCATCGACGGTCGCAAAGACGTACGGCGGCAGGTCATCGATCCGGCGGAACGTCAGTCGCGAGCGTTCCGGGGCGCCACTCGTCCGCGGCGTTTGGTCGGCCATCACTATTCATTGTAAAGTGATGGCCGCCTGGCGACGAGGCTCGCACAGCCACGTTCTGAGATTCGCGTCCGACCCGGCCGTCGTACGTCGCAAGTGTCAGCGTGATTTCGTACTCGCCGGGCGACGAGTAACGATGGCTCGGCGCCGCTCCCACCGAGGTCGCGCCGTCACCGAAGTCCCAGGCGCGCCAGGCGATCCCGACGTCCCCCGGATCATGGGAGCAGTCGACGAGCTGGATCGAGTCGGTGACCGCCGGCACGCGCGGGCTGATCGTGAATCTGACCACTGGTTTGGCTCGCCGCATTGGGATCCTCCTTCGAGCGGGTTGGCTTTCGCGAAGCCTGGCCGCAGGGCGCTCACAAACGCCTAACTCCTCGCTGGCTCTCCCTGGGAACCACTGGTACGTTCGGCGTCGGGATGGAATTCCGACTCCTCGGTCCTCTCGAGGTGCTGGTCGAGGGCGAGCCTGTGGCGCTTGGCGGCCAAAAGCAGCGGGGCATCCTCGCGCTGCTTCTCCTCCAGCCGAATCAGGTCGTCTCGACCGACCGGCTGATCGATGAGCTCTGGGGCGAGAGGCCCCCGAGGACGGTGGACGCCTACATTCAGAATTGTGTCTGGCGGCTGCGCCATGCGCTTGGCCGCGACCTGATCGAGACCCACCCGCCGGGATATCTGCTGCGGGTCGACTCCGAGCAAGTCGATGCCCTCCGTTTCGAGCGATCTCTCGAGGTGGCGCCTTCGCTCGGCCCTCCCGAGCGGGTTTCGGCCCTGCGGGAGGCGCTTTCGCTCTGGCGCGGCCAACCGCTCGCCGGCCTCGCGTTCGAGGGCTTCGCCGGGATCGAGACCACCCGTCTCGACGAGCTCCGGCTCATCGCGCTCGAGCTGCGTATCGACGCGGAGCTCGAGCTTGGGCGACACGACTCCGTGCTTCCAGAGATCGAAGCCCTCGCGGGCAGGCACCCGTCGCGGGAGCGGCTGCGCTATCTGCAGATGCTCGCGCTCTACCGGGCCGGGCGGCAGCTCGATGCCCTTCGCGTCTACCAGGAGGCGCGGCTCGAGCTCATCGAGCAGTTCGGCCTGGAGCCGGGCGAGGAGCTGCGGGCGCTCGAGCGCATGGTCATCTCTCACGACCCGTCGCTCAGGATCGTGCCCGCGGCCGCGGGGGAGCACACCGTCCGCGAGCAGCAGCGGAACGTCGTCGGGCTACTGATCGAGCTCGCGGGATCGGGACTGGCGGAGCAGATGGCTCGTGACCGGACCGCCGCGACGTTGACGGAGATCGCGCTGATCGTCGACCGGCACGGCGGCGTGCTCCAGCAGGCGAGCCCCGACGACGCCGTGGCCGTCTTCGGAGCTCCTCGGTCTCACGATGACGACGCGATGCGCGCGCTGCGTGCAGCGGTCGAGATTCGCGGCGCGCTTCCCCGCGGGATAGTCGCTCGAATCGTGGTCGAACGCGCCGCGGCAGAGCACATCGGTGCCGCGAAGGGCCTGCTCCAGGGCGCGGTGGCGGGCGAGGTTCTGCTCGGACCGGCGGCACTCCGGCTTGTTCCACACGCCGTCGACGTCGTTCCGCACGAGTCGGGCAGCTGCTATCGCGTCCTCCGCTTCGACTCGGCTGCCGAGCCGTTTCTGCGGCATCTCGATGCACCGCTCGTCGGAAGGCAGCCGGAGCTCGCCCACCTCGACGCCGAGGCCGCACTCGCGATTCGCGGTCGAGCACCGCGCCACGTCGTCGTTCTCGGGGACGCCGGCATCGGCAAGACACGACTCGCACTCGAGTTCGTCGCGCGTGCGGCGGCGACGTTCCTCGTGCTGAGGGGCCGGTGCATCGCCTACGGCGACGGAACAGACCTTCTGCCGGTGCGCGAGCTCCTTGCGCAAGTCGGGCCGCTCGAGACAGCGCTCGCCGGCGAGCCCGACGCCGACCGCGTGATCGCGCACCTGCGCGAACCGTCGCTCACCGAGAGGACCGAGGGTTTCTGGGCGCTGCGGCGCCTGATCGAGACGGTCGCGCGGGACCGTCCGATTCTCCTCGTCCTCGATGACGTCCAATGGGCGGGGTCGACGTTCCTCGATCTCGTCGAGTACCTCGTCGGCTGGGCGGCAGCCCCGATTCTCGTCGTCTCACTCGCGCGCCCCGAGTTGCTCGAAGCACGGCCGGAGTGGCGGACGGAGGCGCTCTTGCTCGCGCCGCTTGGTATTGCGGATGCGCATGAGCTCGCGACAGCGCTTCCCGGCAGCGTCGGCCGCGATCCGTCGTCGCTGACCGCGGCGGTGGCAGCAGCTGAGGGGAATCCACTCTTCCTCGAGCAGCTGCTCGAGGCAGGCGCCGACGAGCTCAACCGGCCGATCCCGCCGACGGTCGAGGTGCTGATCGAGAGCCGTCTCGATCAGCTGCCGCCGGCGGAGCGGCGGGTGCTCGAGCGGGCGGCGGTCGCCGGACGCGTCTTCTGGCGGGCGGCGGTCGAGGCGCTCACCCCCGGTGCGGAACGCGTGGAAGTGTCTCCCGCGCTCATGGCGCTCGTCCGCCGCCGGCTCATCCGTGCGGAGCAGTCGCCTGTGCCGGGCGAAGACGGTTTTCGCTTTCACCACGCCCTGATTCGCGACGTCGTCTACGCGGGCATTGCCGAGATCGAGCGCGCCGCGCTGCACGAGTCGGTTGCGGGGGTGCTCGACGGGTTCGACGCCGAGCTCGATGAGCTCGTCGGCTACCACCTCGAGCAGGCGGCGCTCTTGCGCAACCACGCCGGAGATCCTGCGCCCGCGCTGGACGAAGCCGCCGGCCGGCGGCTTGGCGCCGCAGGGTTGCGGGCGGTGAACCGGATCGACGGCCGGGCAGGCGTCGACCTCCTGACACGTGCGACGGCGCTGCTCGCCGACGACGCATCGCGCCTCGAGCTCGACTGGGCGCTCGCAGCGTCGGTCAAGTTCGTCGGGGACGCTTCGAGAGCCGACACCCTGCTCGAGGACGTCGCGCGCAAGGCCGAGCGCTTCGGCGATGAGCGCATCGAGATGCGAGCGCGGCTCGAGCAGATCTGGATGCGCCTCGCGCTCGGACAGCTTTCTGCCGAGGACGCGCTCGCGTTGCTCGACCGTGCAAAGCCGATCTTCGGCGCCGCCGGTGATGAGCTCGGCCTCGGGCGCGCGTGGGATCTCACGGCAGCGGTCGAAGGCGTATACCGGCTTCGCTACGGCGAGGTCGAGCGGGCCGTGCTGCGCGCCGGCCGGCATTACGCGCAGAGCGGTTTCGGTCCCGGTGTGACGCTCGCCCGTGTCGCGGCTGCGGCGTATCGCGGTCCGACGCCTGCTCACGACGCGATCCGCCGTTGCGAGAGCCTCTTGTCGGACGCACCCTCGCCCGTCTGGGAAAGCTTCATCCTGCCGTTCCTCGCAGGCGTCGAGGCGATGGATGGGCAGTTCGCGAACGCACGCTCACACCTCGAGGAGGCGAAGATCGGACGGCAGGAGTTTGCCGACCGCGGGACGATCGCCACGAGCTGGTCGGCGATCGCCGCTGAGGTCGAGCTGCTCGCGGGCGACCTGGTCGCAGCGGAGGACATCTTGCTCCGCTCCTGCCAGGCGCTGCAGGACGCAGGCCCGGCCGATTGGCTTGCGACGAATACGGCCCTCCTCGCAGAGACGCAGTACCGCCAGGGGCGCGTCGAAGAGGCAAAGGCTTCGGGCGAGTTCGCGCTTGCACGTGCCCCTGCCGGTCACCTGACGGCCCGTTCGGTCGCCCGACGTGTTCTCGCGAAGTCGCTGGCGCAGCTCGGCGCGCACGCGGAGGCGGTCGCGCTCGCCGACGAGGCGCTGGCACTCCTCGATCGCACCGACGTACTCGACGAACGGGGTGAGACCTTCGTTGCGTGCGCCGAGGCGCTCGCCGCCTCGGGTGCGCTTGTCGACGCTCGTCATGCATGGGACAAGGCGATCTGCGAGTTCGAGCGGAAGGGAAACATCGTCTCCGCCGAGCGGGCTCGAGTCCGGCTCCGGCGCCTCAGCTGACGCAGCCCCGGGAAGCCTCGCGATGAGGCTGCCCCGGGGTCCGGTCAGCAAGCAGGCGGACAGACATGCGCCGGCCCAACAGCCTGTGACGCCGTTGCCGGGCCGTCGAGCCCCGCTGTCGCGACGGCCGTCGCCGCCACGGCGACCGCCAGCATCGCTCCCATCGCGCTGCCGGCGAGACGTGTGCTGCGTCATGGTTCTCACCTCCTTCCTCATGGCTCGCAGCGAGGGTCGAAGGCGGTGGCAACGGGGCGGTCACGGCGCACTAAACCGCCACTCATCAGGCCGCGGAGTTAGAGCCGTGTTAGCGCGGTCGTCTTCGCTTCATGCCGACCGAAGCGAAAAGGAGGTCACGGAGTGACCAAGGAACGGAGATTCCGTCGCCGGCCTCGCCTGCCGGCGCCAGGGACGGTGCTCGCCGCCGTGGCTCTGCTGGTGGCGTTGGGCGGAACGGCGTACGCCGCGGGCGTCCTGCCCGCGGGGAGCGTTGGGACGGTGCAGCTCCGACACGATGCCGTCGTCTCGAGCAAGGTCAAGGACGCCTCGCTCCTCGGGCGCGACTTCAAGCCGGTGCAGCTGCCTCGCGGTGCGAGGGGGCCCGCGG
>JBAQHS010000181.1:0-5203 GCA_049288455.1 Gaiellaceae bacterium | reverse complement strand
CGCCGCGTCGCCGGGCCGCGCAATGCGAGGCCGACCGAGCAGATCGAGGGCGTACCCGGCGATGCGAGCTTCGACGAGTAGCGGTCCGCCGCCCGGCGCCGTGACGCTGATCGCCTGCCGGCCGCCGGCCGCGATGCGCACATGCGTGGGCGAGGCGGCGAGCGACACCCGCGCCGGTGGGCGAGGCGTGCCGGGCCCGGCGAGCGCCACGGCGAGGACGGCGGCCGCGATCACCGGCCGATCACCGTGTAGGTGACCGACGTGGCGTAGTGGCCCGCCGGCACCGAGGGGAGCGAGGGGGTGAACGAGAAGCTCGTCGGCCAGACATCGCCGCCGTTCGCCGTCGCTGCCGCCGAGGTGCCGATCAGCAGGTCGGTTGCCGGGGCGACCGGCACGGCGACGACCGCTCCGGAGGCGAGCGGTGTGGCCAATGTCGTTCCGCTGGGCGCGGAGGCAGCGATGCCGAGCGGCAGGTCGGCGGGGGTGAACGCAGCGCGGTGGACGCTGAGCGAGTAGCCCGCCGTGCTGTTGCTGACGACTGTCACGCGTTCGCCGACGGGTGCGGGCGATTGCCCCGCGAGGACGCTGCCGAAGCTGAGCGAGCTGTGCTCGAGCGTCAGTGCGATCACGGACTGGATGTCGACGTCGACGCTCGCGCTCTGCGAGGACGACGACGCGCTGCCTCCGCAGGCGGCGGCCGCGGTCGACGAGTTGTGCGGCGTCGGAGGCGCTGCGGTCACGTCAGCGGCATTCGAATCGGTGTCCGTGCACCCGTTGCCGTCACGCACGGCTGCCGTCGTGCCGGAAAGCGCGGCAGCGGGAGCGGTGCCTTCAAAGTCGGTTGCGGTGCCGTAGCCGATCAGGTCGTGTACGGCAGCGATCACCGAGCAGCTGCCGGCAGTCGCGCCGCACGTGAGCGCAGTCGTGTCGTGGACGATCGCGATCTTGCCGCCGCTCGCGGCGAAGTTGGTCGTCCCGGTTGCATCGGCCGTCGGCAGCGGCGACCCGACGGTTCCCGCCGACGCGAACTGCACGAGAAACCGGCGTCCCGGCGCGATGCTTCCGGCCAGGCTGGTGGCCGACCAGGACGTGCTCGTCGCCGGGGCGTACTGCACCGACCAGCCGGTGAGGTCGATTGCCGAGTTGCCGCGGTTGAAGAGCTCGACGTAGTCGTTCGCAAAGGTCGCACCGGCGTTTCCGCCGCTCGCGTAGACCTGGCTGACGACGAGGTCGGGGGATGCGCCTTGCGCGCCGGGAGCGGCGAGCAGGAAGGCGGCGACGAGAACGATGAGCGAAAGGCGTATGCGGTCCATGCAGGCGGCTCCGATCGACGAGGGAATGTGTTCTCGCCTGTGGTAGCGGCCCGGGCTCCGGCGCGACAGTGTCCTTTTCGCTCTTGTTGCAGAGTTGGCTCAGACTCGTTACGAAGCGGCGGCTTCGGTGCCCGGTGTGTCGCCGAACTGCAGACGGCGGGCGGCGATCGCAACCGCGACCGCGATGGCGGCAAGCACGACGAACGAGACGCGCAGGCTCGTCGCCTGGGCGATGCCACCGACGAGCGGGGGGCCGATGAGGAGCCCGACGTAGCCGATCGTCGTCACTGTGGCGACCGCCGTGCCCGCGTCTGGGTGACGTCCCGCGAGGCCGAACACGATTGGTGCGTTGAGCGAGATGCCCGCGCCGCCGAGGGCGAAGCCCACGAGCCCGATCGGTGCGTTCGGTGCCGCTGCGGCGACGACGCAGCCGACCGCCGCGAGTGCCGCGCCGGCGCCGAGCAGAACGCGATCCGAGAACCGCCCTGCGGCCTGGCCGAAGAAACGACCGAGCGCCATCGCGCCGGCGAACACACCGGGGCCGAGGCCGCTGATCGCCGGCCGTGCGTCGAGTTGCCGCTCGAGGAAGAGCGCGCTCCAGCTTTCGATTCCTCCCTCGACGATGAAGGCGACGGCGCCGACGGCGCCAATGAGCACGAGCCCGTGCGCAAAGCGAAAGCCGGCCGCACGCTCCGTGTGCACGCGTGCACGGTCGCCGGAGACAGCCAATGCCGTGAGCCCGATGCAGATCGCGACAACGAGCAGAATCGGCTCGCGGCCGACGCCGCCCGAGCGCGCGAGGCCGGCACCGACCGCTCCGACGAGAACACCCGTCGAGTACGTGCCGTGTGCAAGTGGCTGCAGCCGCCGGCCTGTCGCGTTCTCGATCCGGCCGACGTTCGCGTTGATCGAGACGTCGACGAGGCCGGATCCCATCCCGCACGCGAGCAACGCGAGGATGAGGGTCGGCAGCGTCGTCGCGAGGCCCGGCAGCAGGGTTGCGACGGCGAACGCTGCACAGCCGATAGCGACGGCGCGTGCACCGAAGCGGTCGATTGCGCGCGGCGCCACGAGGAACATCACCGGGATCGAGCCGACGCTGACGAACAGCATCGCCACTCCGAGCGCGCCCTTCGACGCGCCCGTCGCGTGCTGGACGCCGGGCAGGACGGCGGCCCAGGCGCCCCAGAAGAGCCCGAGCGCGGCGAAGCCCGCGAGCGTCGGAGCGCGCCGCGGGATCGACCCCTCGAGCACGTGTGCGTCTTGCGTCACGAAGGCGTCAGGCCTGAGTGCGCGTGTCTGGAAGTGCTCTCAAAATGACGTTCGTCGATCCGGGCGTGATCGGCGAGTGCGATGCAAGGACGCAGGGAGACCCGATTGCGGTGTTCTATCGGGGCGACCGAGGACGCAGCAGCGCGCCGCCGAGCGCGGCCGGGCGACACAACGCTCATTCTGAGAGGGCTTCCAGCCACCGGACATGTCCGGTGCGCGAGCGAGCACCTGACGGGCTTGGGCGGGATCCGTCTCACTTCTGTCACGAAGACGTCACACTTTCGTGCGCGTGTCTGACACCGGACGTGCGGCCCTCGGACCGGTCTCGTAGGCCCACGTCGGGTCGGGCTCCCAGAGCGCCCACCAGGGGTTCCACCAGCGGCGACCTGCCTCGAGCTCGGCGACGACCCGGCGGCCCTCGGCCCACGTTGCCTCGACCTGCTCCGGCGTGTATCTGCCTTCGCGGATGCGGTCGTCGAGCACGTCTGCATCCTTCCATTCCCAACCGCCCTCGGCCGGCAGCCAGATGTCGAGCTCGAGGTCCTGGGTGTCGTAGCCGCGGTCGGTGCGCCGGAACGGCTCCTGGAGATTCACGTACCAGCCCGTGAACTCGCGCTCTGCCCCCTGCCAGAACACCCAGATCGCGTGCGCCTCATCCGGGCGCTGCAGCATCAGCACCCCGTGGCCCTGCCAGCAACCGCGGCCGTGCCAGGGGTGGCGCCCGTCGGGCGTCGGGAACTCACCCGGCGGAAAGGTGAACGGCGTGCCCTCGGCGATGTAGGTGGCAAGGAGGTCAGGCTCGTCGCGCACGACGACGACCGGGATCTCCACCCATGGCCGCCCGTCGTTCAGCACCTCGCGGCGCAGGATCACGTCGCCCTCAGACCACATGCCAGTCCCGCGGGAGGCCCAGGGGTCCCCAGGCGGCGGGCGGCCGCCAGTCCTCCCAGCCCGTCGGCCACGGCGCCGCGGCGATCACGCGCTCGCCCTCGGCCCGGATCGCGGTCGCCTCGGCCTCGGTCCAGATCCCGAGGCCGACTGCTTCCTCGAGCTCGTCCTCGTCCTTCCAGCGCCACGTTCCGTTCGGCTGCACGATGACGTCGAGCGCCTGATCGGTCGTGTCGACGAACCGCCCGTTGAACGCCGTCGGGGTTTGCAAGTTGACGTACCAGCTCATCTGCTTCCACGCTGTCGTCCAGTAGATCTCGACACTGTGCGCTGCACCCGGTTGCTCGAAGCGCAATACGTGGGTCTGCTCCCACTCGGTGTCGAACGGCGGCGCATCGGTCATCCAGCGCTTCAGATAACCGTCCGGCCCGCGGCGCATCGCCTTCCCCTGGTTGCCGGGGCCGCAGTACATCGCCGTTCGTCCAGCCCATTCGCCGACCACGCGGTGCGGAAATGTCCAGCGGACATTGCCCCGGTAGATACTCCGCTTCAGGACGATCTCGCCTACCCGCACGATCGCGACTCTACGAAGCCCCGGTTAGGGTCTTGTGAGATGGACGTATCGGTTGTTGTCACCGTGTTGAACGAGGAGGGCGCCGTCGAGGAGCTCTATCGGCGCATCGCCGCGTCGCTCGAGGGCCGCGACTGGGAGGCGATCTTCGTCGACGACGGTTCCACCGACGACACCTACGGGCGGCTCCGCGCGCTGCACGGTGAAGACGAGCGCGTGCGAGTCGTGCGGTTCAAGCGGAACTTCGGCCAGCATCCCGCGATGCACGCAGGCCTCGTGCGCGCCCGCGGTGATCGCATCGTGACGATGGACGGTGACCTGCAGAACGAACCGGAGGATCTGCCGAAGCTGCTCGATGCGCTCGACCGCGCCGACGTCGCCTCCGGCCGGCGAATCGCCCGTCGCGACTCGCCGGGGCGGACGCTGCCGAGCCGCGTCATCAACGGGCTGCTGCGCCGGTTCACCGGTGTGGACATCTCTGACTTCGGCTGCGCGTTCAACGGCTACCGCCGGGCCGCGATCGAGCCGATGCTCGGCGCGATCGGGCGCCAGAAGTTCACGAAGGCGCTCGTCGTCTCGACCGGCGCGTCCGTGGAGGAGGTCGACGTCTCGCACGCGCCGTCGAGCTCCGGCTCGCGCTACTCGCCGCTGCGCCTCGTCCGGCTGGCGCTGCACGTGGTCGCGGGCTTCTGGCCGCAGCCCGTGCAGTGGATCGGCGTCTCGCTCGGGCTCATCTGCTCGCTCGCCGCGGGGGCGCTCGGCATCTACGGCATCGTCTACTGGATCGTGAACGCGAACTTCCCCGGGCCGCTTTTTGGCGGAGCAGGCATTGTTCTCGTCCTGGGCATCCAGGGATTCGTCCTCGCGCTGATCGGCGAGTCGCTCGGACGGATCCAGCGAGACGTGGAAGGGCGGCCGTTGTACACGATCGAGGAGGAGCTGTGAGCAAGAGAGTTCTGGTGACCGGCGGGGCGGGGTTCATCTCGTCGAACTTCATCCGGCACCTCCTCGACGCGACTCCGTACGAGGTCGTCACGCTCGACGCGCTCACGTATGCGGGGAACCTCGAGAACCTCGCGGACATCATGAGCCACCCGCGCCTCTCATTCGTGCACGGCGACATTCGCGACGCGGCGCTCGTCCGCGAGCTCGTCGAGGG
>JBAQHS010000180.1:0-3666 GCA_049288455.1 Gaiellaceae bacterium | reverse complement strand
CGAGTGCGATGCAAGGACGCAGGGAGAACCCGATAGCGGTGTTCTATCGGGTCGACCGAGGACGCAGCAGCGCGCCGCCGAGCGCAGCCGAGCGGCACAACGCTCGTTTTGAGACGAGTTCCTGGTTCGAGCGGAACAGTCGGGACGGTCGGATTCGAACCGACGGCTTCCGCCTCCCAAAGGCGGCGCTCTGCCAGGCTGAGCTACGTCCCGTACGTCGGAGTGTACGTTCGGCCTCTGATGAGCGAAGCCCCTTTTCCCGTTGCGCCCGCGCGGCACCGGCGTCCGCGGCTCGGATATGCGATGGCTGCGACCGCTGCCGTCGTCTGGGGCGTGAACGGTGCGGTCTCGAAGACGATCCTCGCCACGGGCCTCCCGTCGGAGCGTCTCGCGCAGGCCCGGTCGCTCGGGGCAGCGGTCGGGCTCGTCGCGATCCTGGCCGTGATCGCGCCGGGTCGGCTGCGCCTCACCAGGCGCGAGCTGCCATATCTGATCGTCTTCGGGATCGGCGGCCTCGCCTTCGTGCAGTGGTTCTATTTCCTTGCGATCCACCGCCTCGACATCGGCGTCGCACTGCTGATCGAGTACCTCGCGCCCCTCTTCGTCGCGCTCTGGGCGCGCTACGCCTACCACGAGCCGGTCCGCCGGCGCATCTGGGGGGCGCTCGCGCTCGCGCTGATCGGGCTCGGGTTGATCGTGAACCTCTTTGGCGGCGGCGCATCCCTCTCGACCGCGGGCGTCCTCTTCGCCTTCGGCGGCGCCTTCGCCTACGCGCTGTACGTCCTCCTCGCCGAGCATGTTGTCGGCGGGCGCGACCCCGTGTCGCTCCTCGCCTGGGGCTTCCTGTTCGCATCGGTTTTTTGGGCCGTGCTCGTCCCGTGGTGGAGCTTCCCGCTGCACACGTTCACGCGCAGCACGTCACTGCACGGGCATCTGCACGCGATCCACCTGCCCGTGTGGACGCTCGCCGCCTGGATGGTCGCGCTCGGCACGATCGCGCCGTTCTTCCTGCTCGTGAGCGCGCTGCGTCACCTGCCTGCGACGCGCGTCGGGATCGTCGCGATGCTCGAGCCGGTCGCGGGCGCCGTTGTCGCCTGGGCGTGGCTCGGTGAGACCTTCGGCGGCGTGCAGCTCGCAGGGGCGATCGTCGTGCTCGCAGCGATCGTCCTCGCGCAAACAGCGAGATAAGATTTCGGTAGATTCGTGGCAATATCCCCCAAAAGGGGGAGGCCCAGGCCCCGGCCCGCTGCGACCTTCCCCCGGTGCTCCGGACGGTCTTCGCCCTGGTTGCCCTCACTCTCGTCCTCCCCGCCACCGCCCTGGCCGGCCTGACGCGCGCTGAGGCCTCGCTCCTCCACGAGATGAACCGCGTGCGCGCCGCACACGGGCTCCGCCCGCTCGTCATCGACCCGCACCTCGACCGCGCCGCGGACGCACACACCCGCGAGATGCTGCGCTCGAACGCCTTCGCCCACGGTGCGTTCGCGAGCCGGATGCTTCAGTTCGACGTCGTCGCCCGAACCGCCGGCGAGGACCTCGCGTGGGGCACCGGTACGCAAGGGTCTGCGCGGGCGCTCGTCGCCGCCTGGCTCGCCAGCCCACCACATCGGGCAAACCTGCTCGCGCCCTCGTTTCGGCGCGCCGGGATCGGCGAGCTCGTCGGCAGGTTCCAGGGCTTCGCCGGCGCGCATGTCGTGACCGCCGACTTCGCCGGCTGACGGCCGCCCCTTCGCTACTCGCGCTCGAGCATCGACCGCAACTCGGTCAGCTTCTCGCGGCGCAGATCGTCGCGCTCGCCGCGCTCCACTCGGGCGGTCAGATCGCGAACGAGCGGTGCCAGCTCGACCGGGTTGAACGGCTTGGTGACGTAGTCGACGCCACCGAGATCGATCCCGCGGGCACGGTCGCGTAGCTCGGCCCGCGCGGTCAGGAAGATGATCGGGATCTGCTCGGTACGCTCGTCATCGAGGAGTTCCTCGGCGACCCGCCAGCCGTCGAGCCCCGGCATCATCACGTCGAGGAGGATCACGTCGGGCAACTCCGCGCGCGCCTTCTCGAGGCCACTCGGCCCGTCGGCTGCCTCGAGCACCTCCATCCCCTCTGCCTCGAGGTTGACCCGGCAGAGCAGCCGGATCGGAGCCTCGTCGTCGATCACCAGAACTCTCATGCCCATAGGACTTGTTATGCCTCCACCGTCGGAAATCTCACACCATCCTCTGCGACGGGGAGGACGAAGGCGAAACGTGCGCCCTGACCTTCGTCCGAGTCGACCCAGATCCGGCCTCCCATTTCCTGCACCAGGCCCTGCGCGATGAAGAGGCCAAGCCCTGTGCCTCGGCCCTGTCCGTCGCCTGCCTTGTAGAACTTCGAGAAGATCCGTTCGCGCTCGGCCGCCGGGACGCCTGCCCCTTCGTCGGCGACCGCGACCTCGACCGCATCACCCTGCCGGCGCGCGGTGACGACGACCTTGCTCCCGGCGGGCGAGAACTTCACCGCGTTCGAGACGAGTTGGTCGAGCACCTGCCGAAGCTTGTCAGGATCGGCGTGAGCGGCGAGCGGTTCGTCCACCTCGGCGACAAGTTGATGCCCGTTCGACTCCTGCGCGGCGGCGGCAAGCGTGCGCTTCACCACGCGACCGACGTCGGTCGCCTCGAGCGACACCTCGATGTCCCCGGTGTCGAGGCGAGCGGCATTCAGCAAGGCATCGACGATCGCCGTCAACCGCTCGGACTCGCGTGCGATGAACTCGAGAAACGTCCGCCGCTCGGGCTCGCCGAACGCGACGTCTTCGCGCAGCAGCGTCTGCGCGAAGCCGTAGATCGAGGTGAGCGGCGTGCGCAGCTCGACCGAGACCGTGGAAACGAAGTCGGACTTCATCTGCTCGACGATGTGCTCGGACGAGATATCCCGGAACGCGAAGATTCGACCCGCGGTAGCGCCGCTCGGGTCGCGCATCACCGCTTCGGACAGCGAAAGCCACACGTCGACGCCTGCTCGGGGAATCGCGATCGAGCGATTCGTCCCTCCGGCTTCCGACTCGAGGTCACGCTGCAGCACCTGCGCCGTCGTCCGCCCGATCGCCTCCGCAGCCGGGACGCCCGTGATTTCCTCCGCCGCCTGGTTCCACAGCACGACGTGTCCATCACGATCGACGGCGACGATCCCGTCGGCAACGTTCGCAAGGATGGCCACGCTCTGCTCGCGCTCGACCGCGACACGCTGGTAGAGCTCGGCGTTCGACAACGCCACCGACGCATTGGCCGCGAGCGCACTGAGCGCTGCGATCTCCTCTTCACGCCAGCGGCGCGGTTCGGTCGCGTACACCGACAACACCCCGTGCAGCCCCCCGTCGCGCGCCGCCAGCGGCACGCCGAGATACGCACGATGGCCGCCCGCGAGCAGCGCATCCCACTCCGCGAGGCCTTCGTCCGCGGCGGCATCCTCGTAGGCGAGCGGCGCCCGCGACTGGACGACGTCGCCCGCGAGCCAGCCGGTCGACGGCGAACGTGCCCCGAGCGCCGCGTCGGCACCTTCACCCAGCGCCGCTGTCACGACCAGCTCGTCGCCATCAAGAGCTGCGAGCGCCGCCGCATCCGCTCCGAGCAGCTCGATCGCCTCCTGGACGACCGCCTCGAGCACCGCAATCGGGTCGAGCTCGGTCGCGAG
>JBAQHS010000179.1:0-1890 GCA_049288455.1 Gaiellaceae bacterium | reverse complement strand
CCGCGGGTCGAAGGCTCGAGCCTCGGTGACGCAGCCGTCCTCACCGGCGCCCTCGCGATCGGTCTGCGCCCAGCGCGCGAGAACGTGTTCGTGAACCGAACGCGGCGACTCGCGGAAGCCTCCTCCTGACCCCGCACAACCTGGTTCCGCTCTTCGAACCAGGTCGATGAGTTTCCTCGGACGTCGCCGGCGGTTCGAAACTCAGCAACCTGGTTTAACCCCGAACCAGGTTGCGGGCGGGAGAAATAACCGCGATGCGTCGGACGTTCATTCGTGAATGAACAGATCGACGACGATTGGTGCGCTTGGCGCCACCTTCACCGGGATCGTCTGGGGCGGGCAGTTCGTGGTCGGCAAGTCGGCACTCGCGCGCGTCGACTCGTTCTGGCTCACGACCGTGCGCTACGCCGTCGCTGCGCTGCTGCTGCTCGTGCTGCTGGCGCTCATCGAAGGCGCCCACGCCCTGCGGCCCGACGGACGGACGCTCAAGCTCTTCGTGCTCGGGACGCTCGGGTTCGCCGGTTTCAACCTCCTCGCGTACACGGGGCTCGAACATGCGCGGCCGCAGAGTGCGTCGCTGATCGTGGCGCTCGGGCCGCTGCTGATGGCGCTCGTCCTGTGGGGACGCGACCGCGTTCGGCCGTCGCGGACGACGTTCGCGCTGCTCCTGGTCGCGCTCGCAGGCGTCGCGCTCGTGATCAGCCGCGGCCATCCGACGACGCTCTGGAACGGCTCGCTCGGGTGGGGAGACGTGCTCGTTCTCGGCGGCGTGTTCAGCTTCATCCTGTATACCGCCGGCGCGGCGAGTCATCGTGACCTGTCGTCGCTGCGGTACACCGCACTCACAGCGGCACTCGGCTGGCCCGCGATCGTGACGGCGAGCCTGATCGGCACGGCGGCGGGCTGGCTGTCGGCACCGTCGGGCGGCGACCTGTGGGCGATCACGCCGCAGCTCGCCTATCTCGCACTCCCGGGCGCGGTGATCGCGGTGCTCACCTGGAACGCCGCGGTCGAGCGCATCGGCCCGCAGATGACGTCGCTCTTCGGGAACCTGATCCCGGTCTCGACGTTCACGATCGAGATCGTGCGCGGCTACAAGCCGGGTACGCTCGAACTGGCCGGCGCGGCGATCACGATCTCGGCGCTCGTCGCGAACAACCTGCTCTCGCGGCCGCAGCCGGCACCCGCAGCTGAGCTTGAACCCGCGTTCGCGCTCCGCGAAGCGGCTTAGCTCGTCGAGAGGGCGAACCGAAGGCTCGCACCAGGCCCGAGTTGGCCGGCGAGTGCCAGGTCGTGCGCGACGACGACCGCGATCACGGGGTAGCCGCCGGTGGTCGGATGGTCCGGACCGAGCAGGATCGGCTGACCGGCGGAGGTCACCTGGATCGAACCGGTGACGAGCCCTTCGGAGAGAAGCTCACCTCGGTCGAGCCGCGGCAGCGAGGGTCCTTCGAGCCGGGTCCCGATGCGGTTCGACGTCGTGCTGACGCGCCAGGGGGTCTCGACGAGCGCCGCCAGCGCCGTGGCCGGGAACCAGTCGTCGCGCGGTCCGGGGATGACGGTGAACTCCGGCTCGCCGCGAGGCGGAGCGGCCACACGCGCCGCGCGCTGCAGAGGTTCCGGCCCGACCGGCAGCACGTCGCCGTCGTGCAGGGGCGGCGGGCCGAGGCC
This sequence comes from Gaiellaceae bacterium, assembly GCA_049288455.1. Classification (GTDB taxonomy): domain Bacteria; phylum Actinomycetota; class Thermoleophilia; order Gaiellales; family Gaiellaceae; genus PALSA-600. Next base: position 219 of record JBAQHS010000179.1, on the reverse strand, counting down.
CGTCAGGAGATCGTGGGAGCGGCTGCCGAGCGTCGCCTCGACGGCGAAGCCGCCCCGCACGGAGATGTAGGCGCGGATGCCCTCGCGACAGACGCCCAGTTCGAGCACCTCGCCGGCCGCCACGTGCGCGGCCGTTCCGCGTTCGAGCGGGCGACCCGCGATCGTCGCGCCTGCCTCGGCCCCCGTGACCGCCACGACCGCGGCCTCGGCAAACCGCAG
>JBAQHS010000178.1:0-2955 GCA_049288455.1 Gaiellaceae bacterium | reverse complement strand
GCGTCAGCCGGCGGCTGAACTGAAGCGTGGTCGACGCCGGGGCGCGCAGGCCAGGCTGGGCCGGCAGTGGCACCGCGAGGCGCCGGTGGATCACGGTCAACGCCCGGTGCTGAGCCGTATAGGCGCGCCGCGTCCAGGCATCGAGCGTCCACCTGAGATAGGCCTGGTCGGAACTGCGCCGGTAGGAGAACGAGGTTGCCGTCCTCGGCGCGCGGGCCGCCCGCTGGTAGGTCCAGGCGAGCGCGCGATAGTGATCGACGAGCGCCCGGAGCGAGGCAACCGAGGCCTGGCTGTCGGTCGGGTGCACCGTTTGGGCGGCGCGTGCGACCCCGACCGCCAGAACGGCGGCGGCGAGCACGAGTGCGAGTCCAGCGCCGAGTGGCCTCAGCGTGAGGGGTGAGCGCATAACAGGTCGTCCTCCTTGGCCCGAGGTAAAGATCCGCAGGTTTCGGCTTTCGGGGGATGTCCGGCAGGCGCTGGGCGTCTCGCCAACCGGACGACCGCGGCACGGTACCGACCTGACCGACGCTGCCGCCGGGAAGAGTTAAAGGAACTGTTAGGAGAACGCTGGGTCGCGAGTCAGGCCGAACGCGCCGTTTCTCGCTGCAAAGCCGCTGTTTTTCAGCAATTGCGGCGCTTCACAGGGACCGCCCCGGCCTGCTCAAGCGGGCCGAGGGACCGTTGCAAACTCCACACATGCCCGGCTGGGCCGTCCGCCGGGTCAGGGGTCAGAGGAGGTAAACCCAGACGAGCCAGACGGCGAACGCGACGGCCACGAGCGCGAATGCGACCGCCGCGAGGGTCGCGAGGACACGGTCGTCGGGCGTCTCGTCGGGGTCACGGCCGGGGGTGACGGCGAGCGCCATGGGCCGACCCTATCCCGTGCCGCGCCGATTTTCACCCTGGCCGCCTCAGCGGAAGAGGTCGAGCTCGGCTTCGATCACGATCTCCTGGGCGGAGCCTTCGCCGGTCAGGTGGAGGCCCCGCACGACCACGACCGGCACGCCCTCTGCTTTTCCTCGGGCGAGGTCGGCAGCGCCGGCCAGCTCGTCGGCGATCGCGACCCGGCTCGCGCGCAGCTCGTAGCCGATGCGGTCGGTCGTGCCGCGGAGGTCGAGGATCGGCTCGAACCCGGCGACGCCGATCGCGACGTCGGTCGTGCCTTGACGGAACGGACGTCCGAACGAGTCGGTCACGACGACGCCCACCGTCCGGCCGGTCAGCTCGTGCAACCCGTGCCGAAGCCGCCGTGCGCTGTCATCGGGGTCGAGCGGCAGCAGGACGAGCGTGCCGGGCTCGGGCGCGTTCGAGTGGTCGACGCCGGCAGACGCGCAGATGAACCCGTGCCGCGTCTCGGTGATCACGAGCGGGCCGCGTTCGCGGATGATGCGCTTCGCCTCGCGCAGGATGACCTCGACCTCGCGCGGATCTCGCTCGTCGCCCGCAAGCTGGCGCGCCTTCTCCGACGCCTCGTAGTCGTCGATCCGAACGATCCGGCCCTCGGCCTTCGAGACCGCCTTCTGCGCGACGACCACGACGTCGTCGTCTTCGAGCGTCGTGGCCCCGGCGATCAAGGCCGCGAGGTCGTCATCGGGCCGGATCTCCGGCAAGCCGTGCACGGGCAGGAGCTGGATCATCCTGTGGGAACGCCGGAGATGCGGACGCCGGCGTGCGCCTTGTAGCGGCGGTTCAGATTCACGATCACGGCCGTGAGCCCCTCGAGGGCCCGCGCGCTCGCGAGCGGCCCCGCGTCGAGCGCCCGCCCGGCGACGAGTTTGCCGGCAAGCTCGAGCGAAAGAGCCTTCGCGCGCGCGTCGTCGCCGCAGACGAGCGCATCCTCCTCGGGTGGGGCCGCATCGAGATTTGCCGCGGCGATCGAATGCAGGCCGGCTGTGACCGGTCCCTGCACGAGGTCCTGCACGCGTTCGGCGAGGCTGCGGGCATCGGGGTCGGGCAGCATGCCGACTCCTTTGACGAACTGGATTGCGCTGGCGACCGAGAGAAGTGGCGTCTCTCCGAGCGCCGCCGCGACCGCGCGCGCAGTCTCGAGCGCTCCGTCGGCCTTCACCGCGAGCACCGCGAGATCCACGCCGACGACTGCAGCTTCGTTCGTCGCGCCGGAGACACGCCCGCCACCGAGCTCGGCAGCCGTCTCCTGCGCGCGAGCCGCATCCCGTGAGCCGATCACGATGTCGTCCTCAGCGAGGGCCGCAAGCCTCCCGGCGAGCGCGCGGCCGAAGCTGCCGGTGCCGCCGAGAATCGCGATTTTCACGCGAGCGCACCCGCCGCGTGGACCGCGGCGGCGGCGAGCCGACGCGCTGCGCTTGCGTCGCTCATGAGCGTCTGCGTAACAACGGTTTGGCGCAAGCCCGGGACGGCGGCTGCCGGGGCGTCGGCCTCGTCGATCACGAGCACGTCGATCAAGCCCTGGTAACAGGAGGCGACGTGGGCAGGTTCGGTGCCACCTGCGAGACGCGCGAGCATCCGGTCAGCCGGTCCCTTCACCGCGCGCCCGCCGATCAGCGGGCTAATCGCAACGCACGGCACGTGGCGCCGCTCGAGCGCCGCGCGGATCTCGTCCACCGCGAGGATCGGGCCGATCGAGACATACGGGTTGCTCGGCGCGATCAGGATCACGTCGGCGGCGTCGAGCGCGTCGAGCACCCCCGGCGCTGCGTTCGCCTCGGGCGCGCCTGTGTAGTGGACGGCGTCGACCTCGTCGCGGTGCCCTCGGGCGACGAACCAGGTCTGGAACGGGAACGTCCCGGCCGGCGTCTCGAGGAACGTCCGAACCGGCTCGTCGGTCGCAGGGAGCAAAGCCGGCTCGAGGCCGAGTGCGTGCGCGATCCGCTCCGTCGCCTCCGACAGCGGAACACCCGACCGCAGCAGCTCGGTCCGCACGAGGTGCAGCCCGATGTCGCGGTCGCCGAGCCGGAACCACGACTCGCCGCCGAG
>JBAQHS010000177.1:0-18081 GCA_049288455.1 Gaiellaceae bacterium | reverse complement strand
CCAGTTCGCCGACGTCGTGATCGGCGTGTCGCCGGGCGCAGCGGTCGGGCAGGGCCATGCCGCCGCCGATGCGGTCGAGGCAGCGGTCGAGGGCGCCCTGCCCGGCGCCGACATCGTCGTCCATGTCGAGCCTGTCGAGGACGCCGGTCTCCGTGAGCGCGCTCACGCCGCTGCCGTCGGCGTCCCGCGGGTGCGCGAGGTGCACAACCTGACGCTCGTCGACGTCGACGGCAGGACCGAGCTGTCGCTGCACGTGAAGCTTCCCGGCGATCTCTCGCTCGACGAGGCACACGAGATTGCCGAGCAGCTCGAGGCTGCAATCTGCGCCGCGGTGCCCGAGATCACCGGCGTGCAGACGCATCTCGAGCCCCTCGCGGAAGCGCGGGAGGCGCGAGAGGTCGACGCAGAGGACGCCGTCGCCGTGCGGCGAATCGTTCGCGCCGCGACCGGTGGCGAGCCGCGCGAACTGCGCTTCCTACGCACGACCGGCGGGCTCGTCGCGTTCTTGACGCTCGCGCTCGAAGGCGGCACCACTCTCGCTGCCGCGCACGAACGCGCGAGCGAGATCGAGGAGCGGATTCGCCGCGAACGTCCCGAGATCGCCGACGTGATCGTCCACACCGAGCCGTGAGCCCACATCAACCATCTAGGGTCGAAGCGTGAGGCTCTGCATGTTCACACCGAGAGAGCTGGCGCTCGAACGCGGCTGGCCCGGGCGGATCGAAGGGGACAAGGTGATCCAGCTCGCCGCACAGACGCTGCAGTCCTTCTTCACCGGCGGCGGCTCGGCACGCGAGCACGCCGAATACGCGCTCGCAGACGTCGACCTGCGGCCTCCGGTGCTGCACCCACCGACCATTCGCGACTTCATGGCCTTCGAGCAGCACGTCGCGACGGCGCGCGCCGCGCGCGGTGCCGAGGTGCCGAAGGAGTGGTACGAGATCCCCGTCTTCTACTTCTCGAACCCTGGCGCGATCTACGGTCCCGGAGACGACGTGCCATACCCAAGCGGGACGAGCGAGCTCGACTATGAGCTCGAATGCGCTGCCATGATCGGCGCCGAAGGCAAGATCGCCGGCTTCACCGTCCTGAACGACTGGTCGGCCCGCGACCTACAACGCGCCGAGATGCGCGTCGGCCTTGGGCCGGCGAAGGGCAAGGATTTCGCGACTTCACTCGGGCCCGTGCTCGTGACGGTCGACGAGTTCGACGGCAGCGAGGGCGAGATGATCGCGCGTGTGAACGGCGAGGAGCGCTCCCGAGGCAACCTGCGTGATCTGTACCACTCGTGGGAGCGGATCGTCGACCAGGCGGGACGGAACACGGTGCTTCGCCCGGGCGACATCCTCGGCTCGGGCACGGTCGGCTCGGGGTGCATCCTCGAGCACGGCGACGGCCGCTGGCTGCAGCGCGGCGACGTCGTCGCGCTCGAGATCGAGGGACTTGGCGTGCTGGAGAACACGATCCGATGATCAGCCCGGACGACGTCCGCGCGGCAGCGCGCGTCCTCGAGGGGGTTGCCCACCGAACGCCCGTGGTCACGTCGAGGACGCTCGGCGAAGGGGTGTTCCTCAAGCCCGAGTGCCTGCAGCGAGTCGGGGCATTCAAGTTCCGCGGCGCGTACAACAAGATCGCATCGCTCCCACCGGGGACACCGGTGCTCGCCTACTCCTCCGGCAACCATGCCCAGGCGGTTGCACTTGCCGCGCAGCTGCTCGACACCGCGGCGACGATCCTGATGCCGAGTGACGCGCCGGCGTCGAAGCTCGCCGCGACGAAAGGCTACGGCGCCGAGGTGATCACCTTCGACCGTTACGCCGACAACCGTGAGCAGCTTGCGGATGCCCTCGCCGCCGAGCGCGGGCTCGAGCTCGTGCGCCCCTACGACGACCCGCTCGTCATGGCCGGCCAGGGAACTGCAGCGCTCGAGCTGATCGAGGATGCCGGCGTACTCGATGTGCTCGTCGTCCCGGTCGGCGGCGGTGGCCTCGTCAGCGGCTGCGCGACGATCGCCAAGGATCTGGGCGTGCAACGCATCGTCGGCGTCGAGCCCGAGGCGGGCAACGACTGGCAGCAGTCGTTCGCCGCCGGCCGGCGGGTCGAGATCGCCGTGCCGCACACGATCGCCGACGGCCTGCAGACTCACGTGCCCGGCGAGTTGACCTGGGAGGTCGGGTCGCGCCTCGTCGACGAGATCGTCACCGTCACCGACGCACAGATCATCGACGCGATGCGGTTCGCATTCGAGCGGTTGAAGCTCGTGATCGAGCCGAGCGGCGCAGTGGGGATCGCGGCGCTTCAGGCCGGGGCGATCTCAGGCGGTCGGGTCGGGATCGTCATCTCCGGCGGAAACATCGCCGCCGACCGCTTCGCCGAGCTGCTCGCGTGACGCACGCACAGCCTCGGCGACCTGGGCGCGCTCGTACGACAGCCGGAAGAGCTCGACGACCTCATTCGGGTCGTCAAGGTCGCGTGACACCCAGCCTTTGACACCGAAGCGATGCGGCGTTGCCCGCCCGGTCTCGACCAGCATGTCGCGGATGCGTGCGGTGAACGGGAAGTCGGCCCAGCCTTCCGGGTGGATGTGCCCGAGCTCGCGCTTGCCGAGCCGAAACTCGAGGCCGCCGAAGCGATGCTCGTGACGGGAGACGCCCTCCCACGTGAGGATCTCGGCGGCGACGTGGGCGGCGTTATCCTCCACGCATGCCTTTCTACCAGCGCCTCGGAGAGCTTCCGCGCAAGCGGCACATCGTCGCCCGCGACAACGGCACCCTCCTGACCGAAGAGGTGATGGGCTTCGAAGGCTTCTCCGGGCTCGAGTCGATCCTCTACCACCTCCAGTCGCCGTGCCGCATCGTCGAGGTCGGTTCGTTCGAAGCGATCAAGCGCGAGGAGTGGGTGCCCGACGCCCACGCGCACCGGCATCTGAAGACGTGGGACGTGAAGCCCGGCGGCGATGCGGTGAGCGGACGTCAGCTCCTGATGTGGAACAACGACGTCGAGATCTCGCTGTGTCGGCCGACCGAGGAGATGGACTACTTCTTCCGGAACGGCGAGGGTGACGAGGTGATCTTCGTGCACGAGGGCGGCGGGACGCTCGAGACGATCTTCGGCGACCTGCCCTACAAGCCGGGCGACTATCTCGTCGTGCCGCGCGGAACGACGTATCGCTTCGCGCCGCAGGGGGAACAGCGTCACCTGGTCTTCGAGACGCCCGGTCTGATCACGATCCCGAAGCGCTACCGCAACGAGCACGGCCAGCTGATGGAGCACGCGCCGTACTACCACCGCGACATTCATCCGCCGACGGAGCTGCACACGCACCGCGACCGTGACAACCACACGCTCAAGGTGCGCGTCCGAGACGGCTATCAGACGTACGTGATCGACTACCACCCCTTCGACGTCATCGGCTGGGACGGCTACGTCTACCCGTGGACGTTCTCGATCCACGACTTCGAGCCGATCACCGGCCGCATCCACATGCCGCCGCCGTCGCACCAGACCTTCGCCGGCCCGAACTTCGTCATCTGCTCGTTCTGCCCGCGCAAGCTCGACTTCGATCCGGAGGCGATTCCGATCCCCTACCACCACTCGAACCTGCAGAGCGAGGAGATGCTCTATTACGTCGACGGCAACTTCTCGTCGCGGAAGGGCATCGAGCTCGGCTCGGTCACCCTGCATCCCTCGGGGCTGCCACACGGGCCGCAGCCGGGGCTCGCCGAGAAGTCACTCGGGATGACCGAGACGCACGAGCTCGCAGTGATGTGCGACACGTTCCATCCGCTGAAGCTGACGAAGCTCTCGCACGACCTCGACGATGGCAAGTACATGTATTCGTGGGCCGAGGATCCGGCAGCCGGCAACGGCCGCACGCCGGATGACGACCCCGCCGGCGTCACCTCCCATTTGTAGCGACCTGATATGGAATTCAGGCACTCACGGATGGCGCCCCAGACGCGGCGCATCTCGCCCGGGTCGGGCTTGAACGTAGGCACCGCTATGGCCTGCGCCCGACCCATGCGACCTGCTTGGTCTGGAACACCCCCGCAAGCACCTCATCCCACACCAGGCCGCTAACCGTGAAGCTCGTACTCGACTGGGACGGGACGTGCACGGCCCGCGATTCGCTCGTGGCTGCGATCCACGACCTCGGCGATCCGTCGGTGTACGACGGTGCGTTCCAGGACAAGTTCGGGAGCTACGGCGAAGCGCTCGCCGCCGAGGTCGCGACACTCCGCGTGTCGCCGGAGGAGGCCGCGGCGTGGGCGGTCGCAAACGTCGAGCTGCGTCCGGGCTTGCACGAGCTGATTGCGCGCTATCACCCCGTGATCGTCTCGAGCGGGTTGCCGCAGTTGATCCGTCCGGTCCTCGAGCGCGAAGGAATTGACGTCGAGCTTCGCTCGAACGACGCCGTGCCGAGTGCTGACGGCTGGCGCGTGGTCTTTCGCGACGAGGGTGTATGCCCGGTGTGCGGCGACAAGTGCAAGCGCCGGTCGCTGCCGGACGGGCGTCCGCTCGTGTTTGTGGGGGACGGCTGGTCGGACCGGTGCGCGTCGCTCGCCGCCGATCGCGTCTTCGCGCGCACCGGCCTTGCGGCATACCTCGACGAGCAGGGCGTGCCCTACGAGCCGTACGAGACGCTCCTCGATGTCGCTGCTGCGCTTTCCTGACCCGTTCGACTTCGAGCTCTCCACGGGCCGGTTCCGCGCGTTCGGCACGGACCTCGCGAACCGGCTCGTCGACTCGACGCTCTACCGCGCGGTCGGCGGGCGAGAAGTGCGCATCGTCGCGCGGCCCGGGGGCGTCGACGTCGAGCCTCTCGACGCGGTCACCGAGCCGGTGATCGCGCAGCTGCTCGGCGCGCCGTTCGAGCTCGAGCCGTTCTACGGGTGGGCGGCCGCGGACCCCGTGCTCGCGCCGATCACCGACCGACTGCGAGGCTTCCGGCCGCCGCTGTCGCCCGACCCGTTCGAATCGCTCGTCACCTCGATCACCGCACAGCAAGTGTCACTCTTCTCGGCCGCTGCGATGCGCAACCGGATGGTCGAGCGGTTCGGCGAGCGGATCGGTGAGTCATGGGCATTCCCGACGCGCGAGCGCATGGCGGCCGCCGACGAAGATGAGCTCTTCGCGTGCGGGTTCTCGCGACGGAAGGCCGAGTACGTGATCGGCCTCGCGGGGAGCGAGCTCGACCTCGCCGGTCTGGCGGAGCTTCCCGACGACGAGGTCCGCGCCCGCATCACAGCCGTGCGGGGACTCGGCCCGTGGACGGCGGAGTGGTTCCTCGCCCGCCACCTTGCACGCCCACGCGCCTGGCCGGCCGGCGACCTTGTGCTCCGCAAGGCGGCCGACGTTCTCTACGGTGTCGAGGTGACCGAGCTCGGCCGACGCCTCGACCCGTTCCAGAACCTCTCTGCGCATTACCTGCTGACCGGTCTGATGACGGCGGCGGCCGCGTGAACATCCGGCGCGCGTCGGAGTCGGACGAGGCTGTCCTCCGCGAGCTCTGGGAGGAGTTCGAGGCCGAGGTTCCCGAGCCGGAGGGCTTCGTCCCCGAGACGTGGGAGCAAGAGTGGCGCGACACCCGTGAGAACATCGCGACGGGGGCGGTCTTCATCGCCGAGGACGACACCGGTCCGATCGGCGTCGCTCGGCTCGAAAAGCCTGAGTACGGCGGGTCGCACATCCAACTCGTCTATGTGCGGCCGCGTGTACGGCGGCAGGGCGTGACGAAAGCCTTGCTTCGTGCGTGCACGGAGGTCGCGCGCGAGCACGGGTCGGGCATGGTCTCGCTCGAGGTGCTGCTTGCGAATGAGTCCGCGCGCACGGTCTGGCAACGGCTCGGCTTCACTGACCTATGGGTCGGCATGGCGCAGCCGATCGATGCGTTCGAGGCCCGTCTCGCTGCCGTCGAGAGTGGTGAGTCGCGCGCGGTCACGCACGTGCAATCCGACGACAGTGTTTCCGTCGAGCGCGCCGTGACGCATTTCATCCCAAAGCTCGAGGCGCCGAGCATCTCGACGCACGAGAGCTGGATCAGGGTCGCCGACCCACTGCTCGACCGTGATCGCGAGGCGCACGGGCGGCTCGCGCGCGAGCTGTCGGAGCGGCTGGGCGCGGTCACCGTGGCGCTCGCGCTGGAGGGCGCCGTCGTCCGATTCCGGCTGTACGAACGCGGGCGCATGGTCGACGAGTACCTCTCGGTGCCGACGTACTACGGCGAGCTGCCGAAGGGAGACGAGCTTGCACTGGCGGCGAACCCGACCCTCGTTGCACGTCTTACCGGCGCGGACCGCGACGAGGTGAAGCGCATCGCGCGCACGGCTGCGTCGCCGGCGGAGTTGCCTCCGGCTGCTGACCTCTACGAGCAGATCGCCCGGTTGATGGGCCTCGAGCCGTGAGCCCCAAGCTGTACGACGCCGCGCGGTGCCCGTACTGCGCGCGCGTCCGGATCGCGCTTGCCGAGAAGGGTCTCGTGCCGGAGACGATCGAGATCGACCTCAGCAACAGGCCGGACTGGATCTACGACCTGAACCCCACGGGCCGCGTCCCGGTGCTCGACGACGGTTTCGTGCTGCCGGAGTCGCTCGTGATCATGGAGTACCTCGACGAGCGCTACCCCGACCATCCCCTGCTGCCGGCCGGTGCAGCGGAGCGCGCCCGGGCGCGGTTTGCGGTTCACCGCTTCGACGCGAACCTTGGCGACGACTACTACGCCTTCCGCCGCGGCGACCGGAATGCGCTGCTCGAGAAGCTCGCAGTGCTGGAGCTCGGCGAGAGCCACTTCGTCGACATCGCCTACGTCCCCTGGGTGATCCGCGCCCGCGACATGCTCGGCGTGGAGCTTCCGGAGCGTCTTTCGGGCTGGCTCGACCGGCTCGCGGAACGCCCTTCGATCGCCGCCGAGATCGCCGTCGTGCAAAGCCTATGAGCGAGATCGGGATCGACGAGCTCGCAGGCCGGCTCGGTGAGGTGCCGCTCGTCGATGTGCGGGCGAGGTCGGAGTTCGACGGCACTGCAGGCAAGCCGTGCGACCCGCGGCAGGGGCACATCCCGACTGCGCGAAACGTCGACATCTCGCTCCTCATGCAACTGGATCGCGAGCAGATCGCGACTGCGCTCGGCGCTGGGCCGGGCGAGGAAGTCGTCGCGTACTGCCATAGCGGCTCGCGCTCGGCGATAGCCACCCAGATGCTGCTCGCGCTCGGCTACGACGCGCGCAACTACATCGGCTCGTGGCACGAGTGGTCGCGCCACGACGAGCTGCCGATCGAGGGGTGACTCAGGCTGCGGCCGCAACCGCGAGAAAGGCGCGGCAGATCGCACGCCCGTGCTGCTGCCAGGCGTCGAGCTTCTCGTCGAGCTCCGCCGCGAGCTCCTCGAGTGAGCGTGAGAGTTCCGCTTCGTCTTCTGCGAACCACTGCAGCACCTGATCCCGGCGAACCTCCGGGTGGAATTGCACGCCCCATGCTGAGCCGTCGACGCGGAATGCCTGCGGCGTCGGCCCGTGCGCGAGCGTGACGGCGCCGGCCGGAACGTCGAAGCGGTAACCGTTCGCGTTCAGCGCCTCGAAGCGCCTCGGCAGTACGCCGAGGACTGGATCGTCGACCCCCGCGTCCGTGAGCTCCGTGTCGTAGAAGCCGGCGAGAACGCCGCCGACCGGCGTCACGTTCGCGCCGAGGGCATGCGCGAGCGTCTGCGCGCCGAGGCAGACGCCGAGCAGCGGCCGGCGCTCTTCGACGAATCGCCGCAACGCGTGGTACTCGTCGTGCAACCACGGATGCGTGAGTTCCTCGCCGACGTTCTGGTCGCCACCGAAGACCATGACGGCGTCGGCGCCGTCAGGTGGCGCCCCTTGCAGGCGGATGTCCCACTCGACGAGCTCGTGCCCGTCCTCGCTCACGACGTCGCCGAAGACCTCGGGCCGCACGAGTGGCCCGTGGATGATCGCGAGCACCTGCATCACGCGGTCGGGATCTTCTCGTCTTCCAGCAGCTTGCGCAGCAACTGGGCGCCGGCAGGCGCCTGCGCGACGCCGTCGGTCTGGTTGTTGTTGTTGAAGAAGGCATACGACTGCTGTGCGGCGTTTGCGAGCTCGCGCAGCGGTCCGACCCACTCACGCAGTTCGCTCTCGTCGTAGAGGTAGTCGAAGCGCTGCGCCGCGCCGCTGCCTCGTGAGTTCCAGGTGCCGGCGTTGCGTCCGTGGAATCGAACGTAGGACATCGGTGCGGTCACCGCGACCATCGTCGCCGGCACGTTGCCCGCGTCGACTTTCGGGGCGTCGACGACAACCCACCCGATCCCGCGCTCCTCGAGCCAGCGCAGCAGCTCCTCGCGAATCTCCTCTGCGAACCACGATCGGTGGCGCGGCTCGAACAGCATGCGGTCGCCGCCGAGCTGGTCGTTCGCCCACTCGAGGTAGTCGAGTGACGACGGCTTCCAGACGACGTACGGCGGCATCTGAAACAGGAGCCCGCCGAGCTTGCCTGCATCCCGCAGCGGCTGGAGTGCGCCGAGGAACTCGCGGAACACGCCGGCGCGCAGCTCGCGCGGCGGACGATCGACGCGACCGCGCGCATCGACCGGAAGGCCGTCACGCAGATCGGGAGGGACCTGCTCGAGCTTCACCGGGTGCCTCGTCATCAACCCGAACGCCTTCACGTGCATGACGAATCCCTCCGGCGTCCGCTCCGCCCACCCGCGCACCATCTGCTCGGTCGGCACCCGGTAGTACGTCGAGTCGACCTCGACCGTCGAGAATCGCTCCGCGTAGTACGCAAGCCGCTCCTTCGGTGGCGTGCCCGGCGGATACCAGTGCTTGGCGAGCGAGTCGTCTGCCCACGAGCACGTGCCGATGCGAATGGGTGCCGCCACCTCGCCAGCATACGAAGAGGGGCCCACCCGGGGCCCCTCTTCGCAGAAGCGAGCGAGCGAGCGGGTCTTAGCGGCTGTAGCCGACGACCCGCTGTGACGCCTTCAGCGTCTGGCCGCCCACTGTCGCGTCGACGCACGGGAGGCCACCGAAGATGGTGGTCTTCGTGCACGCAGCGGCACCGAGGTCGGTGTAGAACAAGTCAGCCGCGGTTGCACTCTGGCCTGTCGGAACCGATGCGCCGTGGTTCACGAGCGCGGTCGCGGTCACCGTCGCCGACTTGCCGGCGGCGAGGATGAACGACCCGTTCGCCCCACCGACGCGCTTGCCGGCGGCAGTGGTCGAGATCGAAGTGCTCGATGCGGCGGCGCCGTTCGCGGTCACCGACGACGAGAACTTGACCTGCGTCCGGATGACCTTGATCCGGACCTTTTTGCCGTGGCGCCGAACCGTGCGGTAGCTGACGAGCTTCTTCTTCGTCACGGTCTGCTTCACCTGGGTCGGGATGTGGCGAATCGCCTGTGTCTCGACCGTTCCCGCGGCGTTCGCGGTGCCCTTGCCCGGGTTGTACGGCGTCCACAGTGACGTCCAGCGGTAGTCGCCGGCCGTGGCCGGCTCGGTGATCGCCGACGAATCGAACTGAGCCGAGAGGAGCTTCGCGCCGAACGTTGCACGCCCCGGCGTGCCGACGGGTACATCCGGCGGGGGCAGGCAGACGACGAGCTTCGTCGGGAAGCCCGCGGCCACCTCGGCAGGGGCGCTCGCAACGACGTACAGCGGGATGTCGAGCGTCTGGCCCGCTGCAGTCAGATGCAGGTCCCACGTCTGCGCAGCGGCGACGCCGCACTGCGCGGCTGCCGTGGCGTTCGGCGGAATTGCATCGAGCTCTCCGGTCAGCGGCAGCACGGCGCCGCCGAGGTCGGCTGCGGAGGCGGTTGCCGTCACCGTGCCGAGCTTGGTGCCGGCTGCGGGAGTGGCGACCTGGTAGCCCGCCGGGATGTAGATCTGAACCCTGGCGGTCGGGTCGTCGGCGTTCTGGGCGACGACGCCGAGGCGCACCGGCCCGCCGCTCGAGCCGTTGCTCGAGACAACGAGCTTTGGTGCGAATGATGCGAACGCAGAGCTCGCGAAGCCGAGCGTGGCAAGTGCCGCGACGGCGAGCAGCGCGAAGCGATAAGTCCTTCTCATTGGTGTCCCTTCCTGATTGGTACCGACGGTGGAGTCAGTCGATTGACCGGGGGGTCTGGTGAACTCTGACCGCTCGCCCGCAGGCGCAAACGCTCAGAGGCCCGGAACGGTACTGCTCCTGCGGTTCACCCGCGCGCAGAAGCGAGTGGCGCCGCGGCGACCCAGTGGGTGCGGTCGTAGCGCAGAAGCTGGGCCTTCGAGATCGGGTAGTAGTCGGTGGGCGTCGTGATGATCTTGATTCCCGGCCGCATGAACGGGTTGACCTCGTTCAGGTGCGTGGCCGCCTGTAGGAGCGATGCGCGGGTGGGGTTCTTGCCCGCCTGCTTCAGCGTGTCGACCATCGTGTACGCGACGCCCATCCCGTAGAAGTTGTAGACGTCCTCCGGCTTCGACGCCGGCGCATAGCGCTTGAGAATCGACCGGTACAGCGCGACGATCGGATCCTTCGCCCAGACCTTGTCGGTTGGATCCTTGACGAACGCGATCGAGCGTGACCCATTCGCCTCGGCCGCGGCGTTCGCGCGCACGATGTCCATCACGTTCGGTGAGATGCACACCGAGCTGATGTAGATCCTCGGGTGCCAGGCGAACTTGTGCGCGGCGAGGTAGGCGAGGATCGCGTACTGCGGCGTCACGTTCAGCACGAGGACGTTGGCGCCCGATGCGTGCAGCGTCGACATCTGCGACTCGATCGACGTGTCGGTCGGCTGGTACGACTCCGTCGCGACGATCGAGCCCGCCTTCGCGCCGAGGCCCTTCTTCAAGCCGGTCGTCATGTCCTTGCCGAAGTCGGAGTCCTCGTAGAGCACGCCCACCTTGGGGCTTGCCATCGCTGCGATCGAGCGTCCGTAGATCACGCCCTCGGCACGGAAGCTCGGGAGAAAGCCGATCGTCCACGGGTCGGTCTTGAATGAATCTCCGATCTTCGCCGCGCCGGTGCCGCCGAAGAGCTGAGGCACCTTGGACGCATTCAGATAGTCGCGGATCGCGAGGTTGTTGTCGGTGCCGACGCTGTTGAAGATCGCGAAGACGTGATCCTGCTCGACGAGCTGTCGCGTCAGCTGCACCGTTTTCGAGGGGTCGTACGCGTCGTCGAGATAGAGGTACTTGATCTTCCGCCCGTTCACGCCACCGTGGGCGTTGACGTACTTGAAGTACGCGTCGGCGCCTGTTCCAACCGACGCAAAGAGCGCCGCCGGGCCCGTGATCGGGACGGTGCCACCGATCGTGATCGTGCTGGCCGTCACGCCGGGCGAGCCGCCCGCCAGCGCGACCGGCGCGAGGCAGCAGGCCGCAGCAACCGCGAGCAGCGCGCGCTTCATCCGCTGATCGGGGCCGTGAGGGTCTGCAACGTCAGGAACGCAGGCCCGAGCGAGATCGCGCCTTGGTCACCGAAGCCGAGATACGCGAGGTCAGGCCCGCCGTCGCCGCCGAAGCGGACCGTCAGGCGTGTGCCCTTCGGGAGGTACTGCACGTAGTTCGCGAGCCGGATCGTCTGCAGCCCGACCTTCGGCTTGATCGCGCCATGGGTGATGACGCGATTCCCTGCGAGCACGACCGCGACGAGCCGCGGGTAGTTCGTGAACTTGCGGACCTGCACCTTGAGCAGCGAGGTTCCAAACGTCTCCAGAGCGCCCTGGAACTTCGGGCCTGTGCGCAGCAGCGAGGTGCCGCGGAACCCGACGCCGACGTTCTTCGTCTTCGGCAGGCCGGCGTAGGAGGTGCGCTTGCTACCTGTGGCCGCGGCGATCGTGACCGGCTTGGTCTTGTCGATGCCGTTCGGCGCGCCCTTCAAGTAATGGTCGTACCACGCGAGGCCCTGGGCGAGCACGTAGGCGTTGTCCGGCCCCGGGAAGGTCGACGGCGGATGGCCGAACTGTCCGATGTACAGATGCTTCGGCCCGCCGATCCGCGTGTAGCCGTTGACGGCCTGCGTCACGTCGAACGCGTAGTCGACGCGTCCTTGGAACATGTACACGGGGGTCTTGACGGACGCGAGCTTCGAGAACGGTGACCGTGGAGTGGTGAGCGCCTTGATCGCCGGCAGGTTGAGCGACTGGATCGCGTCCGTCTGGAGCTGTGCGATCAGCGGCGACCGCGCAACGACGGCGCGCGCGAACCCGGCCACGATTCCCGACCGCGCGATGTCACCAGGCCAGAGCGCGCTGTACAGATCGGTCCAGGTCTCGACCACTTCGGCTGCCTTGTAGGGAATCCCGGCAACGAGGCCGTTCCACACCTGGCCGCCGCCGTAGGAGATGCCCCAGGCCCCGATCGCGGTGTCACTCACCTGCGGGATCCCAGCGAAGAACGACTCCATCGCGCGCTCGTCCGAGGTCTCGTTGGGGCCCGCAAGCTCGAGGTCGCCGGTCGACGTCCCGCTGCCACGGTCGGAGTACGCGAGGGCCGCGTAGCCGTGCGAGACGAATGCCTGCGCGATCGGCGCCATATCGTCCTTGGAGCCGCCAAGTCCGTGCAGCACCATCACTCCGGGCCAGCCGCCCGACGGTGCCGACCCGTCCGGCAGGTAGAGGTCGTAGGCGATCGACGTGCCGTCCTTCATCGTCTGTGTACCCGTCTGCTTCGTGAATGCCTGCGCCGGCGCCGCCCACAGCAGAGCGGCCGCAACGACGATCAGGAGTCGCTTCACGGCGGGCAGCCTAGCCCTCCTCGTACAATCGCGCCATGAGCGACACGCGCCCGATCGGCGTCTTCGACTCGGGCGTGGGCGGGCTCACGGTGCTGCACGAGTGCCTAGTCTCGATGCCGCACGAGGACTTCGTCTACCTCGGCGACCACGCGCGACTGCCCTATGGGCCGCGCAGCCGCGACGAAGTGCGGCGGTTCGCGCACGAGATCGGTGTCTACCTCGAGCGCCAGGGCGTGAAGATGGTCGTCGTCGCGTGCAACACCGCGACCTCGGTCGCGCTGCCCGATCTGCAGGAGCAGCTGGGCGTCCCGGTCGTGTCGGTGATCGTCCCCGAGGCGCATGCCGCCGTCCAGGCGACGCGGAACCGCCACATCGGGCTCCTCGCCACCGAGCTGACGGTCGCGAGCGGCCGGTACGAGTCGCTCGTGCGCACACTCGACGCCGGCGCACGGTTCACGGGGGTCGCGTGCCCGAAGCTCGTGCCGCTGATCGAAGCGGGGGACACCTACAGCGACGAGCTCGTCGCCGCGGTACGCGAGTACGCGGCGCCGCTGAAAGAGGCAGGGTGCGACACGGTGATTCTCGGCTGCACCCATTACCCGCTGCTTCGCCCCGTCTTCCAGCGCACGTTCGGTCGCGATGTCACGCTCGTCTTCTCCGCCGACGAAACGGCGCGCGAGGTTGCGGAAACGCTCGCTCGTAAGGGATTCGAGAATGCGCCCGACCGCGAAGGCACGTATCGCTTTCTCACGACCGGTGATCCGGTGCTTTTCCGCTCGCTCGGCGAGCGGTTCTTGCAGTTGCCGCTCGGCGACGTCGAGCAGGTTCAAGTCGCCGAATTGGAGGCTGTGGCATGAGTAGAAACGACGGGCGCAAGCCTGATCAGCTGCGGCCGGTCGTCGCGGACGCGAACTTCCTCGAGCAGCCGCACGGGGTCGTTCTCTGGTCGCAGGGGAAGACGCGCGTGCTCTGTACCGCGTCCGTGCAGGACGGCGTGCCGCGCTGGCTGCACCGGTCGGGGCGCGGGTGGATGACGGCGGAGTACTCGCTGCTGCCGGCGTCGACGGGTGAGCGGACCGACCGCGAGGCCGCGCGCGGCAAGCAGGGCGGCAGGACGGTCGAGATCCAGCGGCTGATCGGTCGCGCGCTGCGCGGCGTCGTCGACTTCCAGGCGCTCGGCGAGCGCACGGTCTATCTCGACTGCGACGTGCTGCAGGCCGACGGCGGCACGCGCTGTGCCGCGATCACCGGTGCCTACGTCGCAGCCCAGCGGGCGCTCGACCGCTTCGGCCTCTCGAAGGCGCTCGTCGGCTCGGTCGCGGCGGTCTCGGTCGGCGTCGTCGACGGCGTCTCGCTGCTCGACCTCGACTACTCGGAGGACTCGAACGCCGACGTCGACCTGAACGTCGTCATGACTGGCAACGGGGAGTTCGTCGAGGTGCAGGCGACTGCCGAGAAGGTGCCGTTCGACCGCGAGCGCCTCGACGGGTTGCTCGACCTCGCCGCCGCGGGCATCGAGGATCTGCAGGGCTTACAGCAGGAAGCAATCGACGCACCGCGCGACTGACGAGCCGCGTGCTCGTCACCGTCTGCAGCGGCAACCCGCACAAGCTGGCGGAGCTCGCGCCCCTCTTTCCCGACTGGGATCTCGACCTGCTCGGCGCTGCCGAGTACCCGGAGGAGGACGGCCTCACCTACGCCGACAACGCGTGGATCAAGGCCCGCTTCGGCCGCCTAGCGGGCGCCGCCGACCGTTGGATGCTCGCCGACGACTCCGGGATCGAGCTCGCGGCGCTCGGCGGCGGGCCCGGTGTGCAGACCGCGCGCTGGGCGGAGGGCCGGCACGTGGAGAAGGCGCTCGCTGCCGTCGAGGGCAGAGAGCGGGGCGCGCACTACGTTTGCGAGCTCGTCTGCCTCTCGCCCGACCGGGTCGAGTTCCAGGGGCGGGGCGTCCTCGCCGGGTCGATCGCGGCGGCGCCCGCCGGTTCGGAGGGCTTCGGGTTCGACCCGGTCTTCGTCCCGCACGGCGAGACGCGCACGGTCGCCGAGCTCGGTGACGCCTGGAAGGCCGAGCATTCGCACCGAGCGCTTGCGGCGCGAGCGCTGCTCGACGCAATCGGGTAGCCCTGGTCGCGAGCATTCGGGGGAGAGGACGGTTGCGCAGGCGACTGGCCCGTCACTCGGCTGCCGGGAGTTCAGGCGATCCAGGCGAGGAGCGGGATTTCCATCTCCTGAGGGCTGAGCCCGCCGTGCTGACCATGGAGGTTCTGAACGAAACGGCCAGGCTCGTGCCAGAAGACCGCCTCGCCATAGCGCGGTAGGACGACGACGTCGCCGAGGCGCTTCCGAAGGTGCGCTGACGGCTCGGCGAAGGCGCCGGCGGCGATCAGAGCCTCGGCAGTGACAACCTCGGCGATCCCGTCGAGTCGGTCACTGAGTCCGTCACGCACCTCGTCGATGTGCCCGTTGCGGACGTGGAGAAAGAGATCGCGGCAGGAGCCGGCCGGAGCGAGCGGCTTCCCGTTGGCGCCGGTCGCGAGGTACGCGGCGAGTTCGGGCCAGATCTGGTTGACGTAGACGGTGCGCGTCGGGTCGACCGGGGACATGCCGTGGTCGGCGGTCAGGAGCACCAACGTCCCGGAGGGAAACGGTGCGTGCTCGATCATGGTCAGCGCGTCTGCGAAGGCGAGGTCGGCGGCGGCGGCGTCCGGTCCGACGTCGTGCATCAGCCCGTCTACCTCGTCGAGATAGACAAGGGTGTAGGCGAGCTCCGTTGCGGCGAGCGCGGCCGCCGCCGACGCAAGTCCTTCCTCCGGCGTCGAGAAGGGGAGCACGTCCGCGCCACGCAGCAGCACCTTGTTCGGTGACGAGCGAGCGAATGTGACTGGTTGGGCGGCGCTGCTTCGGACACCGTGCTCGGCGAGCCGTGCGTAGAGCGATTCGCCTGGGTAGATGTCCTCGGGATCGAGCACTCCAGCGAGCGTCTCGCGTTCGCTGTCGCCCGCGAAGGAGAAGAGCAGCGGCGTGATCAGCCGGTTCAGGGTCGGCTCTAGCAGGTGCCACTCGTAGAGGCCGTGCTCGGCGACCGGCAGGCCGCTGTGGATTGTCGTCACGTGCGCTGTCGTCGTGGACGGAAACTGGCTCGTCAACTGCGCGACAAGACCGTCCGCGCGGACGCGGCCAAGCAGCGGGTGGTCGTGCTGCCGTTCCAGGAACGTCCAACCGAAGGCGTCGAGGTAGACGAGCGCGACCCGCTCGAAGCGTTCGCGCAGCAGCGGCTCGTCGAGCGCCGACCCGGCTGCAGCGCCAGTCAGGAGGCCCTCGATCGTCGCCGGCAGCTGGTCGAAGCACCGGCGTCCCTGCTCGGGCAGGCGCGTCGCGGACACGGCACTAAGCTACTACCAGTGCGCTCGATCAGGATCTGCCGGCCAGCACCGGCAGCGCGCGCTGAGGCGGTGCGGTTGGCCACCCCCTCGGTTTGCTTCGCGCTTGGTCTTTCCGTCCTGGCCGTGGCGTGTGGTTCGTCGAGGCGACCCACAGCGGCGAGTCTGTCCGCACCGTCTCGCCAGGCGCTCCGGGTCTGCGCCGACCGGTGGAACCAGGGGAACATGCTCAAGTGGGCGTCGATGTCGGCGAGGATCTCCATCCGCGGACTAAGCGCTCGCGAGCGGTCCGTCTTAGTCGAGCCAAACCCCGCGCAGCAACGTTGCACCGTTTCGCTCGCGACCCGGCCAGGGCAGAACACCTTGATCTGCATCATCGAGGCCACGGGCGGCTACGACTGCCCGCTCGTCACCTCCGACGGAATGCCCCCGTTGAGGAACATCAACGCGACAACCGACCACCGCGGAATCCTGAAGCTCGACGTGCCGATTGCAGGGACGCACGCGACACCACCGCTCGACTGGCAGCAGCGCTACCCGCACGCCGATGGCTTCATCCTCCCGTGGACACCTGCAGGCAAGCTCCGCACGGGCCTGACGCTCGACCGTGCCGGAGACGCGCGGCATTATCGAGGTCGCTGCTTCCGCGGATCGCAGCAAACCATTCTGAAGTCCGCGCTCCGCTGCGTCTCCGACGTTCAGTTCGATCCATGCTTCGCGCCCACCGGACACTGGAGCCGACCCGGCGCGATCACCGCGTGCGCCTCACCGGGTTGGACGAGCTTCGGCCGCTTCGTGATCGACCCACGTTCCTAACCCTCCGACGACGCCCGCGACGCGGAAGCGACAGTCACCGTATCCCGGTTCGGGTGGTCATTGGGGGGACTGGCCCAGGCGGTCCGTCCGGCACCCGGCTCGAGCTAGTTCGCGGGTGGCGGATAGCTGTTGTCGATCCAGAGCCTGCCGGTGGCGGGGTCGGCTGCGATGCCGGTCGCGTTCAATCCCTTTGGCAGCGGGATCGAGGTGCGGGTGCGGCCGGGCAGCTTGATCCGGTCGACCACCGTTCCGGCGGCTACCCAGATCGAGTTACCGAGCTGAACCGCCTCGGTTGGAGTTCCGTTCAACCCGAGCGGCTGCTTCGGCTTCCCCGTGCGCGGATCGATCTCGGTCAGCGTCGCTCCCTGTTCATCCATAAGCCACAGGGTGTCAGCCCGGCCGGTCTTGATCTCGACGAGGTGCCACGGCTGCTCGGGGAAGTGAAAGGTCCTCCCGGTGCGGGTTCGCGCGTCGTAGCGCAGCACCTCGTGGTAGCGGCACTCGCAAATCCACTCGTAGCCGCCGGTCGGGAGAAGAATCTGCGTCTCGATCGCGTTGGTGTGGAACCGGCCGGTGAGCTTGTTCGTCAGCGGGTCGATCCGGTCGAGCGAGCCGTCCGCTTGCAGCACCCAGACTGCGCCGTTCCCGACGGCGATCGTCCCGCTGTCAGGCCCCCCGCTGTTGATCAAGACCGTGAGGCGAATGGTCGCGATCACGCGTCCGCTCAGCTCGTCGCGTCGCTGCACGACGTTGATCGGCGTCGGGGCGCCGCGCTTGACGAGACTGCGGAGGAGCCAGATCGAGCCGAATCCGACCGCACCGTCAAGCGAACCGACCGGCGCCTGCGTCACCCGTTGGGTTCGACCGGTCGTCATGTTGCGAACCGCGATCGCGTTGCCGTTGCGGCCGGCCCGCTCCCAGAGCGTTCCGTCGACGGCGAAGAGATTCGCGCCGCAAGGGCAGCCGAGCGTGCCGTCGCGGATCGTTCGGACGACGTGGCCGGTCTGCGGGTCGAGTTGGAGCAGGGTGATCTTCCCCGCAGGCGTCGACCGGCCGTGCATCGCGACGATGCCGCCGACCGCCGCCGCGGCAACGATGACAGCCGCTGCAACAGCCAGGTAGACGCGACGGCGGCGCTGCGGAGCCGCCAGGCCCGCGATGCGCTCGGC
>JBAQHS010000176.1:0-11877 GCA_049288455.1 Gaiellaceae bacterium | reverse complement strand
GGGGAGAGGTTCGGTCGCGAGCCGGCGTGGATCAGCCGCCGCTCGAGAATCCTGTCTTCGCCCAGCCGGGATGGCCGATCTTCGCCGCGGCAGCGAACACTGCGAGAGCGAGGAGAAAGACGATGATCGTGATCAGTTTCGGACGCAGTTTCATGAGCAAACCTCCTTCCTCGGTCAGAAGTTGAAGTCCTGGAGCTTTTCGGCCGCGCGACGGAACAGGTCCGACGCACATTCCAGATCGCCAAGTCGCCTGTAGGCGTCACCCTGGGCGAGCCAGGCTGCGGCGACGTGGCTCGCGGAGCCGAGCGCCTCGAACAGCCACTCGGCTGCGGCGAACTCGGTCAGCGCCTCGAAGCCGCGATCGACGGCGAGGAGCGCCCGGCCGAGCACGAGGTGTGCGTTGCCGCGCTCGTCGAGGTAGTCCTGCCGTTCGCCGAGGATCGAGAGCGCATAGCGCGCCTGCTCCTCGGCAAGCAGCGGCGCGCCCGAGCGCAGATGGACCTGCGCCAGTGACGAGACCGCCTGTGCCGCGTCGGCATCGTTACCGACCTCGAGTGCAAGCGCGTACGACTGTTTGAGGTAGCCGACCGCCTTGGCGGGCTCTCCGAGCAGGAAGCTCAGGCCGCCGAGATTGTTCAGGAGGCGGGCCTCGATCTGGCGGTCGCCGGCAGAGATCGCGCGCGTCCGCGCCCGTTCGGCGTAGAAGCGGCCGAGCAGCGGATCGGAACTGCGCTCGGCGACGAGTGAGCACTGCATCAACGCATGTGCGGCGAGACCGTCGTCGCCGATCGCCTCGGCGAGCTCGTGGCCGCGCTCTGCGTCGGCGAGCGCCGCCTCCCACTCACGCTGGAGCTGGTGGCAACGCGAACGCCAGTCATAGATGCGGGCACACAGGCGCTCTCCCTCGACGCCGCCACCGGCAGCAAGAGCGAGAGCCTCACCGAAGAGGGAGATCGCATTCGAGACCTTGCCGAGCTTCAGCCGGCAACACCCGAGGCGGAACATCGCGTTCGCGCGGTCGACGTCGGTGAAGAACGGAGACTCGGCGAGGTCTCGGGCGCGCTCGAGCATCGAAACCGCACGGCCGAGGTGGCCGAGGTACATCCGCGCCCAGGCTTCGCACAGCATCGCCCGAAGCGCGAGCTCAGGCATCGCCGCAGGCACTGACAAAGCGCCGAGCGTGTCGACTGCATCCGAGTAGCGGTTCTCCTGGACTGACACCTCCGCGCGCTCGATCGCGGCGAGGGTCGCATCGGCGTCAACCGCCGAGGGCGTCGCCCTGGTCGGGGACGCGTTGGGAGGGACAAGCCGGAGCGCCGCAGTTGCTTCCATGGGTTCATCGAAGCGCGCGCCGTGCCTCGCGTCGATCACCTGGATCGCACGACCGGCATCCACGTTCTGGAGGAGCCTGGGGAACCGGTGTGTGTACCCTCCGCCCCCGATGCCCCATCGCGTCACCCTCATTCCCGGCGACGGAACCGGGCCGGAGCTGACCGAGGCGACCCGGCGGGTGCTCGAGGCGACCGGAGTCGGCTTCGTCTGGGACGTGCGCCACGCAGGCGTCGACGTGATGGAGGAAGCGGGAACGCCGCTGCCAGAGGAGACACTCGCGTCGGTCAAGGCGAACAAGGTGGCGCTGAAAGGCCCGATCACGACCCCGATCGGCACGGGGTTCCGCTCGGTCAACGTCGCATTGCGCCATGAGCTGGGGCTCTACGCCTGCCTGCGGCCCTGCAAGACCTACGAGGGAGTGCGGTCGCGCTACGACGCGGTCGACCTCGTGCTCGTGCGCGAGAACACCGAGGATCTCTACGCCGGTATCGAGTACGAGGCCGGCAGCGACGACGCGGAACACGTGATCGCGGAGTTGAACAAGCTGCAGTCCAAGCAGATCGCGGCCGGGTCGGGCATCTCCGTGAAGCCGATGAGCCGCGCTGCGTCCGAGCGGATCATTCGCTTCGCGTTCGAGTTCGCGCGCGCCCACGGGCGCAAGCGCGTGTCATGCGTGACGAAGGCGAACATCATGAAGTTCACCGACGGCCTCTTCCTCGACGTCTTCCGCGACGTCGCACAGGAGTACCCCGAGATCGAGCCATGGGAGAACCTCGTCGACGCTGTCTGCATGGGACTCGTGCAGCGGCCGGAGGAATTCGACGTCCTCGTGCTGCCGAACCTCTACGGCGACATCGTCAGCGACCTGACCGCCGGCCTTGTCGGTGGCCTCGGCGTTGCGCCCGGCGGGAACATCGGCCCCGATACGGCGGTGTTCGAAGCCACGCATGGCTCGGCCCCGAAGTACAAGGGGCAGAACAAGGTCAACCCGACGGCGATGATCCTCTCCGGCATGCTGATGCTCGACCACCTCGGCGAGCGCGAGGCGGCGCAGCGCCTCGAGGATGCGGTCGCCGCCGTCATCGCGGAGGGAACGTCCGTCACCTACGACATGAAGCCGTCGCGCGACGACCCGACTGCGGTCGGAACGAGCGAGTACGCCGACGCGATCATCGAAAAACTCGAAGGTTAGGAGCTCCAGTGAGCGAGAGGCGGAAAGTAACCGTCGTCGGTGCCGGGAACGTGGGCGCGACCTGCGCGCAGGTGCTGGCCCAGCGCGACTACGCAGACATCGTGCTCGTCGATATCAAGGAGGGCCTGCCTCAGGGCAAGGCGCTCGACATCAACCAGATGGGCGCGGTGCTCGGGTACGAGCCGAGCGTCACCGGTGCCAACGACTACGACGGCACCGCCGGCTCCGAGGTCGTCGTGATCACCGCCGGCCTGCCCCGCTCGCCCGGCATGAGCCGCGACGATCTGGTCTCGACGAACGAGAAGATCGTGAAGGACGTGACGGAGAAGGTGGTCGCGAAGAGCCCCGACGCGATCCTGATCGTCGTCTCGAACCCACTTGATGCGATGTGCCACGTCGCGAAGAACGTCTCGGGTTTCCCGAAGGAGCGCGTGTTCGGCCAGGCGGGGATCCTCGATACCGCGCGCCTACAGACCTTCATCGCCTGGGAGACAGGCGCATCGGTCAAGG
The DNA here is from genome assembly GCA_049288455.1 of Gaiellaceae bacterium. Classification (GTDB taxonomy): domain Bacteria; phylum Actinomycetota; class Thermoleophilia; order Gaiellales; family Gaiellaceae; genus PALSA-600. The sequence goes on along the minus strand of JBAQHS010000176.1, from coordinate 8,843 downwards.
ACGTCGGTGCCGTCGTCCTCGGCGGCCACGGCGACCAGATGGTGTCGGTCATCTCGGCGACGACTGTCGGCGGCGTGCCGCTGCGCAAGCTCGTCTCGGAGGAGAGGATCCAGGCAATGGTCGAACGAACGGCCAAGGGTGGCGGTGAGCTCGTGCAGCTCATGGGCACCTCAGCCTGGTACGCCCCCGGCGCGGCGGCCGCGCAGATGACCGACTCGATCCTGCTCGACGAGAAGCGTGTGCTCCCGTGCACCGCGCTCCTCGAGGGCGAATACGGGATCGACGGCCTCTATATGGGCGTGCCGGTGAAGCTCGGGTCGAAGGGGATCGAGCAGATCCTCGAGGTCGACCTCGACGAGTCCGAGCAGGCGGCGATGAAGGCCTCGGCCGACGCCGTGCGCGACGTCGTCTCCGTCCTCACGACCTAAGTGACCACTGCGACCTGGCGGATCGCAGGCTCGTACTTCGAGTCGTGCAACTGCGCCGCGATCTGCCCCTGCCGGATGATCGGGGGCGTCCCCGGCGGCCGGTCGACGCACGGCATCTGCTTCGGAGCGCTCGCCTGGCGTATCGACGACGGGCACGCCGGCGACGTTGACCTGACCGGGCTCGCGGTCGTCCTCACCACCAGGTACGACGACGACGAGCAAGGCTCACCCTGGAGCATCCGGCTGCATCTCGACGAGCGCGGCGGTGACGCGCAACGCGCCGCGCTTCAGCAGATCATGCTCGGTGAGCTCGGCGGAGACGTGCGCGTGCTGCCGTGGGTGCGCAAGCCGCGGCACCTCCTCGAGGTGTGTACGAGCGCGATCACCTTGTCCGACGGGCCTGACGGCCACACGTTGCGGGTCGGCCAATCGGTGCTGCTCACCGCCTCACAGCCATTCGCGACCGACCAGAGCGTCGCGTGCGGCATTCCCGGTTACCACCAGCCCGGCACCGAGCTCACCGCCGATACGTTCACCGTCGACGACGGCCCGTTCCGGTGGGAGCTCGCCGGCAACTGCGCCTTCGTCAGCGCCTTCGACTACGCCTCCTAGCGGGGAAGCGCTACCGTCCCGCCTCGATGGAGCTCGGTCTTCGCGGTAGGACCGCGATCGTTTGCGGAGCATCGTCCGGCCTCGGACTGGCTACCGCTGAGTCTCTCGCCGAAGAGGGCGCCAACGTGACGATGTTCGCGCGCCGCCGTGAGGAGCTCGACCGTGAGGCAAACCGGATCGGCGCCCTCGCGGTACGCGGAGATGTGACCAACGTTGCCGACCTCGAGCGTGCGGTGGCGAAGACCGTCGAAGCGTTCGGCGGCATCGACATCGTCGTCTGGAACTCCGGTGGGCCACCCCCGGGGCGCGCGTCGGAGATCACCGACGACGGCCTGGAGTCGGCATTCGAGCTTCTGCTTGCCCCCGCGATCCGCCTCGTCCGGCTGTGCCTTCCCTATCTCGAGAACAGCCCCGGCGGGCGGATCCTTTGCATCACCTCGATCGCCGTCAAGGAGCCCGTCGGCCATCTCGCCCTCTCCAACACGATCCGCCCCGGTGTCACAGGCTGGGCGAAAACGCTCGCGACCGAGCTCGGGCCGCGCGGGATCACCGTTAACTGCGTCGCCCCGGGCAGGGTGCGGACCGCTCGCATGCAGCAGCTGTACGGCGAGGATGGGCCTGCGGCCGAGGACATCGCACAGATCCCACTCGGGCGGCTGGGCGAGCCTCGCGAATTCGGGGACGTCGTCTGCTTTCTCGCGTCAGACCGCGCCGCGTACGTCACGGGGACCACGGTGCTCGTCGACGGCGGGGCTTCCCGCTCGCTTCTGTGAGGCGTCTCGTCACTCCGGGCCGCCTGCTGGCGCTCGGCCTGGTCGTGCTCGCCGTCGTACTTGCGCTCGTCGTCGCACCGTCGAGCGACTACATCTTTCTGCCCGATCGAGCCCATCCGGTAGCGCCGCTCGTCACGGTGGCGGGCGGCCATGACCCCGCGCGCGGCGGCATCTACTTCGTCGATGTCGTCGTCCGAAAGGCGACGCTGCTCGAACGGCTCTTCGGCGGCCTCCATCACGGAGCCGACCTGTATCCGGCAAGCGCGATCAATCCGCCCGGCGTGGGCGATGCGCAACGACGGCGGATCGACCTCCAGGACATGCGCCTCTCCCAGCAGATCGCGGCGGCCGTCGCCCTGAAGGCCGCAGGGTTGAAGGTGACGCTCCGCTCGACCGGGGTGCTCGTCAGCGAAGTCGAGGCGGGCACGCCTGCGGTCGGCAAGCTCGAGCCCGACGATGTGATCACGAACATCGACGGCACTCGCGTCCGGTCGCCAACCGATCTTAAGACGGTGATGACCAAGCACTCGATCGGTGACGTCGTCCACTTCACGGTCACCCGCGGCCGCTCGACACTGGAGGTCGCAATCAAGACGGTCGCGTCGACCGACTCAGGCCCGCGCCGCCCGGTCGTCGGCTTCCTCCCCGCCACCGCGCTCGCCGTGCACCTCCCGATCTCTGTGCGCATCGACGCCGGCAACGTCGGCGGGCCGTCCGCGGGGCTTGCGTTTGCGCTGCAGGTCTACGAGGAGGAGGGCCACGACATCGTCCGCGGCAATCGGATCGCGGCCACGGGCGAGATCTTCGCGGACGGCTCGGTGCATCCGATCGGCGGGATCAAGCAGAAAACCTACGGAGCGCGCGCCGCAGGTGTGGACGCATTCCTCGTGCCGGCTGGGGAGAACGCCCGCGACGCTCGCAAGTACGCGGGCGGGCTTCGAATCATCCCTGTGGAGACCTTTCCACAGGCGTTGCGCGCGCTGGCGACACTCCCCACCTCGGGGTAGATACGAGCAGTTTCGAGCGGATTGGAACTTGCCGGAAAATGCACGTTTTCCGTTTAGACAAGCCCTTTCTCGCTGAGTCGAGTGGTCGTAGCATGCCCCTCCCAAGCACCCCTCCAAAGCAAGCGAAAGAAGACCCCCGATGACCCGACAGCACGCTCCCACCTGCGACGATTGCTACTTCCGCCGCAACGGCCTCTGCGCGATGGCACCCGAGCGTCCCTGTCCGACCTTCCGCGCGGCGGCGCGCACGTTGCAGCCGCCGCGCCAGCCCCGCCTCGTGCCACTCGCGTCCGTCGCCGCGGCCGCGGTCGCGTAGAGCCCGTATTCTCGGCGCGATGGCCGAGCCGACCGAGCAGCCCCAAGACAAGCAGCCGGGCCAGAGCCTCGGCGACCGCCTCGAGCGCGGGCGGCAGACGTTCCAGCCCGGTCTCTGGTCGCGGCTGATCGCGATCGGGATCGTCGTCGTCTACTTGCTGCTCTTCGTCGTCTTCAACACCCGCCGCGTCCGCATCGACTTCGTCGTCCACTCAACGCGCGTATCGCTGATCTGGGTAATCCTGCTCTCCCTGGCGGCCGGGGTCGTGCTCGGCGTGCTGCTCTCGCAGTTGACCCGGCACCGCATGCGCAGCCGCTGATTCGAGCGGCGAGCGTCGAGCGCTATGCAGTGACGGGGATCGCTGCGGCGAGGCGCGCGACGCCGTCGGCGATCTCGTCGACCGAGACGAAGCTGTATGCGAGGCGAAGGGAGTCAGGGTCGCCCCCGAAGTCGGTTCCCTTGACGAACGTCACCCCGGCTGCCTCGGCGCGCGTCAGCAGTTCACCGGCGTCGACGCCGTCGAGCTCGACCCAGAGGAAGTAGCCACCCTCGGGACGCGTGATCGCCAGATCGGGCAGTTCGCGGTCGAGCGCCGTGATCATCGCGTCGCGCCGCATCCCGATGAGGTGCCGGACCCGTTCGAGGTTCGGCTCGAAGAGCCCCCGGCTTACAAATTCGTGCACCGTCGCCTGGCCGAGCAGGACCGGAGTGATGTAGGTCGCCGTTGCCGTTGCTTCGATCTCGCGGGCGAGCTGCTCGGGGAACACGAACCATCCGACCCGTAGGCCGGGCGCGATCGTCTTCGAGAACGACGAGCTGTAGGCCGTCGCGCCGCCCGAGAGCTCGAAGAGCGACGGCAGTGGCTCACCCTCGAAGCGCACGAGGCCGTACGGATCGTCTTCGAGCACGAGCAGATCGTGCTCGACCGCAAGCTCGACGATTCGTTGTCGCCGCTCGAGGTTCAGGGTGCGGCCGCTCGGGTTCTGGAACGTCGGGATCAGATACAGGAACGCCGGCTTGGCGCCTTCGCTCAGCTCGCGCTCCAGGGCGTCCGGATCGAGGCCCTGGTCGTCGCAGTCCAGCCCGACCACCTCGGCGCCGAGCTCCTTCAGGATCTTCAGCGGCCGGTCGTAGGTGGGACGCTCGACGAGGACGCGGCGCCCCGGCGCAAGCCGCTGGGCCAGGAAAACGAAGCCTTGCAGCGAGCCGTTCGTGATGAATACGCGCGACGGATCGACCTCGTGCCGCGCGGCGATCCAGTCACGCAGCGGCGCATAGCCCGGCGACGGGCCGTAGGAAAGGATCGTGCGCCCATCGCGCTCGAGCGCGACCCGGGCGCAATCGGCGAGGTCGTCGACCGGCAGGCACTCGGGCGCCGGGATACCACGCGCAAAGGAGATGGTCGACATCGCGACCAAGGTTAGATGAAGGCTGGGCTCTACCCGGCGGCAGGCCAGCAGACGCTGACCATGTACTCGAGGCCGGCGACGTGCGTGTGGGTCGTCACCCACTCGAGCTCGACATCCTGGCCGTCGCGCCGCCTGAAGCTCGACCGGCCTTGCAGAAGCGGCGTCGCGCGCGTGCGCTCGATGTCACCGGCGGCTCGGTCGGGCGATAGGTCGCCGACGGGCATGCCGATCAGCTCGGCGCGTGAGAGCCCGGTGAGGCGGCAGGCTTCCTCGTTGACGGCCACATACCGCCGCTCCTCGTTCCAGACGAAGACGGCGGCACCGACGGCATGCTCGATCGCCTCACCGACGATCGTCGCGTGCAGCAGCTTCTGGTTCTCCGCCTCCGTCATTCTCGGGTTCGCCTACGCCGACGGGAGCTCGACGACAAACCGTGCCCCGGTCGGCTGCGCCCGCTCGTAGCGAAGGTCGCCGCGATGGGCGAGGGCGTAGGCGCGCGCGATCGCCAGGCCAAGGCCGGTGCCGGCGACCCGGTCGCGTGAGACGCCGGCGCGCGTGAAGCGCTCGAAGAGCGTCCCTTCGAGCTCGAAGGCAACACCGGGACCGGCATCCTCGACGAGGATCTCCACACGGTCCTCGTGGCGAAGCGCCGAGACGCGCACCGGTGCCTGGCCGTAGCGAAGTGCATTCGTGACGAGGTTGATCACGATGTGGTCGAGAATCGCGGGGTCGACGACCGCGTCGAGGTCGGCCGGGACCTCGACGAGCACCTCAGCCCTCCGCGCACCCGCTGCCATCCCAACGGTCTCCTCGAGCCGCGCGCGCAGGTCGACCCGCTGCGGGCGGATCTCGACCGCCTCTGCATCGAGCCGCGACAGATCGAGCAACTGCTCGACGAGCGACGCCATTCGCGCTGTTTGCTGCTCGAGCGCCACGCGCAGCTCATCCTGCTGGGCCGCTGCGAGACGGTCGCCGAGGTGATTCAGCGTTTGCACGAAGCCGTGGATCGTCGTCACCGGTGTGCGCAGCTCATGTGCGGCCAGCGCGACGAAGTTCGCCATCAGCTCGTTCACGCGCTCGAGCGCCAGGCGGCTCTGGTGCTCCTGCTCGAACAGGCGAACGCGGTCGAGCGCGATTCCCGTCAACGCCGCGATCGTGCGGAGGGTCGCGATCTCTTCGTCCCCGAAGAAGGGGGCATACGGCGAGGTCCACACGAGGAGGGACGCGCCGGGCTGGTCGACACGCACGACTTCGGTGCCTACAGGTGCCGTCGGTGACCGGCCGGCCTCGATCTCCCGGAGTGCCGCGGGCGAGAGCCCATCCGACGCGACGACGTCGCCGGCACCGTCGAGCACGGCCGCGCTGCGGGCCCCGACGATCGCGGCAGTCGGCGCGACCACGCGCGCCGCGACCTCGGTGGGCGTCGTCGCCAGCGTCATCAGGCCGCGAATCGCCTCCTGGAGCCGCGCCTGCTCGACGCTGCGCCAGGACGCGCGGACCACGTTCGGTGGCGCGAGCCCGAGCAGGAATCCGATCGCGCTTGCGAATGCGAGCATGCCGACGGCCAAGGCAGTGGGGGTTGCACCCTTGCCCTGGAACGCGGAGCCGACGATCGCGATTGTGATCGCTGTAGCGGCGAACGCGAGCATGCGCATCCGGGTCGACGCGACACCCGGCTGGCCCCGGCCGGCGCGTGAGAGTCGGACGGAGACCACGACAGAGAGCACTGTCCAGTGGACGAGGAAGGCGAGGACATACGCGAGGAACCACTTCGGCCACTTCTCGCCCGCTGCCGGCAGCCGCGGAAGTGCGAACGTCCAGATCGAGAGCAGGACCGTTAGCCCGCCGACAAGGCGTTGCAGCCGGACCGACGGCCGCACGAACACCGTTGCGAATCGGTAGAGCAGGAACGGGAAGAGCACGAGCAACTCGACTTCGATCCGCTGGGCCGCGTCGGGGAAGAAGCCATGCGGATGCGCGGGCACGAGCCGGCCGATCGAGACGATCAGCCCGAGCGAGAGGAATGCAATAGCAAGCCACCCCGCAGCCGCATCACGGCGGCGGCGCCACTGCCGCACAGCGACAACCGCCAGCGTGACGAACGCGGCGCTGTTGAGAATCCCGAACGCGACGATGAGCGCGTGCACCGCAGTGGCCCCCTTTAGCTCAGTCGGATCGTACTTTCGCCGGATCGCTTATGTGAGCTAAGGGCATTCTTAGGGATTCAGGCGAGAATGCCTGCATGACCACGCGAGTTCTCGTTGTCGACGACGACCCCGCCGTCCGCGCCGCCGTGTCGCGCGCGCTCCGGGTCGACTACGACGTCGACGAAGCCGTCGACGGCGCTGACGCGCTCGCGAAGCACGCGGCGGCTCCTGCAGACGCCATCGTCCTCGACCTGCTGATGCCCCAACTCGGCGGCCTCGATGTGTGCCGCGCGCTGCGCCGCCGTGACGACCCTGTGCCGGTGCTCGTCGTGACGGCGCGTGACGCCGTCGACGACCGGGTCGAAGGGCTCGACGCAGGCGCCGACGACTACCTGGTGAAGCCGTTCGCGATCGAGGAGCTGCGCGCCCGCGTGCGCGCGCTTCTGCGCCGGACCGCTGCAAGCGACGTGGCGCTGCGCTTCGCCGACGTCACGCTCGACCCCGCAACCCGCGAGGCCTACCGCGGCGAGCGGCGCCTGCGACTGACGCGCACGGAGTTCAACCTGCTCGAGCTCTTCCTCCGCAACCCGCGCCAGGTGCTCACGCGCTCGCAGATCTACGAGCGCGTCTGGGGGTACGACTTCGGCGCAACCTCGAATGCTCTCTGGGTCTACATCGGCTACCTGCGGCGTAAGCTCGAGGAGGCCGGCGAGTCACGCCTCCTGCACACGGTGCGCGGCGTCGGGTACGCGTTTCGCGAGGAACCGTGAGCTTCCGGCAACGGCTGATGCTCCTCACCGCGATCGCGATCGCGGTGACGGTCACCGGGACGTCGTTTGCCGTGTGGGTTGTCGCGAAGCACCAGTTACGCGGCCAGGTCGACACATCGCTCGAGACGCAGGCGACGCTGGCGGCGGCGGGCGGCCACGGCGGGCCGTTCGGCGGGCGCGTCGCCTACAACCTGATCGCTGCCGACGGCGAGGTCATCCATGACGAGCTCGTGTTCCCGGTCACGGGCGCCCAGCGACAGGTCGCGACGGGGGCACACGACTCGTACTTCTACGACACCTACTACAAGAGCTCGCACGCACGTGTCTTCGTCGCCGCGATCACCGGGCCGGGCGGCGTCGCGAGCGGTGCGGTCGTGGTCGCGACGTCCCTGGCCCCGACCGACCACGCGCTGAACCGGATCCGTTTCTGGATCTTCCTCGTCGGCGGGATCGGGATCGTGCTCGCTGCGGCGCTGGCAGCGCTCGTCGCGTCGGCCGCGCTCCGCCCCGTGCGACGCCTGACCACCGCAGCAGAAAATGTCACCGCGACCGGCGACCTGACCGAGCGTGTCACCGTGACGGGCGGCGACGAGCTCGGCCGCCTCGCCACCCGCTTCAACGCGATGCTCGCGGCGCTCGAGGGCTCAGTCGGCGCGCAGCGGCGCCTGGTCGCGGACGCGTCACACGAGCTGCGCACGCCGCTGACGGCCGTGCGCACCAACATCGACCTCCTGCGAGAGGGGAAGCTGCCGCCCGAGGAGGCGAAGCGTGCGCTCGCCGAGGCATCGGTCGAGCTCGCTGCTCTGACGAGCCTCGTCTCGGATCTCGTCGAGCTCGCGCGCGGCGCAGAGCGCAAGCTGCGCTTCGAGCCCGTCCAGCTCGACGACCTGGTCGCGGGCGCGGTCGAGCGAGCGCAGTCGCGCGCCCCGCAGATTCGCTTTCAGACAGCGCTCGAGCACTCGACGGTGCAGGCGGACCCTGTCCTGCTCGACCGTGCCGTCTCGAACCTGCTCGACAACGCGGTCAAGTACGGGCCTGACGGCAGCACCGTCCGCGTCGCAGTCGCGCGTGGCGAGGTCACGGTCGCCGACGAAGGCCCGGGAATCGCGAGCGACGACCTGCCGCACGTCTTCGACCGGTTCTATCGCTCGGCATCCGCCCGTTCGAAGCCGGGCGCAGGCCTGGGGCTCGCGATCGTCCGCGAGGCCGCCGAGGCACACGGCGGGCGGGCGACGGCCGAAAGCTCTTCGGCCGGCGCCCGCTTCCGCCTGACGCTTCCTGTTTAGCCAGACCTACGGGTGACGGAAGCCGAAGCCGGGGCCGCCGAAGCCGCCCGGCCCACCCGGCCCACCCGGACCGCCGTGGCCGCCGAAGCCGAAGC
>JBAQHS010000175.1:0-2259 GCA_049288455.1 Gaiellaceae bacterium | reverse complement strand
GGACCCGAGCCGGTGCGGCGCCGCCGAGCGTCAACGCGCCGATCACCGCTGCGACGAGAGCCTTCACTTCACGAGCTGCGGGCGTGTGAACTTCGACGCTCCCGGGATGATCCGGGCCGCGTCGAAGCCGAGCCACTGCTCGAGCAGCGATGCATAGACGCCGCGGAAGTCAGAGGTCGCGCGGACGTTGCCGTCGGCGTCGAGACCGGTTACGAGCCCGGGGAACTCGCCCACCTGCGTGCCGGCAGCCCGCGTCCCGATCAGGAACGCCGTGCCGGCGGCGCCGTGGTCGGTTCCACCGGAGCCGTTCTGCTTCGCGCGGCGGCCGAATTCCGACCAGACGAGCGTGAGCACGCGATCCGCGACGCCGCGGGCTTCGAGGTCGCGCTGGAACGCGAAGAGCGAGGCGGCAGTCATCGTCAGCGCGGGCGTGAGCGCGGCGTCCTGACCGGCGTGCGTGTCGTACTCGCCGGTCGCCTCGAGCGCGACGCACCGGAGCGGCAGCCCCGACGCGATCATCGCGGCGAGCCCCTGCAGCTGCTTCGGGAACGAGTCATCGCCGGCCGGGTACGGCGTCGCCGAGGTGACAGCTCCCTTGCCGGCGAACGGAGCCAGTTGCATGCGCAGGCGCGCGGCTTGCGTCGTCACGTCGGCCGCGGTGCGGAACGCCGCGTCATGCGACGAGACGTGCCCGAGCGTGCCGATGGCGTCGAGCATGCGCGTCTCGACCTCGCCCCAGACACCCGGCACCCAGAAGTCGTACTGATCCGGCCCGTCGATCGCAGCGACGGGGACGCGTGCAGTCGCAAGCGACGGCTGCAGAGACCCGGTCAGCGACAGCCCTTGCAGCGGGTTATCGGCGGTGCCGACGTCGTCGAGGTAGCGGCCGAGCCAGCCGGACATGAGCGATGTCTCGGTGGCGCCGACCTCCCAGAAGTGGCGCGAGGTGAAGTGCGACTGGTCGGGGTGGTCGTAGCCGACCGCCGGCATCACCGTCACCTTGCCCTCGCCGTGCAGTTGCGCGAGCGGCGAGAGCGCGGGGTTCCAGAGCAGCCGGGGGTCCTCGGTGAACGGTGTACCGCCGTTCACGGCCAGCGACGTGCGGAGCTTGCGGTAGAGCGGATCGCCGTCGGGGTAGAGGAGCGACAGCGCGTCGGCGCCGCCCTGCAGGAACACCGTCACGAGCACCGGCGACTGCGGCCCGGTCGCCGCGGCGGCGATGCCTTCCTCGAACAGGTTCAGCCGCCCGACGCCGTACACGGAGAGGGCGAGACCTAGCGAGCGTGCGACGAAGCGACGGCGCGTCAGGCCGGTGCCGGCGGGCGTCGGCATGCCGGCTTCGATCGTCGGAAGCCCGCGGCCGGCGACGGCGCGAAGCGCGTCGGCACGGGTGCACTCGTCGCACGAGACGCGGGTCATGAGGTCTGCAGGTCCGGGGAGACGGCGATCAACTGGCGCAGCGCGTTCTCGACGAGCACCGGGTACTGCTCGCGCTTCCACTTGTCCTTGCCGGCGTCGCCGAGCGCCGACTGCGCGAACTGCAGGAGCGCGGCGTGGGTCGCGGCGGAGAGCGGCGGTTCCTTCCAGAACTTCAGCGCCTTCGCGAGCACCGCCTTCGCGTCGCCCGGCTCGCCGGCGGGCGGATGGCCCGGGTCGAGCTTGCGGTCCTGGAGGATCCGCTGCACGCCGATCCAGCGGCCGCGGTAGGTCGCCGTGTCGAGCCAGCGCGTGTCGTCCCAGCCCGCGACGTTCGGCGGGTAGAAGAGCTGCTGGCCGGAGAGCCGGCCGATCCACGCCCAGTCGGTTGTCGTGATGCCGGCGCCGATGCGGCGCAGCAGCCCGGCGATGTGCACGACCGGCGGCTTCACCATGCGCGGGCCGTCATAGACCGCCGGATGCAGCAGGATCGCCTGCACGACGGGCGCGATGTCGTGCCCGTTGCGGTAGAGGCGCTCGAGCGCCGACTGCGTCGCATGATCGGGAGCGGCCGGGACGAAGTAGCTCCAGAGCTTGCGCACGAAGAACGACGAGTGCAGCGGGTGCGAGACGCAGAGCGTGCATGCGCCGCGCCAGTCGAAGTGACCGGTCTTATGGAACACGCGCTTCGCTCCGGGGTCGTGCGCGCTGCTCTCGTAGTGGAAGTCGTAGTCGCCGACGCCCGGCTTCCAGCGGTTCCGGAAGCCGGTCAGCGCGCGCGCCTGCTCGCGCACGTCGTTCTCGGTGTACGCACCACGGTCGGCGCCGAGCGTGAACAGCTCC
>JBAQHS010000174.1:0-2626 GCA_049288455.1 Gaiellaceae bacterium | reverse complement strand
CCGCGCACGTGGCCGACGGCGGCGTGCTGATCGTCGAGCCGTGGCTGACACCCGACGTCTGGCGGCCGGGCAGGCCGCACGTGCTTGCCGCGGACGCCGAAGGGCTCGCACTTGCGCGCGTGACCGTCGCGGGACAGCGGGGAACGATCTCGACGACTGCGATGTACTACACCGTCGGGACGCCGGACGGCGTCGAGCAATGGCGGGAGGATCACGAGCTCGGCCTCTTCACCCACGACGAGATGCGGGCCGCGCTCGAGGCGACCGGCCTCGCCGTCGAGCACGATCCGGAGGGGTTAGGCGGGCGCGGGCTCTGGCTCGGCACCCACGCGTAGCCCCGGCACCGCGGCGAGCGCCCAGACCGCGACCGCAATCCAGGGAACTCCGATCACGTCGGTCTGCAGGCCGAGCAGCAGCACCGCCGCGAACGCGGCGCCAAGCCATGCACGGCCGCGCAGCAGGCCACGCAGGATGGCGAGCGACCACGCAACGAAGACGAGCGCGCCGAGCAGCCCGGCCTCGACCCCGAGCTCGGTGTAGGTCGACTCGCCAGCTTTCACGTCGACGTGCGTGCGCGTTGCGGTGACGCCCGCGTTACCGAGCCCGTAGCCCCATGGATGGTGAACGACCGTGCGCACCCCGGCCCGCAGGCTCGCCAGGTGCTCGCTCGTCGACGACTCGCTGGCGCTCGTCGCGTCGTTCGAGGCGTTGGGATGCTGCTTCGCGATCTGCTCCTGGATCTTCAGCTCGGCCGCCGTGAAATGCGTGCGCGGTCCGAAGTGGTCGTAGCCCTTCACGAACCCGAAGCCGAGCGCAGCGACCGCGCAGGCGAGCGCGAGCGGCAACACGCGCCGCCGCGCTGCAGCGAGCACGAGCAGGCCGACGACGAGCGCGAGCAGCGCCGAGCGCGTGTGTGTCCAGAGCAGCGCGGCGAAGAGAAGCAGCGCGAGCGGCGGCCCGAAGCGGCGGCGGAACGGAATGAAGAAGATCGCGACGACGAGCAGGTACGACGTCGCGAGCGGCGAGAGGAACGTCGAGGTGAGCCGTCGGAAGACGACGCCGTTGCCGGCGTTGTAGACGAAGTTCCCGGGCAGCCCCGAGAGCCCCGGCGAGTCGAGGCCCAGCTGGTCGCTGAACCAGCCGGACGCATGACGCCAGAACGAAAGTGGCACGAGATAGACGTCGAGCAGTCCGACCACGGCGACGCCGGCGGCGACCGCGAGCACGGCGCGGCAAAGCCTGTTCCGCTCGTCGCTCGTCAGCGCCAGGCCGCGGCCGAGGAAGTACGCGCCGACGGGCAGCAGGTCGTGCCGTGCGCCGTAGAGCACGCCCTTGTGCGTCGCGCCGCCGCCGAGCCACGATTGCGGCAGCACGCCGTAGAGAACGACGAGCGCGCCGAACGCGAGCGCGAGCCAGTCGGCGACCGACGACCGCGAGAATGGCAACGCTCGCCGCGCGATGACGACGGCGGCGAGTGCGGCGACAAGCAGCACGTCCTTCCACGCCGCGACGACGGTGAGCGCGCTGCCGCGCACGCCCGCGCGCCACAGCATCGCCATCACGAAGTTGTGGAGCGCGAGGCCGACGATCAGGGCGTACAAGGCCCAGACCGGGCGGCGCAGGCTCATTCGGGGCCGACCGCGATCAGCGTCATACCCGTGTTGAGTACACGCACGCTGTAAGGAAAGAGCGATGCGAGCTCGTGCGGGCCGAGCGGATCGAGCACGTCGTGGAAGCCACGCGCGCGGACGGCGCGGTCGCGTGCCGCCGACGGCAGCCAGTGTGCGAACGGCAGCAACGTGTGCACCTCGATCGGGAAGAACCGGTTCGGCGTCGTCACGAACACGCGGCCGGCGACGCGGCAGAGCTCGTGGACGAACTGCCGCTGGCCGTCGCGGCCGCCGGCGACGTGCTCGACGACGGCGTTCGAGAAGCCGAGATCGAACTCGGCGTCGGCGAACGGCAGCGCGCGACCGTCGGCCCGGACCGCGCGCACGGCCGGGAACGCCGCCTGGAAACGGTCGAGCTCGGTGTGACCCACCGCCGTGATCTGGCCGGGCCACGGATACAGGGCCTCGAAGAAGTTGTCGCTCGAACCGGCGCCGAACGGCGCATCGGTCACCCCCACGTCGAGCACCGTCGTACCGGGGCCGGGCTGGAAGAGCTCGAGGAAGCGCTCGAGCTTCTGCTGCCTGCTCCGCAGCGAGACCCGCGAAGCGACGCGCCCGAGCATCGACGGAGACTAGCTCTAGGATCAGTCGGGTGCCCGTCCGCGCCGAGCTCCGCCCGAAGGGGCCCTATTCGCTCCGTGTTTCAGGCCGGCACGCGTCGGATGCAACCCGCGTCGTCGTCGACGGCACCTATCGCGCGACGATCAGCGTCGACGGCGCGCTCGAGCGCGTGCAGGCCCTGCAACGGGCAGACGGCACGATCGTGGTCGCTGCCGAGAGTGACGCCGGCGTCGAGCACGTGCGCTTCGCCCTCGGCCTCGATGACGACCATTCGGAGTTCCTGCGTCTGTTCGCGAACGACCCGCTGCTGCGCGAGACGCTGCGGCAGGTGCGCGGGCTGCGGCCGATGCGCACCGCCACGGTCGCGCACGCGCTGCTGCGCGCCGTCGCAGGGC
>JBAQHS010000173.1:0-3056 GCA_049288455.1 Gaiellaceae bacterium | reverse complement strand
GAGCGATGTTAGGACGACTTACGGATCTGATGCAGGCTCGAGGCCGAGCTTCGCGAAGCGGGATCGAAGCGACGGCGGCCGCGACCACATGCCGCGCATCGGATCGCCGGCCGCCGCGACCCGTGCCGGCATCGTCTCGAGCGTGAACGCCTCCGGCTCCACCGTCGCGACCTCGTCCCAGTCGAGCGGTGCCGACACACGCGCGTCGGGCGTCGGCCGCACGGAGTACGCGGATGCGATCGTGCGGTCGCGCGCGTTCTGGCCGAAGTCGACGAAGACGCCGATGCGATCGGCGACGCGCCACGTGGTCGTCGCGACGCGCTGATCGTCGATCCGCCGCTCGACCTCTTCGGCGAGCGACCTCGCGAAGCGCCGAACGTCGGGGAACCGCACGTCGGGGCGAATCGGCGCGAGGATGTGCAACCCCGTCGCGCCGGAGGTCTTCGGGTACGAGCGAAGCCCGAGCTCGTCGAGCACGTCGCGCACGACGAGCGCGATCTCGCGCACGAACGGCCACTGTCCGTCGGTTGTCGGGTCGAGGTCGATCAGCAGGTAGTCGGGGTGCTCGATCTCGGGCACCCGCGAGTGCCAGGTGTGCAGCTCGATGCAGCCGAGATTCGCGACCCACGCAAGCGCGGCGGCGTTGTCGACGATCGCGAACACCGTCGAGTGCCCGCTCGGGAACTTGACGAAGATCTCGTCGACGTACTCGGGATGGTTTGCCGGCACGCGTTTCTGGTGGAAGAAGTCCGCGTCGACGCCGTTCGGGTAGCGCTTCATGTGGAACGGCCGCCGCCGCAGGTGGGGGAGTGCGAGCTCGGCGACTCCGACGTAGTACTCGACAAGGTCGCCCTTCGTCAGCCCGCGCTCGGGGAAGAAGACCTTGTCCGGATTCGTGACCGGGACGTCGTGGCGGCCGACGCGCATGCAGGGAGTATCGTGGTGCCGTGTTGGAAGGTCACGAGATGAAGAACGCGACGCTCGAGCCGCTCGACGACTACATCGTGCTCGAGCCGCTCGACGAGTCCGAGCTGCCGAGCGGCCTGATCGTCCCCGCGAACGAGGCGAGCCAGGTTCGCAGCGGCATCGTCGCCGCTGTCGGCCCCGAGGTGAGCACGATCGAGCCGGGCGACAAGGTTCTGTTCGCGCGCGATGCGGGCTTCGACGTGCGGCTCGCGCGCTCCTCGCACCGGGTTCGCGTGCTGCGGCGCGAAGACCTGATCGCCCGCATCCACGACTAGGAAGCTTGCGCCCCGGTACCCTGTCGCCCGATCGGAGGGGTGGCAGAGCGGTCGAATGCGGCGGTCTCGAAAACCGTTATCCGTCGTTAGGCGGATCGAGGGTTCAAATCCCTCCCCCTCCGCTCTTCGGAGCAGCGAGAGCCCGCACTCAATGCGGGCTCTCGTGCGCTACTCGCCGACCTGAACAGCACCTGACCGCGAGCGAGCGAGTATTGAAATCGGTCTTCGGCGGTTGAAACCATCGCTCCAGCGATCCCGCCACTGAAGCGGGGTCGGATGGTCGACGGAGGGAGATGACGAAATGGTCAGGCGCTTCGCGCAGGCGGCGATTCTCATGGCCGCGCTCGCACTGGTGATCGCAGCGGGTGCCACCGCTGCTGCCGGCGGCAACGGCACGGTGACGATGACGCAGATCGGACATAACGACCTGCTCTTCTCGATGCCGGTCGTGAACCCGTGCACCGGTCAATCGGGCACGCTCGCGGCCGTCTCGGCGAACGACGTTTTTCATGTCACGTACTTCACGAACGGAGATGAGTTCTGGGTCACAGGGACCGGCGAGGGCACGGCGACGTTCACGCCCGATGACCCGAGCGGGCTCGCTTCGAGCGGCCACTTCGCCGCCTGGTTCGGCGAGTCGAGCAACAACAAGAACGACGTTCAGCACGACACGAACACGTTCCAGCTGATCGGAACCGACGGCTCACGTGCGACCGTGCACGCGAGCGACCACCTGAGCACCAACGCAAACGGTCTCGTCACCGTCAGCTTCAGCGACTTCAAGTTCTCCTGCGGATAACTGCGGCGCGCAGAAGAGCCTGAGTGGCGGGAGCCTCGATCTCCCGCCACTCACGGTCGTTTCCGAGATTGCCTAGTGCGCCGGCGTGATGATCGTCTGAGCGGTCGCCGTCCAGCCTGTCGGCCAGCTCGTGTCGGTGCACGTCTGCACCGGCTGGTTCCCGGGCTTACGGAAGTCGACGATCACGTTGCCGAGGTTGTCGACGACGTGGAGACCGAAGAGCACCGACACCGACGTCGAGTCGTTGCCGTTGACCGTTACGACGTTGCTCGAGCCCGGCTTGGCGACGATCACCAGGTCTTGGCCGCCACAGACGATCGTGAACGTCACGGTGAAGTGCTGGGTCGGATCCGCTCCGGCGCCGGTGGCAAGCGCACCGCACGAAAGCAGGAGCGCTGTGGAGAGCGAAACAAGGAACCGCCGCATGAGAAACCCCTTCCTCGCAGTTTGGTTCGGTGCCGATGAGTAACCCACTATGTGCGGATCGTGTCAAGCGCTTCGCCTCGCAACGAAAACGAGCCGGCACTCGCAGCGATCTGCGGGTGCCGGCTCGTGTAACTCGAGCGGGAGAGAGGTCGGCGAGCTTGTGGGCTACGCCTGGTGCTCGAGGCTGTCCGCGAGCTCGCGGAGCTTGTGCTGCATCGAGACGATGGTCTCGTTCCGGTCGGCCAGCTCGGCCTGCCGGGTGCCAAGTTCGGTCGTGCGATCGTTCAGCTCGGTGGTCCGATCGGCGAGCTCAGTCGTGCGAGCCGTCAGCTCGGTGTTGAGCCGCGTGATCTCCGCGGCGTCACGTGCCCGCGTCGCCTCGGCCTCGACGACGATGCCGCGCAGCGTGGCGAGCTGTGCGCTCAGTCCGTCGCTCAGCGTCTTCGCCAGTTCGTCGAAGTCAGTGGTTGCATGCTCGTCAGGAACGTCGACCGTGTCGAACGTCACGCTGACGGGCTCGATCACGCTCACGGTTTCACTGGTCACGTCGGGAACCTCCGTAGTCACGAGGGAGAGACCGCTATCAGCGG
>JBAQHS010000172.1:0-10814 GCA_049288455.1 Gaiellaceae bacterium | reverse complement strand
GTTGCCGCCCTGGTCGATGACGACGCGCCGCCGGCCCTTGGGGCCGCCGCCGCGCGGTCTGATCGGTCTATTTGGCTTGCCGTTGGCCATGGCTCAAGTGTAGAGACGTGAGAGATTCGGGTCGACGCGGACATTTGCCCGCAGCGAGCGGTTGAACGCGCGCCGGGTCGCTGCCCGCTCGAAGCACGAGAGGCGGCGGCACGTGTAGGCGCCACGGCCCGCTCCGGCCCCCGGGACGAGCTCGCCGGCTTCCGCGTGGAAGCGCTGCAGCTCTGCCTGGGAGGCCTTGCGTCCGCAACCGGCGCAGGTCCGAATCGGCTCTCCGCTCGTTACTCGCTCCCCTCGCTCGTGCTCTCGGCCGCCGCGACGCGCTCGATCGGGATGCCACCGTCGGGGTCGTCCTCGACGTGCCGGTGATGTGCGTGCCCGCCGCCGCTGTCCAGCGTCTCGTCCTCGCCGGCGACGGGTGCATCGCCGGGGCCTGCGGGGAACTCCTCGGGCTCGGGATCTCCGAACGCCGCCGCGTCTTCGGTGACGGCCTCGGGCTCGGCGGTGTCGGCGAGCGCCTCGAGCTCGGGCTCCGACTCCTCGACGATCGGATTTGCCTCGTCGTCGGTCGCGTGGAGCGCGAGCTCCTGATGCGCCGGCACACCGCAGAACTTCGAGCCCGGCAGAGCTGCGTTCGGGCAGCGCTTGCCGTTGGAGAGGATCGCCGAGCAGCGACCGGAGAAATCCTCGCCGTCGGAGCCTTCGCCGCCGAAGGCCGCGTCGGCCTCCTGCTGCGCGAACTCGGAGTCGGAGGTGATATCGATCTTCCAGCCGGTGAGGCGTGCGGCAAGGCGGGCGTTCATGCCTTCCTTGCCGATTGCGAGCGCCAGCTGATCGTCGGGGACGACCACGGTCGCTTCCTTGCCCTCGTCGTCGAGGTAGACCTCGCGGACGCGAGCGGGTGACAGAGCCTTCGCGACGAACCGGGCCGGCTCGTTGTTCCACGGGATGATGTCGATCTTCTCGCCGCGCAGCTCGGAGACGACCATGCGGACGCGCGAGCCGCGCGGTCCGACGCACGCACCGACCGGATCGACGCCCTGGGCGTGCGACTCGACCGCGATCTTCGAACGGTACCCCGGCTCGCGCGCGACACCACGGATCTCGACGAGACCGTCGGCGATCTCGGGCACCTCGAGCTCGAACAGCGTCTTGATCAGCTCGGGGTCGCGCCGCGACAGGATCACCTGGGGGCCCTTCGTGCCGGTGCGGACCTCGCGGATGACTGCCTTGATGCGCGAGCCCTGCTCGTAGCGCTCGCCGTCGACCTGCTCGGGACCGGGCAGCAGCGCCTCGACCTTGCCGAGGTCGACGAGGATGTTCCGGCGGTCGCCGGTCTGCTGGACGATGCCGGTGACGACCTCGCCGACGCGGTCGATGTACTCGTCGTACATCATCTCGCGCTCCGCCTCGCGGATCCGCTGCAGGATGACCTGCTTCGCGGTCTGCGCTGCGATGCGACCGAAGTTGCCGGGCGTCACGTCCTTGCGGTTGATCAGCTGGTCCGGGATTTGCGACCAGTCGATCTCCAGGTCGTCGTCGGAGAGCAGCGTGTGGTTCTTCTCGCCGGTCTCCTCCTCGATGCGCTCGAGGTCGTCGAGGGCCTGCTCGCGTGCCTCGTCGAGCAGTCGCGTCTCGAGGTCCTCGGGGATGTCGATCGAGAACACGCGGAAGTCGCCCTTGTCGTCGAGCTCCACGGTGGCGTGCCGCGATGCACCCGGGGTCTTCTTGTAGGCCGCGAGCAGCGCGTCTTCGAGGGCGGCGACAAGTGTGCCGCTCTCGATTCCCTTTTCGCGCTCGATATCGCGTACGGCGTCAACGATTTCCTGGCTCATCAGCCCTACCCTTCATCGATCAGATTGGCCCGGACGATGTCCTCGTACGGGATGTCCACCGGTGCTGCGTTATTTGACTGCGTGTCCTTCTGGATCTGGACGCTCCGCTCGGTGGTCGAGATGACTTCCCCGCGCGCCCGGCTCGAGCCGGTCTTCACGCGCACCGTGCGCCCGAGGGCGCGCTCGAAATGCGCTTTCGTTCGCAACGGCCGGTCGAAGCCCGGCGATGAGACTTCCACGCCGTAGTTCTCGAGATAGGGCTGCAGAACATGGGTGACGCGCTCGCACAGGGCGTGATCGACGCCTTGCGGATGGTCGACGTAGACGCAGAAGCGCTCGCTTCCGTTCAGCTCGAGGGCGAGCACCTCGACCCCCGGGATCGCGTCTTCGACCATGCGTGTCACCTCTCGCTGCAGCTGCTTCTCCCTCTCGTGCGATGCCGACGCCAACTCAGAAAGCCCCCCATCACGAAAAATGGGCGCCGCGCGCCCATCTCGAAACCGCCGAAATGTGGTCGCACAAAAGTAGCAGAATCCGCTATTCCAGGATGATCGTGACCGGGCCGTCGTTTATGAGCTCGACCGCCATCCGTGCGCCGAAAACACCGGTCGCGACGGTGATCCCGAGCCCGCGCAGCTCGGCGGCGAACTGGTCGTAGAGTGGCTCGGCCGTCTCGGACGCGGCAGCCCCCGAGAAGCTCGGGCGGTTGCCCTTCCCGGTATCCGCAAGGAGCGTGAACTGGCTGACGACGAGCGCCTCACCGCCCGTCTCGAGGAGCGAGCGGTCGAAGCGCCCGTCCGCGTCCTCGAAGATGCGCAGATTGGCGACCTTGCGTGCCAGCCGCTCGGCGTCCGCAGGCGCGTCACCGGCAGCGATGCCGAGCAGAATGCAGAGCCCCCGCCCGATCGAGCCGCCGGGCGTCGACGTCGCCCGCGTCACGCGCTGGAGCACTGCCCTCACGTGGCGTCGGTGTCGCGTGCCTCGAGGTCGAGGATGCGTGAGGCGTATTGCTCGGAGCTCGGATCCATCGAGCTCGCGAGCTTGTAGTGCCCGTTTGCCTCGGCGGTGCGCCCCTGCCGCTCCAGTGCGCGTCCGAGGGCGTAGTGCGCGTAGTCGTCGGTCGGCGAGAGCTCTTCGACGATCGTGCGGAACTCGCGCTCGGCGTCCTGCCAGCGGGCGAGTCGGAAGTAGGCGATGCCGAGCGCCTCGCGGATCGACGCCTTGTCCGGCTCGAGCTTCTTTGCGCGTTCGAGGGGCACGGTCGCCTGAGCGGCCATCCCGTTTCGGAGGCGCTTCTGGCCTTCGCGGAAGAGGTCGTACGTATCGCTCATCGCAGGTAGGGGAAGTTCTCGCGCACGAGATCGGTGGGCGACGTGAGGTCGCGGGTCGGCCCCACCTGGATAGCAGACACGTGGGCGCCGGCGTCGATTGCTGCCTGCAGCACGTCGGCGAGCTCATACGGCGGCCTGCCCGGCAGGGGGCGCAGGAACGGCTCGACGCGCGGCCCGATCAGCCAGAGCGGTGCACCGGACAAGTCGGTGTCGGCGTCCGGGGCCGCTACGCGCCGGACGCGGCCGTCAGCGACCTCGATGCGTGTGTACGCGGGCCGATCGGGCTGGCGACGCACGGCGACCGCGCCGTCGGCCCCGCCCGCGGCCCTGACGAACCGTGCGACGTCGCCCTCGGCGAAGCGGGTGTCGGCCGCGGCGACGATGAACGGCGCCGCCGCCTTGGCCCGCTCGACTGCGTCGGCCGACCCGAGCGGCTGTGGCTGCGCGATGAACCGGAAGCCGTACGGCAACGGCGCGAGCAGAGCCTCGACCTGCTCGGCGAGGTGCCCGGTGACGACCGCGAACCGGTCGATTCCGGCGGCAGCGAGCTCGTGGACGAGCGTCACGACGACGGGCCGGCCGTCGATCGGCAGTACGGGCTTCGGCCAGCGGTCGGTCAGCGGCGCGAGCCGGCTGCCGAGACCCGCCGCCATGATCACCGCCTCTATTGGAGAAGTTCCTCGACGGCGTCGAGGATCGCAGCGGCGATCTCAGGCTTCGGCGCCTTGGCGACGACGCGCTCTCGATCGCGGGTCACGAGCACGACCTCGTTCTCGCCGGCATCGAAGCCGATGTCGGCACGGCCGATGTCGTTGAAGACGACGAGATCGGCGTTCTTCGTCTCGAGCATCGTGCGCTTGCGCTCGAGTCCGTCCGCGCCGTGCTCGGCCCCGAACGCGACGAGCACCTGGCCGTCGCGCTTCTGCGCGCCGAGCGCGAGCGCGACGTCCTGCGTCGGTGAGAGCTCGAGTGTCCAGGTCTTGTCGTCTTTCGGCCGCTTGGTCGCGAGCGCCTCCGACGGCCGGTAGTCGGCGACGGCAGCGGCGAGCAGAGCAACGTCGACGTCGGGGAGGGCGAGCACCGCATCGAGCATCGAGGATGCAGTCGGGGTCGGAATCACCTCGACGCCGTGTGGCGCGTCGAGCTGCAGATTTGCCGCGAGGAGGATCACCTCCGCACCACGACGGCGCGCCTCTTCTGCGAGAGCGACGCCCATGCGGCCCGACGAGCGGTTGCCGACGAACCGCACCGAGTCGAGCGGTTCGCGTGTTCCTCCCGCGGTGATGAGCACGCGACGTCCGGCGAGCGACCCCGGCGCAAGCAACTGATCGATCCGCTGCGCGATCTCTTCAGGCTCGGCAAGCCGGCCGACCCCCCACTCGCCTTCGGCCATCTCGCCTTCGTCCGGGCCGACGAACTCGACGCCTCGCCGCCGGAGGGTCTCGACATTCGCGCGCGTCGCCGGCGACGCCCACATCCGCGGGTTCATCGCGGGCGCCAGGAGCACAGGACCTCGATGAGCGAGGGCGGCCTCGGTGAGGACGTTGTCGGCGATCCCGTGCGCGAGCTTTGCGAGCGTGTTCGCCGTGCACGGAGCGACGACGAGCAGATCGGCGCGCGTCAGGTGCGGGTAGGGATCCTCGTCACGTGGGCGCCGGGCCAGCGCAGTGAAGGTCTCGGCCCGGACGAAACGCTCAGCGCCGGGGGTGACGAGCGGAATCACCTCGTGACCCGCCTTCACGAGCAAGCGCGTCAACTCGCACGCCTTGTAGGCGGCGATCCCACCGGTAACACCAAGCAGAATCCGGCTCATGCCGGAAGTGTGCCGGTTACTTCTTGTACTCGTAGACGATTTTGCCCTCGGCGATCTCTTCGAGGGACATCGTCAGGTAGTTCTTCGAGCGCGACTCGATCAGCGGCGGCGCGAACTCGTCGAACGTACCCTCACCGAGCTGGTGGTGGTAGTTGTTGATCTGGCGAGCACGCTTGGCGGCCACGATCACAAGCGCGTAGCGCGAGTCGACCTGGGCCATCAGCTCATCGATGCGGGGATGAATCATTGCCGGGCCATGGTAGCGGCCCCGTCCAACTTCCGGGCGATGATCGCTGCGAGGTCGTCGGCAGCGCGCTCGCGGTGGTCGTTTTCGACGACGTGGTCGAACTCCTTTTCAAGCTGCAGCTGCTGCCTGGCCGTTTCGAGCCGCTCCTCGATCACCCCTGAGCTCTCGGTCGCGCGGGCCCTCAGCCGCCGCTCGAGCTCGTCGACCGGCGCTGTGACGAACACCGTGACGGCGCCCTCTGCCCGCCGCTTCACCCGCAGCGCCCCGTCGGTCTCCAGCTCGAGCAGCGGGGCCTTGCCTGCGTCGCGGAGCCGCTCGATCTCCGAATTCAGCGTCCCGTAGCTGTTGCCGACGTAATCGACCCACTCCAGGAACTCGCCGCTATGGATTCGCCGGTCGAATTCCGCCCGGTCGAGGAACCAGTAGTCGACGCCGTCCTGCTCGCCCGGCCGTTGTGGCCGCGTGGTCGCCGACACCGCAAGCGCGAGCTCCGGGAACCGGGGAAGAACGAGTCGGATGAGCGTGCCCTTGCCGGCCCCAGAAGGACCGGTCACGACGAAGACAGGCCGAGGCTTGCTACCGGTTGAAGAGGCCAATCAACTCGTGTCGTTGACGGTCGGAGAGGCCGCCGACGGTCTTCGACTGGCTGATGCGGCACTGGTTGAGCAGGCGCGCCGCTTTCACGCGACCGAACTTCGGCACGGCCATCAGCATGTCGAAGACCTTTGCGGTCGAGACGAACTCGGGCGGCTCGCGGAGGATCTGTTCGATCGACATGGCACCCGACTTCAGGTCCTTCTTCAACTGAGCACGCTTGACACGAATGTCATTCGCGCGCTTCAGCGCCTCCATCCTCTGGTCCAGCGAGCGGACCGGAGCTTGCACCTGTGTCTGGGAGGGCACCATGAGTGCGGCATCCTACCAACCTCTCCGCCGCGTGCAACTGCCACCTGAAAGAGCTAGTTGGCCAGTTTGGCAACGTTGCCGAGCGCGACACCAAAAGCATCGTCCGGTTGTTCGTAGCCGGCGCGCGTGCACTCGACCGCCAACTCGCTGCGAACGCGCCCGGGCGCATCGGGATCCGAGAACAACACCGTACCGAGCGCGACGTGCGTCGCACCGCACGCGACCATCTCGAGAGCGTCGCGTCCCGATTGCACTCCACCCATCCCGACGATCGGCAACTGCGTCACGCGACGCGCGGCGAGAACAGCGGCGAGCGCGACCGGCTTCAGTGCCGGGCCGGAGTAGCCGCCGGTGCTGCGCGCGAGCGTTGGCGCGAGGCGTGAGTCGAGCGCAACACCGCGCAACGTGTTGACGAGGCTGACACCATCCGCCCCGGCCGCCTCGACCGCGCGCACCATCTCCCCGATGTCCCAGGTATGCGGGGAAAGCTTGGCGTAGAGCGGCTTTGCGGTCACCGCCCGGCAGGCCGTCACGATCTCGGCAGCCGTCTCCGGAGCCTCGTCGACGTTCGGGCAACTGAGGTTCAACTCGATGGCGGCGACTGCGTCGCCGCCCAGTTGCGCACATGTGTCGGCGTAGTCCTGCGCGTTGAAGCCGCCGACCGAGACCCACACGGGAACGCCCAACTGGCGGAGACGCGGCAGCGTCTCTGCAAGGAAGGCGTCGCGCCCGGGGTTCGCAAGGCCGATCGCGTTGAGCATCCCGTGCTCCGTCTCCGCAATCCGAATCGGCGGGTTGCCGTCGCGTGGCTCCGGCGTGACGGTCTTCGTCACGAAGCCGTCGAGCGCCGAGGCAACCTCCGGTGCGGTGATCGCGTCCAGGCAGCCGCTCGCGTTCAGGAGGTGCACAGCACCGGTCCTTCCACGCACAACCTCTTCAACGCGCCGTCGATCTCGACGACGCAGCCGTAACATGCTCCGTACCCGCAGGCCATCGGCGCCTCCCACGCGAGCTGCGCGGCCGGTGCGATCGCGCGGATCGCTTCCAACATCGGCTCGGGCCCGCACGCGAGCACATCACGGCCGGCCGGAATCGCATCGGTGACGAGCACGGGGTCGATCACGACCTCGGCGTTCGGCATCAGCACCGCGGCCTCGGCGTGCCACTCAGAGCGAAAGCCGAGCACGGCCGGTGGGTGCTCGAGTGCTTCTGCGAGGTACGGAAGCGGTGCGATGCCGATTCCCCCACCGACGAGCAGCGGCCGCGGCACGTCGAGACGAAAGCCGTTGCCGAGCGGACCGAACACGTGCAGGCGATCCCCGGGCTCGACCGACGCGAGCGCACGCGTGCCAGGACCGATCGGATCGAGGAGGAACCCGAGCTCACCCCGTGGTGCGAGGCAGAGCGACATCGGCCGTGGCAGTACGCGGCCGGGCGCCTCGAGCATGAAGAACTGGCCCGGGATGCCCGGGTCGATCGTTCCCCGGTCGACGCGGACGAGTGAATACGGCCCGACCGCCTCGACGGCGGTGACGCTACGACGCTCGCGCCTGGGCCTCGACATCGATCCGCTCCTGGAGCGAGATTGCCGTCTCGACCCGCGCGTTGGCGATCGCATGTACCGCGGCAGCAGCGCCGGCGATCGTCGTGATGCACGGAATGCGGGCCGCGAGCGCCGCTTCGCGGATCAGGTAGCCGTCCGAGCGAGGGCCTGAGCCGCCCTCGGGGGTGTTGAGGACAAGGTTGCAGCGACCGCGGCGAAGCAGGTCGACGACTGTCGGCCCCTCCCCCGCCTCCTTCACCTTGCGCACCTCGTCGACCTCGAGGCCGGCACCACGAAGGGTGCGGGCGGTCCCGCTCGTCGCGACGAGCTGGAAGCCGAGCCCGGCGAGCGCGGCGGCGACCGGCACGGCAGAAGCCTTGTCGTCGTCGCGCACCGATACGAAGACCACACCGTCGTGCGGCAGCGACCGTCCGGCAGCACGCTCGGCCTTCGCGAACGCACTCGGGAAGTCGCTCGCGCTCCCCATCACCTCACCCGTCGCCCGCATCTCAGGGCCGAGCACCGGATCCGCGCCCGGGAACCGGGCAAACGGAAGGACCGCTGCTTTGACGCTCACCTGGCGCGGCGGCCGCTCGGCAGGTAGCTCGAGGTCGGCGAGCCTCTCACCGGCCGCGAGCCGGCACGCGGCTTCGACCAGGTTGATGCCGGTCGCCTTGGACGCGAACGGAACGGTGCGCGACGCGCGCGGATTGACCTCGAGCACGAACACGACGTCGTCGACGATCGCGAACTGGACGTTCAGCAGTCCGACCACTCCGAGCGCGGGACCGAGGCGTTTCACGATCGCCGAGATCTCGGCTGACGCGGAGCCGCTGAGCGACTGAGCAGGAAGCACGCAGGCCGAGTCGCCCGAGTGGACGCCGGCTTCTTCGACGTGCTGCATGATCGCACCGACGTACGTGCTCTCTCCGTCGCAGAGAGCGTCGACGTCGATCTCGATCGCCCGCTCGAGGAACCGATCGACGAGCGTCGGTCCGTGCACACCGGCGAATGCGGAAATCACTTGCTCCTCGGTGTGGCACACCCTCATCGCGCGGCCGCCGAGCACATACGACGGCCGCATGAGCACCGGGTAGCCGATGCGGCGCGCGATCTCGGCGGCGTCGCCGTCGGAGCGGGCGATGCCCCACTCGGGGCACCGAACGCCCATGCCCGCAAGCAGGTCGCCGAACCGCTCGCGGTCCTCGGCCAGGTCGACGGCGTCGAACGGCGTGCCGAGGATACGAAAGCCCGCGTTCTCGATCCCGCGCGCGAGCTTCAACGGCGTCTGGCCGCCGAACTGGATCACAACACCCTCGGGCTGCTCGCGCTCGAGGATGCCGAGCACCGACGGCAGGTCGAGCGGCTCGAAGTAGAGCCGGTTCGATGTGTCGTAGTCGGTCGAGACGGTCTCTGGATTGCAGTTGACCATCACGGCCTCGTAGCCGAGTGCACGGAAGGTCTGCACGGCGTGGACACAGCAGTAGTCGAACTCGACTCCCTGTCCGATTCGGTTCGGGCCGGAGCCGAGGATGACGACGCGTTTGGCCGTTCCCTCGGGTGGTGCCTCGTCGCGCTCACCCCACGTCGCGTAGAAGTAGTTCGAGCGGGCTTCGACCTCACCGGCACACGAGTCGATGCGGCGATAGACGGGCGGCTGCGATTGCTGGCGAGCCTCCTCGGCGGCGAGCGACTCGAGCTCACGCTGAAACCACGGATGCATGTTCTCGGGATGCCAGTCGAAGTCGCCTTCGAGGCCGCGCTTCGCCTTCACGAACGCCTCGATGAACGTGCGCCCGATGCCCATCGTCTCGCCGACGGATTTCATCTGCGTTCCGAGCGTCGTGTCCGCGCCCGCGAACTTCTCGAACGCGAACCGCGGGATCTTGACGACGACATAGTCGAGCGTCGGCTCGAAGCTTGCGGGCGTCGTGCCGGTCAGGTCGTTCGGCACCTCGTCGAGCGTGTAGCCGACGGCGAGCTTGGCGGCGACCTTCGCGATCGGGTAGCCCGTCGCCTTCGAGGCAAGAGCCGACGAGCGTGAGACGCGCGGGTTCATCTCGATCACGCGAATGGCGCCGGAGACACGGTCGCGGGCGAACTGGATGTTCGAGCCGCCCGTGTCGACGCCGACCGCGCGAATGACGCTGATCGCGCTGTCACGGAGCTCCTGGTAGGCCTCATCGGAGAGCGTCATCTGGGGAGCGACGGTGACCGAGTCGCCGGTGTGGACGCCCATCGGATCGAGGTTCTCGATCGAGCAGACGATCACGACGTTGTCGGCGCGGTCGCGGACGACCTCGAGCTCGAACTCGTCCCACCCGCGCACAGATTCCTCGACGAGTACCTGGCCGATCGGCGATGCTTGCAGTCCGCGTTCGACCTGTGCGCGCAGCTCTGCAGCGGTGTCGACGAATCCGCCACCATGACCGCCGAGCGTGAACGCCGGGCGCACGACCGCGGGCAACGAAACGCCATGGAGGTCGTCCACGGATGTGACGATGCGAGACGTCGGGACCTTCAGGCCGCACCCTTCGACTGTCTCCTTGAAGAGCTCGCGGTCTTCCGCGCGGTTGATCGCCTCGATCGACGCGCCGATCAATTCGATGCCGAGCTCGCCGAGGATCCCCGCTGCGTCGAGCTCGCGCACGATGTTCAGCGCGGTACCGCCGCCCATCGTCGGCAGGACCGCATCGGGACGCTCACGCCGGAGCACGCTCGCAACGCCCTCGAGGTCGAGCGGTTCGAGGTACGTGCGATCGGCGAAGCCCGGGTCGGTCATGATCGTGGCCGGGTTCGAGTTGACGACGATCGTCCTGAATCCGTCTTCGCGTAGGACCTTCAGCGCCTGACAGCCCGCGTAGTCGAACTCGGCCGCTTGTCCGATCACGATCGGGCCGGATCCGATCAGGCAGATCGACTCGAGGTCGGTACGCCGGGGCATGGCTACGCCGCCGCCTTCAACTCGTCGACCCAGCCGGCGATGATCGATGCGGCGTCATGCGGGCCGGGTGCGGCCTCGGGATGGAACTGCGCCGAGCGCGCGCGGAGCTCCGGATAGTCGAGCCCCTCGACCGTGCCGTCGTAGAGC
>JBAQHS010000171.1:0-9681 GCA_049288455.1 Gaiellaceae bacterium | reverse complement strand
CGCGAGTGCCGTGCGGGCTGCCGCGGCGCGGCCGCGGCCCGCTCGGCCGTTGCCACGGACGCCACACGGAGTGCTCGGTCGGGTCGACACCAGGCTCGGGCTCGGCCCGGATCGCGTACCAGACGACGAACGCGAGATACGCGATCGGGATCTTCAGGATCAGCATCATGAAGATCAGCTCCCAGGCTCCACTCGACATTCACCGATTGTACGAAACGGCACGCGGTTTGGATTCCGAGGGTGGTGTCTGGTTGCCGCGACGGTCCGAAACTCATGAAACCAGGTTCCGGGCCTCGCACTGCAACGCCGGATGCAGGTCAGAACCTGGTTCCCGTGCGACCGACGCGACGGTTCGAGACTCATGAAACCAGGTTCCGGCCCCGCCACTTGCAGGGCCTACCGCAGGTCAGAACCTGGTTCCCGGGCGAGCGACGCGACCGTCCGAAACTCATGAAACCAGGTTCTGGGGGCCGCACTGCAGCGCTGGCCGCGGGTCGGAACCTGGTTCCCGGGCGGCCGTGGGGCGAAGGCCACGACCGCCTGCCTCTATGCGATCGAGGCCTTCACGATCGCAAGCAGCACCAGGCCGGCGATCAGCCAGACGAGCACGGTGATCGTCAGCCATTTCGGGGGCATCAGCCGACCGGGATCGTCAGGTTGAGCACGTCGGTCGAGTTGTAGTACGGCGAGGTGTAGAGGAACCAGTTCGCGTGCGCCTCGAAGGTCGCGTAGCCGTAGCCCACGCCGCCGCCGTTCTGCCAGGCCGGGCCGACGCCGCACTGGGCGACACCGCTCGTGTCGCAGCCGTGTGCTGCGATCGAGATCGACGTGATCGTGCCGTTTCGCTTGCAGTAGCTGACGACGAGGTAGTGCCTCAGCGACGCGAACGGCCAGACACTCGCCGAGTGCGACTCCTGGGCCTGCGTGCACCCCGTCCAGCCACCACCACCGCCGTCGCAGGCCGTCCCACAGATCACTCCGTGCACCGGCCCGCCGGCCGCCGCTGCGGCCGGCACGGCCAACGCGGCGAGCAGGCCAAGGATGAGAAGCCACTTGCGCATGTGCGCCCTCCTTCGTTGTCTTTGCCGACAACGGTAGAGGTCGGGTACGCGCGTGTCTGTGCCACCTTCGTATCGATAGCGTGACGTCATGCCTGCCGAGCCGCCAGTGCCCGAGGTGGTCGTGTCCGCTGCGGAGGAGACCGACCTCCCCGCCGTTCGCCAGCTGCTGCAAGAGTACGCAGGCTCGCTCGACTTCCCACTCGACTTTCAGGACTTCGAGCGCGAGCTCGCCGAGCTGCCAGGTGCGTATGCGCCACCGCACGGAAGCCTGCTCGTCGCCCGGATCGACGGCGGAGCCGCCGGCTGCGTCGCGCTCCGCCGCCTCGACGACGACCTCTGCGAGATGAAGCGCCTCTACATCCGGCCGGGGCACCGCGGCCTCGGGCTCGGGCGACTGCTCGCGGCGGCGATCGTCGATGATGCCCGCGCGCACGGCTACCGCGCGATGCGGCTCGACACGACGCCGACCATGGCGGCCGCGCAAGCGCTCTACACCGAGCTCGGCTTTCGGGACATTGCGCCGTACACGGTGAATCCGGTCGCCGGGACGCGCTTCCTCGAGCTAGAGCTTCGCGACGTCTGAGCGAACCGGATCGAAGTCCGGGTCGTCGGCCGCGAGCAAGCGGTGAGAGGGATCGAGCTCGATCGCACGACGAAGATGACCGATCGCCTCGGTCGCCTCTCCGGCGAGCGACTCGTAGCAGGCGAGGTTGTAGAGAAGCATTGCGTCCTCGCCGCGCCCAAGCTCGGTGCGCAGCGCGGACGCGGCAGCCGCATGGTCGCCGCGCTCTGCGAGTGCGTGCGCCCGGCGCTGGGACTCCCACCCGGTCCAGATCCCGACGAGCCGTCGAAGCTCGGCGATCGGCTGTGGATGGTCTTCGACGCGCAGGTCGCAGATGCGATCAATGCCCTCGCGTGACTCGGCACGCGCGCCGGAACGCTCGACAACGACGGCAGCCGATTGCTGGCCGCGCTTGTCGCCGCCGGCGGTCTGGCCCGCCTCGAGTGCCGAGACCAGCCGCTCGACGAGCGGGCCGACCGTCTCCTCGTAGGCCCGCGCCATCTCCTCGACGACGGCTTCGCCCGCGAGGATGTTCCCCTGCACCGCGAAGCCAGCCCCGACTCGATGCCCAGCCCAGTCGAGGCAGTCGGCCCCGGTGAATGCTGCCGCGCGGCCGTCGGCGGTGACGAGGCCAAGCTGGCGTGTCTCCCGTCCGGGGTCCTCGGCCAGCACGCGCGCGAGTGCGACGGCCGGATCGGCGCCGCGGGCAAGCTCGTCGAGCGCTCGTTCGCCGTAGACGGCGACACCGGCAGCCTGTGTCGCGGCAGCGCCCACGCCGGCACGAACCCACGGGACAACGGAGCCGACCGAGAAGTACTTCGACTGAACGGCGCAGCCGACCTCGCCGGCCGCGAGATCAGCGGCAACGATCGAGAACGTGCTCTTGCAGGCGGTCAACGTCATGGAATCGGCACGAACCTACCCACATTGAGAGCGACGCCGATCACCTCGATACGCACGATTAGACGTGTGCGGCGAGCAGCGGCTCGCGCAACGGCTCGCCGGCGCAGGCGGAACGGGCAGCTTCGACGAACGCGGCGGCGTCGGCCCGCTGCGGCTGGAGCCGGCTCCAGACCGCGGCGATGCTCCGCGGGGCAACGAGCCCGCCCGCCAACTCGACGACCTGCGTCTCGGTGCGCCGCTCGTCGGCGGCAATCCGAGGGATGATCGCCGCGCCAAGGCCCGCAGCCACGAGGCCCTGCACGGCGGTCCCGGTCTCAGCCTCGAGGACGAACCGCACGTCGACTCCCTGCAACCGCAGGTGCTCCTCGACGTGAGCCCGAGAGGGCGCATGGGCGATCAGCGGCAGGCGGCCGAGCTCCTCGATCGTCACCGGACGACCGCCGCGGCGGCCAAGCGGAGCACCCGCTTGCAGGACGACGACGAATGCGTCGACACAAAGCGGGATTGCGTCCAGCGGCCCCTTGGGCAGTGGCGTCTCGGCCAGCACGAGATCGAGCTCGCCGCGGACGAGCGCGGCGAGCAGCGCACGCGAAGTCGGGGTTTCATGGAGTGTCACGGGCTCGCCGTACGCGCGCAGCAAGGCGGGCACGAGCCGGGCGAGCAGGTCGGGAGTCGCCCCGACCCGAAGCGCCGCTGCACCATCGCCGTCGAGCGCTGCCAGGTCGGCCTGCGCGGCGCGGACACGGGCGATCACGGCGTCAGCGTGGGCCAGGAGGATCTCGCCCGCCTCGGTGAGCGCGAGCGGGCGAGTCCCACGCGAGCGCTCGATCAGCCGCTTGCCGGTCAGGTTCTCGAGAGCGGCGATCTGGTGGCTGATGGCCGACTGCACGTAACCGAGGCGCGTCGCCGCGCGGCGGAACGAGCCCTCACGCGCGACGGCGTCGAGCGCCGCGAGGTGCCGAAGTTCGATCCCGGACCACCATTCCGCCGCCATTGTTGGGTTGGACGCACGTGAGGCTCGCCGGTTGTGCTGAATGAGAGGCATAACACCTGCTTAACACGCGTAGGGAAGAAAGCGCCCGGGAGGTTTCATTGCGGCTCGGCGGGGAAACACTGCTTCGTCACGACTGAGCGGGGTGAAAATGTCGGTGCTGCGTATCTGTTCTGAGCCGGGATGCGGAACCAGGACACTTGGTCTGTATTGCATCGCTCACGAGACGGCGTTCGCCCGTCTCGAAATGTGCCCGCCGGCGGCGCGGTTGCGCCGAGCTCAGCCACAGCAGTTGAATGCGTCTCGGCGGGCTGACGTTCGCGCCGACGAGCGGCTGACGGTCTGAGCGACTGGAGCGCCATTCCTCGCGCGTCCGACGGTTACCACCTGCTCCACACGGGTAGGAAGGTCGGATGACCGAGACCGTCGAGATCGAAGTGCCCCGGCGCGGGATCGGAAGCGACCTCACGGAGGCGCTCGCTGCGTGCGGCCTGCGAACCGAACTCATCGAGACAGACGACGGCTGCACGCTCCGAGTGCGGTTCACCGACGACGAGGGCGAGCGCCTGCTCGCGCAGTCGATCCGCGTGGTCGAGCAATACCTCTCCGACCGTATGCTGCCGCTCGTCGTCCAGCGGGGAAATGGCGGCTGCATCGTTCGGCCGCCCGCCGACTGAAGAAAAACGACGGGCGCGTCATCCCACCCGGATGATGCGCCCGTCTGTCGTAGCTGCTCGTTCAGCGAGGCTGTGGGACGATGCGGATGTACGGCCGCGGTGATTTCCAGCCGTCCGGATACGTCTTCTTCGCATCCTCGTCGGACACCGATCCGGCGATGATCACGTCTTCACCCTGCTGCCAGTTCACCGGCGTCGCGACCTTGTGCGTCGCGGTCAGCTGCAGCGAGTCGATCACACGCAGCACTTCGTCGAAATTGCGACCGGTCGTCATCGGGTACACGAGGATCAGCTTCACCTTCTTGTCCGGGCCGATCACGAAGACATTGCGCACGGTCTGGTTGTCGGCGGCGGTTCTGTCCGCGGGATCGCCCGATACGTCCGCGCCGAGCATGTCGTAGAGCTTCGAGACGTTGAAGTCGGTGTCGCCGATCATCGGGTAGTTCGGCGCCTCGCCCTGCGTCTCTTCGATGTCCTCGGCCCATTTCTCGTGCTTGTCGATGGGGTCGACGGAGAGCCCGATCAGCTTCACGCCCCGCTTGTCGAATTCGGGCTTGATCTTCGCCATGTAGCCGAGCTCGGTCGTGCAGACGGGCGTGAAGTCTTTCGGGTGCGAGAAGAGCACGGCCCAGGAATCGCCGATCCAGTCGTGGAACTGAATCGGCCCCTCGGTCGTGCTCGCCTCGAAATCTGGAGCGGTGTCGCCTAGGTGCAATGCCATGTGCTTTCTCTCCTCGTTCGGGACCGCCGTATTTCTGCGGAATTCGGTTCTACCAGACGCAAACGGAGGAACAAAGGTTCGGATTCCCTGGCGGACTCGGGGGCACAAATACTCAAGCCTCCGGCCCTGCCGGTCGATAGCCACCCGTATGCGGCAACGTACGCCCGGGCTTGGCGCGGGTTGGATCGCGCTCTTCGCCCTTGGGGCCCTTGGGGCAGTGGCGTTTGCCGTCGTTTCGGCTTCGCCGACGTCTGAGCTCGTCCTGTACGACGGCGTCGTAGCGCTGGCGCTCGGCGTGTCGATCTTCGGCTCGCGCCGCCTCGAGCCCCGGCAGCGGCGTCCGTGGCTCTGCTCGAGCATCGCCCTCGGCGCATTCCTCACCGGCGAGCTCATCTGGTGGTTCTACGAGGTCGCGGGCCAGCATCCGTTCCCGTCGGTCGCCGACGGGTTCTCGCTCGCGGGCTACATCCCGCTCGGTATCGCCGCATCGCTGCTCGTCTCGCAGCGCGAACAGGAGCGCGACCGAACTGCGTGGCTCGATGCCGGGATCCTGATGGCCGTCGCCGGCCTGCTCATCTGGAGCTATGTGATGGAGCCGTACGTCGGCGATGCAGGCGTCAGCCACTTCGGCCTTGGCGTGACACTCGCCTACCCGCTCGCCGACTTGCTCGTGCTCGGACTCGTCATCCGCCTGCTCTTCTCACCGACAGCGCGCAGTCGAAGCACAACGATGTTCACAGCCGGAGTGCTGATGATCCTGTCGGCGGACCTGAGCTTCGCGTGGAAGAACCTCTCAGGCAACTTCGTGACGGGCTCGTGGATCGATACGGTCTGGCTCCTCGGCTACCTCCTCATCGCGTTCGCCCCACTGCATCCCTCGGCTCGAGCCACGACGCGTGCACGGAAGCGCGACAGTGCGCACCGCGCCCGGCTCGTCGTCGTGCTGGCGGCCGTCGTCGTCCCACAGGCTGTGTTGATCAGCGCACTCGCCGGGCTCGGGCTGATGCGGTTCGACACCGTCTCGGTGGCCGCCTGCGCCTCGATGACCGTCATGGTGCTGGTCGTCGCCCGCTTGTGGGGGCTTGTCGGGCGAGCGCGGCGAACCGAGGAGCGGCGCGGCGAGGAGCGCCTCTCGGCTCTCGTCCACCACTCGGCCGACGCCATCCTGCTTGTCGGCACCGACCATCGCATCAGCTTCGCCAGCCCGGCCGCCGAAGCACTGTGCGCATCGGCTACCGGCTCGTGCCTCGGGACGTCGCTGCTCGACGCCTTCGTCACCGAGAGCCGGCCGGCGATCGCCCGCCACCTGACCAGCCTGGCCGCAATGCCCGAAGGCGCGATCGTGCCGCTCGAGGGGAGCGTCTCGGTCGACAACGATGCGGTGGTCGCCGTCGAAGGAACCGTGTGCAACCTGCTCGCCGACCAAAGCGTTCGCGCCCTCGTTGTCACGCTCCGCGACGTCACCGCCCGGCGCACACTCGAGGAACAACTCGAACGACGCGCCTTCCACGACGACCTGACCGACCTCGCGAACCGCGCCCTCTTCGCCGACCGAGTCGCGCACGCGCTCAGCCGCTCGGTTCGCAGGAGCGTCATCGGAGTCGCCGTCCTCTTCATCGACCTCGACGACTTCAAAGCGGTGAACGACGGCCTCGGCCACGGCGCAGGCGATGAGCTGCTTCGCGGTGTCGCCGTTCGCATTCGCGCCGGACTGCGCCCCGGCGACACCGTTGCCCGCCTCGGCGGTGACGAGTTCGCCGTGCTGCTCGAAGACGTGCCGTCGCTCGAGTATGCGAGGGAAGTGGCTACTCGTGTTCTCGAGCTGCTCCTGCTGCCCATCGAGATGGCCGGGGTCAGCTTGGCCGTTCCAGCGAGTGTGGGCGTCACACTCGCAACCGCCGACTGCACCGTCGAGTCGCTCCTGCGTGATGCGGACATCGCGATGTACAACGCGAAGTCGAAAGGCAAAGGCCAGGTCGCGTTGTTCGACGAATCGCTGCGCGACATCGCCACCCAGCATCTGGCGCTCAAGATCGAATTGCCGGAAGCACTCAGGTCTGGCCAGTTCCGCCTCGACTATCAGCCGATCGTCAACACCGGCGACCAGACGATCCGTGGCTTCGAGGCTCTGATCAGATGGCACCACCCGACGCGCGGTGTCGTCGCGCCCGGTCAGTTCATCGCGGCAGCGGAGGCATCGGGGATCATCGTCGACATCGGCCGATGGGTCCTCGAGCAGGCGTGCCACCAGGCCGTCCTGTGGAACGAAGGCAGCCCGCGTCCGCTGACGATGAGCGTCAACGTCTCGGCCACCCAGCTGCACAATCCGGGCTTCATCGACGTCCTCCGGGCCGCCCTCGAAGATTCGGGCCTACCGCCGGAGCTCCTCACGATCGAGCTCACGGAATCGATCCTCGTCGAGCACAATCGCGTTGCGCAGATCCTCGAAGAGATTCGTTCGGTCGGAGTGAGCATCGCGATCGACGACTTCGGGACCGGCTACTCGTCACTCTCATACCTCCAGAAGTTCCCCGTGACGAGCGTGAAGGTCGACCGCACCTTCGTCGCAGAGCTCGCCGCCCGAGGCGATTCCGGGCTCGTGCGGAGCATCCTCTCGCTCGCGGAGGCACTCGGGCTGACGACCGTGGCCGAGGGCGTTGAGACCGCCGGGCAGCTCGAGGCGCTGAACGCACTCGAGTGTGACCTCGCGCAGGGCTACTTCCTCGGCTACCCGCAAACCTCCGCCGACATCACCGAGCTGTTGCACGGTCAGACGCTCGCCGAACTCGCTGGGCGTCCGCCGCGCGAGTCGCCGGCGCCCTAGGCGCGCGGCTGCCGGCGAGCCGGTGGGTCTCCGGTTGCAGGCTGGTAGCCGGCGAAGGTGGACTCGAGCACGCCCTCACCCCCCGTCAGCCCCGGTAGCTGGCGCTGCAGCTCCTGTGCGTGGGCCGCGGACAGGACAGTCTCGACGGTGGCGGTCGGGCCGCGCGCAGATGACGCCTGCAGCTCGGCCCCGAAACGCCCGAGGGCCGACAGCACCGCGCTGGTTGTCGTCGCCGGCACCTCGAGCGTTGCCTGGACGATCGGCTCGCAGACGGTTGTGCCGGCATGTTCGAGGGCCTGCAGGAGAACAAGTGGCGTGAGCTTGCGGAAGTCGGCCGCCGTGCTGAGCGGCCCACGCCGTGACGGAGGGCCGTCAGGGACGCTGTAACTGCAATTGGTCAGCGTGACGATGCAGTCGGTGACCCGCCAGCCGTAGAGGCCTGCTTGCAGCGCCTCTCGGACATACCGCGTCATGCTCTCGTCGAAGTTCTCGCGCCGCTTGTAGACGTACAGCGGAATCCCGTCGTGCGGCACCCGTAGCCTGAACTCGATGCCGGAGTCGTTCGGCGCCGGCTCGATGCGCAGCCCGATCGTGGCGAGGAACGGATTCGAGTCCGCATGCAGTAGCTCGAGCGCCTCGCCGGCGCGGGTGGGACGCTCGATGTAGAGCGGCGTCGTCTCACGGAACGTCACCTCGAGCCCGTAGTCGCTTGCCAGCGTCGACTCGATCACTTCCTTCTGTACCTCGCCGTAGAGCGAGACCGAGATCTCGTCGGACGAGTCGCCATGGCGGACGTTGATCAGCGGGTCTTGCTCCGCGAGCTGCGCGAGTGCCGCTCGCAGCCGCGCGCCGTCGTCGCGAGTGCGGGCGACGACCACCGACTCGAGCGTCGGCGGGAGGAACTGACGACCCGTCGCGCCAGGCTCGCCCGCGATCGAACAGTGCTCGCCGATCCGGTCGCCGACCTGAACCGCGTGGAGGCCCCAGAGCTTCGCGACCGAGCCTGCTGTGACCTCGGGACGCTGCACGGCGGGGCCGCGCTCGAAGACCGCGATCGCGGTCACCTTGTCGTCCGCCGCACGGCCGACGTGCAGCCGCTCGCGTGTTCGGATCGTGCCCGAGAACAACCGGACGTACACGATCTTCTCGCCGCCGGCTCCGCGCTCGATCTTGAAGACCGTGCCCGAGAGCGGGCCGTCGGGATCGCCGGTTGACGCGGGCAGCAGCTCGGCGACCCCGGCGAGCAAGGGCTCGACACCCGCACCCGTGACCGCCGAGCCGAAGAAGACCGGGTGCACGAGCGCGTGCTGCACCTGCTGCGCGAGCGCAGCACGGAGGCGAGGGTACGACAGTCCTCGTTCGGGCTCGACGTACGCCGCAAGGATCTCGTCGTCTCGCTCGGCGAGAAACTCGGCCAGGCGCGCCCGGTGCGCAGTGTCCGTTTCGCCGGCCGGCACGAAGCCGGCAGCCCGGGTGCCGATCCCTATGGTCGTCCCCATCGCTGGTGCGGTGAGCGCCAGCCGTTCCGCGATCGCGCGCAGGACTCGCTCCTCGTCGGCCCCCATCCGGTCGAGCTT
Organism: Gaiellaceae bacterium; assembly: GCA_049288455.1. GTDB lineage: Bacteria > Actinomycetota > Thermoleophilia > Gaiellales > Gaiellaceae > PALSA-600. The sequence goes on along the minus strand of JBAQHS010000171.1, from coordinate 365 downwards.
GTTCACGAACACGAGTGTCGGGATGTGCAGCCGCTGCAGCGCGCGCATCAGGATCCGGGTCTGTGGCTGCACGCCTTCGACCGCTGAGACGACGAGCACGGCGCCGTCGAGTACGCCGAGGACGCGTTCGACCTCCGCGATGAAGTCCGGGTGCCCCGGCGTGTCGATCAGGTTGACGGCGAGGTCGCCGATTGCAAACGACGCGACGGCGGATCTGATCGTGATCCCGCGCCGCCGTTCGAGCGCGAGCGAATCGGTCTGGGTCGTTCCGGCATCGACGCTGCCGAGCACGTCGATGACGCCGGCTTCGTACAGAAGCCGTTCGGTGAGAGTTGTCTTACCGGCGTCTACATGCGCCAGGATCC
>JBAQHS010000170.1:0-10773 GCA_049288455.1 Gaiellaceae bacterium | reverse complement strand
CCTCCGCTGCGTCGGTTGCGAGCAGCAGCGGGTCGGCTGCCGCAGCCGCGAGGCGTCCGCGGTCGAACTCGAGCCCTCCGACGAGCGCACCCAGCGCTGCGAGCGCGCCGGCGACGTCCTTGCGCGCGGCGAACGCCGGCGCTTTGTCCTCTTGCAGGTCGCGGTCGTAGGCGAGGGCGAGTGACTTGACGGTTGCGAGCAAGCCGGTGAGGCGGCCGATCGCGGTCCCTGCCTTTCCGCGCGCCAGCTCGGCGACGTCGGGGTTCAGCTTCTGGGGCATGATCGACGAGCCGGTCGCGGCTCCTTCCGGAAGCCGTGCGAATCCGAACTCGGTGGTCGTCCAGAGCACGAGCTCCTCGCCGATGCGCGAGAGATGGATGAAGAGGACCGCGGCGGCGTAGAGATAGTCGAGAGCGAAGTCGCGGTCGGCGACGGCGTCGAGCGAGTTCCGCATCGCGTTCGGTGGCGGCGGCAGCGGCAGCGTCGAGCCGGCAAGTGCGCCCGCACCGAGCGGTGACGGGGCGGCCTGCGCGCGCGCGAATGCGAACCGCGCCCGGTCTCGTTCGAGCATCTCGGCCCAGGCGAGCAGGTGGTGGCCGAGTGTCACCGGTTGCGCACGCTGCAGGTGGGTGTACCCGGGCATCGCCGACGTCGCCTCCTCGCCCGCGCGATCGAGGATCACCGCCGCGAACGCGGTCAGCGCCGCGTCGGCCTCCGCACACGCATCGCCGATGTAGAGGCGGAAGGCCGCGGCGACCTGGTCGTTGCGCGAGCGTCCTGCGTGGATCTTGCGGCCGACCTCGCCGAGCTGACGCTCGATCGCGCTGTGGACGTCTTCGTCGGTCGGCTCCGGCCCCTCGATCGTCTCGAGCCTTGCGGTGACGTCCGCGAGCTCGTCGTCGTCGAGGATCCCCGCGGCGTGCAGGCGCTGGGCATGCAGGAGCGTCGCCTCGAGGTCGTAGGGGAGCAACTCGGCGTCGTCGCTGCGCAGGAACGACCACACTGCCGGATCGAGTTGCGAGCCGACGCGCGCGGACCAGAGCGTCACAGTGACCGCCCGAGCTTGGCGAGCATCGCGCGCGAATCGGCGATGTCGTTGATCTGCACGGCGAGCTGCCCGATGCGGTCGCGCGCGGTGAACGCGGTCGCGCTGCGCTCCATGCTCAAGCGCTCCGGGTCGTACGTCACGCCTTCGCCGGTCGTGTCGAGGATCGTGTAGTCATCGCCGCGGCGAAGCTCGATCGTCACTTCGCCTGTCACGAACGATGCGACGAACCGCTGCAACGAGTCGCGCAGCATCAACGCCTGCACGTCGAACCAGCGTCCCTCGTAGAGCAGCCTGCCGAGGCGCCGGCCGTCGACTGCGTAGCGCTCGAGCGTGGCTTCGTTGTGAATGGCGGTGAGCAGTCGCTCGTAGCCGAGGTGCAGCAGCGCCATGCCCGGCGCCTCGTAGATGCCGCGGCTCTTCGCCTCGATGACGCGATTCTCGATCTGGTCCGAGGTGCCAAGACCATGGCGGCCGCCGATCGCGTTTGCCGCAAGAATCAGCTCCACCGGGTCGAGGAGGTCGACGCCGTTCAAGGCAACGGGCAGGCCAGCTTCGAAGGCGATCGTTACCGTTTCCGTCTCGATCGCCACGGCGGGGTCCCAGTGCGCGACGCCCATGATCGGCTCGACGATCTTCATCGACGTGCTGAGCAGCTCGAGGTCTTTCGCCTCATGGGTCGAGCCGAGCATGTTCGCGTCGGTCGAGTACGCCTTCTCGGTCGAGGTGCCGTGTGGCAGCCCGCGCTCCGCGAGCCACTCGCTCATCTCCGTGCGGCCGCCGAGCTCCTCGACGAACGCACTGTCGAGCCAGGGCTTGTAGATGCGCAGATGCTCGTTCGCGAGCAGGCCGTAGCGGTAGAAGCGCTCGATGTCGTTGCCCTTGTACGTCGAGCCGTCGCCCCAGATGTCGACGCCGTGGTCGGCCATCGCACGGACGAGCTTCGTCCCGGTCACGGCGCGGCCGAGCGGAGTGGTGTTGAAGTAGCGCCTGCCCGCGGTCTGAATGTGGAAGGCGCCGCACTGGAGGGCAGCGAGGCCTTCGCGGGCGAGTGCGTCGCGGCAGTCGACGACGACTGCGTCTTCGGCGCCGTAGAGCTTCGCGCGGTCGGGAACGCCCGCGATATCGGGCTCGTCCGGCTGGCCGAGGTCGGCGGTGAAGGCATACGGGATCGCGCCGTGCTCGCGCATCCAGGCGACGGCACAGCACGTATCGAGGCCGCCCGAGAAGGCGATCCCAACGCGCTCGCCCACCGGGAGCGAGCCGAGGATGACGCCGAGTGGGAGCGCGCCGACGCTCACGTATTCCCTTCGAGGTGATGGCGGAACTGCGCAGCAAGCTCGCGGCCCGTATGCGGGTCGCGCGCCGCGACGAACACGGTGTTGTCGCCCGCGATCGTTCCGGCGACGTCGGGCAGCCCGGCGGCGTCGATCGCATCGGCGAGCGGAGCGGCGAGCCCGCGCGGTGTCTGCACAACGAGCAGCGACCCAGACGGCATCAGCTCGCCCGCCCAGCGCCTGAGCGCCGAGGTCAGCTCATCACTGCGCCTGAGATCGGCCGCGCCGGGAAGCGCGTACACGAGCCGTCCTTCGGCATTGCGGACCTTGACGAGACCGAGTTGCGCGATGTCACGTGACACGGTGGCCTGCACCGCTTCGATTCCGGCCGCGTGCAACGCCTCCGCGACCTCCGCCTGCGTCGACAGTGGCTTCGACTGGACGAGCTTGAGAATCGTCCCCTGCCGCTCGTACTTCGTCGTCACGCGAGCACCTCCGTGAGCAGGTCGAGTGCGAGTGCCGCCTCGTCGGCGGAGAACGTCAGTGGCGGAGTCAGGCGGAGCGTCTGCTCGCCTGCGCTGCCGATCACGAGCCCATGCTCGAGCGCGGCCGAGACCACCGGGGCCGCCGGCCGGTCGAGCTCGACGGCGAGCAGCAGGCCGAGCCCGCGCACGTCGCCGTGAGCAGCGAGGCCGGCCGAGAGGAGCGCCGAGATCTCGCGCACGTTCGCGAGGAGCCCGTCGTCGACCGTATCGACGACTGCACACGCTGCCGCCGAGGCGACCAGGTTGCCGCCGAAGGTCGAGGCGTGGTCGCCGGGCTCGAAGCCGGTCGGCGCCTCGTCGGCGACAAGGAGCGCCCCGATCGGGAGCCCGTTTGCAAGGCCTTTCGCGAGCGTCACCGCGTCGGGGCGAACGCCGTAGGTCTGCCAGGCGAAGAACGCGCCGCTGCGCCCGACGCCCGTCTGCACCTCGTCGAGAATCAGCATCGCGCCGTACTCGTCCGCGAGTGCGCGCGCCTGGGAGAGCGTCTCCGGCGGAAGCGGATGCACGCCGCCCTCCCCCTGCACGGGCTCGAGCAGGATCGCTGCGGTCTGCGGGCCGACGTGCTGCGCGAGTGTCTCCGGCGTGGCGAAGACCGCGCCCGGTACGAGCGGCTCGAACGCTGCGCGCTTCGCCGGCTGCCCGGTGACGGAAAGGGCGCCGAGCGTCCGCCCGTGGAACGACCCCTCGAGCGCGACGATCTCGGTCCGGCCCGTGGCCTTCTTCGCCCACTTGAGCGCGGCCTCGATTGCCTCGGCGCCCGAGTTGCAGAAGAACGACTGCGCGCCGCCGAACCGCTCGGAGAGCTTGTCGGCGAGCTCCTGCATCGGCTCGGTCCAGTAGAGGTTCGAGACGTGCCAGAGGCGGTCGAGCTGTGCGTGCGCGGCGGCGAGCGGAGCCGGGTGGCGATGCCCGAGGCCGACGACCGCGATCCCTGCGAAACAGTCGAGGTAGCGCTTGCCGGCATCGTCGACGAGCCACGACCCGTCGCCGTCGACGAACGTGACGTCGAGCCGCGCGTACGTCGGCAACACTGCGTGCTGGTTGGCGACGCGTGTCACGCGACGACCGCCGTGCGTCCGATCTCGGCGACGATGCCGCTGCCGGCTGCGATCGCCGCGGCGCGGAGCTTCGGGACGATGCCGCCGTCGAAGAGGCCGGCGGCGAGCATCGCGTTCGCACGGCCGACGTCGATCGCATCGACGACCTCGTCGTCGACATAGAGGCCTACGACGTCGGTGAGGAAGACGAGACGCTTAGCGCCGAGGCCGAGCGCGATCGCAGTTGCTGCATCGTCGGCGTTGACGTTCAACGGGCCGACCGCGAGCGGTGCAAGAACCGGGATCAATCCGTCGGCCAGCGCGCGCAGAAGCGCCGGCGGGCGGCACGGGAGCGGGTCGCCGACCCAGCCGAGCGGCGGCACCGGCACTGCGAGCAGCCCGTCGCGGTCGCCGAAGATCGGAGCGGCGAGCGGGCCGATCGCCGCGCAGAGCGCGGCGTTGACCGCTGCCATCGACTCGCGCACGACCTCGAGTGCTTCGCGCGAGGTGCGGCGGCGGCCGTGCACGAACTCGACGCTGATGCCGCGACGCGTCATCTCCTCGGTGATCTGCGGCCCGGCGCCGTGGACGACGCACACCTCGTGACCCTCCTCGCGGAGGCCGAGGATGCGACTCGCCGACTCGGCGGCGACCGCGCCTCCGACCTTGACGACGAGGCGGCTCATGAGCGGTAGTCCGCGTTGATGCGCACGTAGTCGTACGAGAGATCGCTCGTCAGGTAGGCAGCGGTGCCGTCACCCAGGCCGAGGTCGAGCTCGATCGTGCAGCTCGGGCCGGAGACATCGGGCTCGACGTTTGTCGGCGAGCCGTGGTCGAGGACGAGCGTGTCGTTGTAGCGCAGCGTCGCACGGTCGGCGTCTACGTCGGCGTAGTCGCCGTTGTAGGGCGCGCTGCCCGCGGCCATCAGCACGCGGCCCCAGTTCGCGTCGTGGCCGAAGAGCGCTGTCTTCACGAGCACGGAGGTTGCGATGCGCTGCGCGATCGCCTTCGCCTGTCGCGCGTCGACGGCGCCGCGCACGTTGATCTCCGCGAGCACGGTCGCACCCTCACCGTCAGCGACGATTTGGCGCGAGAGGTCGGCACAGGCGGCGAGCAGCGCAGCGGCGAACGACGCATCGCTCTCGGGCGTCCGCTCGATGCCGCTTGCGCCGTTTGCGAGCAGGATCACCGTGTCGTTCGTGGAGCAGTCGCCGTCGACAGTGATCGCGTTGAACGTTTCGTCGACCGCAGGCCGGAGAAAGCCCGTGGCCTCGCCGGGTGCGAGCGGGTAGTCGGTGGAGATCACCGAGAGCATCGTCGCGAGGTCGGGGTGGATCATCCCGGCGCCCTTTGCCATGCCGCCGACGGTGAAGCCGTCGCACGCGACGAGCGTTTCTTTCGGCGTCGTGTCCGTCGTCATGATCGCCTCGGCTGCCTGGCTTCCTCCGTCGGCCGCGAGCGCGGCAACCGCCTTGTCGACGCCCGGCAGGAGGCGGTCCATCGGCAGGTGCATCCCGATCACGCCGGTCGAGAGGACGAGCACCTCGTTCGTCTCGAGCCCGAGGAGCCCGGCGGCGTGCGCCGCGGTGGTGGTCGCGTTCTCGTAACCCTTCGCGCCCGTCGACGAGTTGGCGATGCCCGAGTTGAGGACGACCACCTGGGGTTCCGCTGCGGCGAGGTGCGCGCGGTTCACCTGCAGGCAGGCAGCCTGGACCTTGTTGCGGCTGAACATCGCACCGCCGACCGCGCGCTCCGTCGAGTGCACGAGTGCGACATCCTTCTTCGCGTGGCGGATTCCCGCCTCGACGCCTGAGGCGGCGAAGCCCTTCGGGGCCGTGACGCTCATACGAGCACTCCACTCAGGCGCAGCCCGGCGGTTTCGTCCAGGCCGAGCGCGAGGTTCGCGTTCTGCACCGCCTGGCCGGCTGCGCCCTTGCCCAGGTTGTCGAGCGCGCAGATGACGATCGCCGTCCCGGTGGCGCCGTCGGCGAAGACGCCGATCTCGGCGGCGTCGGTGCCTTGGACGCGAGCGAGGTCGGGCGTGACGCCCTCGGCGAGCACGCGTACGACCGGGCTCGCTGCGTAGGCCGCGTCGATCAGTTCGCGTACATCCGCGTCGCTCTGCACGTAACAGGTCGCGAGCAGCCCCCGGCGGACGGGCAGGAGATGCGGGACGAAACAGACCGGCAGGCCGAGTTGCTGTGCGATCTCGGGCGCGTGGCGGTGCGCACCGACGGCATACGGCGTCAGGTTCTCGAGCACGGAGCCTGCGTGCGAGCTCGCCTTCAGCGCCTTGCCCGCGCCAGAGACGCCAGACTTCGCGTCGACGATGACGTTCGAGCTGTGGCCGGCAAGGGGCGCGAGAGCGAGCAGTGCCGCCGTGGCATAGCAGCCGGGGTTCGCGATCAGAAGTCCTTCCGGCGGCGAGAGCTCGGGTAGCCCGTAGCTCCAGGCGCCGGGCGCGACGCCGTACCAGGCGCGCGCGAGGTCGGGATCAGCGAGGCGATGCGCACCCGAGAGGTCGACGACCACCGTTTCTGCGGGCGGCTCGAACGCGGCGGCGTCTTCGTGGCCGAGGCAGAGGAAGAGCACGTCGGCGCCGGAGGCAGCAGCCTCGGCGTTCGAGACGAAATCAGGGAGGGAGCCGTCGAGGCGCGGGTCGAGCGCCGAAGCGGGGCGGCCCGCGAGCGAGTCAGAGCCGAGCGCGACCACCTCGAGCCCTGGGTGTGCGAGCACGCGGTCGAGGGTCTCCTGACCCACGTACCCGGCGCAGCCGATGATCGAAGCACTCGTCATTACCCTGCGAACTATACAGAAGGGTGGAAATTATGCAGTCTCGGCACGGTCCAAACAAGCCGCGGCCGGTGCCAGGCACCTGCATGAGACCGTGACGATTCATCCACAGGCGGCGGTAATCCCTGCAGCGAAGCCGCTGGCGGGGGACATGGCCGGTGCCAGGCACGGTTACGAGAGCGTGACGATTCGTCCCCGGCCGGGCTTTGCTTGCGACGAAATCCGGAGCTTACGGCGCCGAAATCCGGATCGTCGCGCCGGGGCGCAGCCAGCGCAGGGTGCGCAACAGGTCCGGACGGGGCAGCGAGACGCAGCCGTTCGTCGCGTGGCCTGTCGCGTCGTGCAGGAAGATCGCCGAGCCACGGCCCGGCACCGCCGGGCCGCGGTTGTAGTCGATGACTGCGAACTCGCGGTAGGCGACGCTCGCCCGCCAGAGCGCCTCGCTGCCGCCGCCAAACGTCGGCACCGCCCCACAGGCGAGATGGCGGAAGGAGTTGTAGGTAGCCGACCGCGGATCCTCGTCCCACCAGTCGCCGCAGGTCAGGCGGTGGTAGCGGAGCCGAACGCCCGGGTTGGCGTCCAGCCCATAGACCGTCGGCCCGAGCGCATACGTCCCGAGCGGTGTCGTGCGGTCGCCTTCGCGGTGACGGGCCGAGAGGCCGCGGTACCCGACGCGCGCCGGCCACGGGCCTGCGACTCGGCGTCCGCACTCGAGCAGCGACACGGTCGCGACCGTGGAGCGAAGGCTTGGCGCGACGACCTGAATTCGCTGCGGGCACCCGTGCAGCGCAAGTGCGAGAGCGAGCGTCAGCATTGCGGCGCCCAGAGTACGCTGCCCCCTCGATGGCCGCTCTGCCGCCGTTCCAGGCTTCGGTCGCCCCTGTCACGGCGCAGCAACTCGGCCGCTCGTGGCGTCCCGGCTGCCCGGTCGGCCCCTCGAGTCTTCGGCGGCTACGTGTGTCGTTCGTCGGCTTCGACGGACGACCCCACGCTGGTGAGCTCGTCGTCGCTGCCGTCGTCACGCGGGAGGTGACGACGGTCTTCCGGAGGCTCTACGCCGACCGCTTTCCGATCCGGCGGATGCGACCCGTGTCTGCCTACGGGGCAAGCGACGACCGTTCGGCCGCGGCCGACAACACCTCGGCATTCAACTGCCGCTACGCGGTCGCAACCGGGCCGAAGCACTGGTCGGCTCACGCCTACGGCGAGGCGATCGATGTCAACGACGTCGAGAATCCCTACGTGCTCGGGACCAAGGTGATCCCACCGGCCGGTGCGCGCTTCCTCGATCGTTCGCGTGCGCGCCCCGGGATGGCGGTACGCGGCGGTGCGCTCGTGCGCGCGTTCGCGTCAGTCGGCTGGCTCTGGGGCGGACGCTGGGCCGGCTCCCCCGACTGGCAGCACTTCTCGCGCAGCGGCGGGTGAGACATCTTCCATCCGGTCGACCTTCGCAAGCGCCGGAAAGAGTCGCGGCCAGACGAGCGCCAGCAAGATCGTCAGCGCGCCACCGGCAACGACCGCAGGAACCGCGCCGACGAGCGCCGCCGCGGCGCCCGACTCGAACGCTCCGAGCTCGTTCGACGCACCGATGAACACGCCTTCGACCGCGTTCACGCGCCCGCGGAGCAGGTTCGGGGTCGCGAGCGCGACCGTGGTCGCGCGGATGTTCATCGAGAACATGTCGACGAAGCCGCTCACCGCCAGTGCGAGTGCCGACAGCCAGAACCAGTGTGAGAGACCGAAGACGATCATGCTCGCGCCGAACGTCCCGACGGCGATCAGGAGTGTGCGCCCGGCCCGCCCCCCGAGCGGCTTGCGTGCGATCCGGATCGCCGCGATCAGCGCCCCCACCGCGACCGAGCTTCGAAGTACGCCCAGTCCGATCGGGCCTGTGTGGAGAACGGTATTCGCGAACAGCGGCAGCAGGGCGACGGAGCCGCCCAGGAGGACTGCGAACAGGTCGAGGGTGATCGCCCCGAGGATGATCGGCGCCCCGCGGATGAACCGGATGCCTCCGAGCAGGCTCTGCAGGCCGGGCGGCTCGCGATCGGCCTGCGCGATCCGCTCCGGACGCGAGATCGGCAGCAAGACGAGCGACGACCCGATGAGCAGGACGACGCCGGCGCCGTAGACCGCCTCGGGCCGGAGAGCAAAGAGCAGACCACCGACCGCCGGCCCCGCGATCGTCGATACCTGGCCGGCGACCGAGCGCATCGCGAGTGCTCCGGTGAGCAAGCCGGTCGGGACGAGCTCCGGCGTCAACGACCGGCCGGCCGGATTCCCGAGCGCCCCGAGCGTCCCGGTCGCCGCGGCGAGCGCGAGGAACGGCCAGAGCTGATGGGCGCCGTGGATCGTGACGAGCAGCAAGAGCCCGGTGACGACGGCATCGGCGAAGCCCCAGACGATCACCACCGTGATGCGCGGCAGCCGGTCTGCGAGCTGGCCGGCCGGCAGGGCAAGGAGCGGGACGGGGGCAAACTCAGCGAGCCCGATCAGCCCGAGGTCGAAGGCGCTGTGATGGATCAGGTAGACCTGCCAGCCGACCGCGACGGAGACCATCTGCATCGCAAAGCCCGACGCGAGGCTCCCCGACCAGAGCAGGCGGAAGTCGCGGTGCTGGAGCGCGGGCGGCAGCGAGAACACGGGCCTCACTTTGCCCTCTTTAGGTTCGTCTTAGGTCCCCCTCAGCTGTCGCCTAGCCGCCGCGGGTCTGATGGAGGACGAAAACGAACCGGAAGGACCGAGACCCATGCCCAGAAACGCGAACACTCTTGCCGTTGCAGTCGCGGCTGCGGCGCTTGCCGGCGGCGGCGCAGGCGCGGCGGCGGTCGCCCTCTCGCACGGCAGCTCACAGCATTCAGCCGCCCCACCCGCACCGGTGGCGACCAGTTCCGCGAACAACGTGGCGGCCACCTCGACGCTGACGCTGGGACAGATCGCAAAGCAGTCGACGAAGAGTGTGGTCGAGGTCGACGCCACTTCGACGGGCTCCCAATCGCCCTACCCCTACGGCGGCGGAGGCGGAGGCGGTGGCACCGAGTCGGCGACGGGCACGGGCTTCGTCTACGACGGCGACGGCCACATCGTCACGAACGAGCATGTGATCGACGGCGCAAGCTCGGTCTCCGTGAAGCTCTCCGACGGCAGCACGTGGAAGGCGACCGTCGTCGGCAGCGACACCTCGAGCGACCTCGCGGTGCTGAGGATCTCGGCGCCCGCCTCGAAGCTGACCCCGCTTCCGCTCGCCGACTCGAGCGCCGTCCAGGTCGGCGACGGCGTCGTAGCGATCGGCAATCCGTTCGGGCTCGACGGCACGGTGACGAGCGGGATCATCAGCGCCGTCGACCGTGAGATCGCAGCCCCCGACGAGACACCGATCGAGGGCGCCATCCAGACGGACGCGGCGATCAACCACGGCAACTCGGGCGGCCCGCTCCTGAACCTCGAGGGCAAGGTGATCGGCGTCACCGCTCAGATCCAGAGCGAGTCGGGCGGAAACGACGGCGTCGGCTTTGCGATCCCGTCGAACACCGTTCGCTCGATCGCCGACCAGCTGATCGCAACCGGGAAGGCGCAGCACGCGCTGCTCGGCGTCAACGTCAAGACGGCGCTGAACGGCGTCGCGATCGCGTCGGTCGAGAGTGGCAGCGGCGCCAACGCCGCCGGTCTGAAGGTCGGCGATGTGATCACCGGCGTCGATGGTGCGAGCGTCACGACCGCCGAGCGGCTGCGCGCGGTGATTGCCGCGCACGCTCCCGGCGACAAGCTGTCGCTCGCGCTGCTGCGCGGCGGCAAGACTCAGACCGTCACCGTGACGCTGGGGGTGCGGAGCTAAAAAGGATCGAGCCAGAAACGAAAAATCCCGCCGGGCCGGTGGCGCTTTCGTCCACCTCACTGACCGACCGATTCGGGCTTGCGCCCTTCACAGTTGCTCAGCGAAGCTTCGACCTACTCGCGCTCCGTGCCCTGCGGGATCCGGAATGTACGTCGGGAGTTGCGTCGGGCGCAAGAGGCCCGCAACGCAAAAAGGTGCACGTTGCGGCCGAAACGAGTTGAGGGCGGCGCGCGTGCGCGAG
>JBAQHS010000169.1:0-7560 GCA_049288455.1 Gaiellaceae bacterium | reverse complement strand
GTGATCTCGCCGCCGCCGACGAGCTTCTTCGACTTGACGAGCGAGAAGTCGGGCTCGACGCCCGTCGTGTCGCAATCCATCATGAAGCTGATCGTCCCGGTCGGCGCGAGCACGGTCGCCTGCGCGTTGCGGTAGCCGTTCACCTCGCCGAGATCGAGCGCCTCGTCCCACGACTTGCGGGCGGCGCCGAGCAGGTCGGCGGGCACGGTCTCGGCGTTCGCGATGTTGCCCACCGACGCGCGGTGCTTCGCGATCACGCCGAGCATCGCCGCAGCGTTCGGCCGGTAGCCGGCGAATGCACCCATGCGACCCGCGATCTCGGATGACTTGCGGTAGGCGCGACCGGTCATCAGTGCGGTGATCGCCGCTGCGTAGGCGCGACCTTCGTCGGAGTCGTACGCCAGGCCGCGCGCCATCAGGAGCGCACCGAGGTTCGCGTAGCCGAGGCCGAGCTGGCGGTAGGCCTTCGCGTTCCGCTCGATCTCGGGTGTCGGGTACGACGAGTTGCCGACGAGGATCTCCTGCGCGAGGAACATCACGTCGCATGCGTGCTCGAACGCCTCGACGTCGAGCTCGCCGTCCTCGCGGCGGAACTTCATCAGGTTCAGCGACGCAAGGTTGCACGCCGAGTCGTCGATCGACATGTACTCGGAGCACGGGTTCGACGCGTTGATGCGGCCGGAGTTCGGCAGCGTGTGCCACGCGTTGATCGTCGTGTCGTACTGCACGCCCGGGTCGGCGCAGCGCCACGCAGCCTCGGCGATGTCGTGCAGCAGCTTGCGCGCCTTCATCGTCTCGACGACCGTGCCGTCGGAGCGCGCCGTCAGGTTCCAGTCGGCGTCTGCTTCGACGGCCTCCATGAACGAGTCAGAGACGCGCACCGAGTTGTTCGCGTTCTGGTACTGGATCGACGCCCAGTCGGGCGAGTCGAGCGACATGTCGTAGCCGGCCGCCTCGAGAACGCGTGCCTTCTCCTCCTCGTGCGACTTGCACCAGATGAACTCGACGATGTCGGGATGGTCGACGTCGAGCACGACCATCTTCGCGGCGCGCCGTGTCTTGCCGCCCGACTTGATCGTGCCGGCGGAAGCATCGGCGCCGCGCATGAAGGACACAGGCCCGGAGGCATAGCCGCCCTTCGAGAGCTGCTCCTTCGAGGAGCGCAGGCGCGAGAGGTTGACTCCCGACCCGGAGCCACCGCGGAAGATGACACCTTCGCGGCGGATCCAGTCGAGGATCGCATCCATGTTGTCCTCGATCGAGAGGATGAAGCAGGCGGAGCACTGCGGCTTCTCCTCGAAGCCGACGTTGAACCAGACCGGCGAGTTGAACGCCGCGAGCTGGTTGACGAGGATCGCCTTCAGCTCGTCCTCGAACGTCTGCGCCTCGGCCTCGGAGGCGAAGTAGCCACCGTCGCGGCCCCAGGTGCCGACGGTGCCGACGATGCGCCCGATCATCGTCTTCACCGAGCGCTCGCGCTCCGGGCTCGTCATCCGGCCGCGGAAATACTTCTGGGCGACGATGTTCGTCGCGGTCTGCGTCCAGAACTTCGGGAACTCGACGTCACGCTGCTCGAACGTCGGCCCGTTCTTGCCCGGGATGAACGCGTCGCGAATCTCCCACTCGACTTCGTCGAACGGGTCGCGCCCCTCGATCGTGAAGAGGCGGCGGACCGCGAGCGTGGCGTCCTCGTCGACAGCGTGGTTGACGAGCTCGTCTGGGTGGATCTGAACTGTGTTTTCCTGCTCTAGCGACGCCATTTCTCTCTTCCTCCAACCTCGAATTCTAGTTTGCGGAGACCGTCTGCCGCGGTGGGCGCGGACGCCGATGGGCGAGCTTGGGAACCATAGGGAGGGGACCTGACGGAGCCGGGAAACCGGCCCCGGCAGCCGCCGCTAGGAGCTACAGCTAGGCGCCGGGGCGGCGGGTCTGGAAGCGCTTGTACGCGAGGCCGGCGCCGCCGGCCGCGACGAGCAGGAGGGCAAGTCCCCCGAGGACGAGCAGCGGCACGGGCAGTGATGAGGCGCTGCCAGGGTTCAGCTTGTCGGCAACCTTGCTGAGCCCCTTGTGCCGGTTCGCGTCGGTTCCCGCCGGCCCGTTCCCGCCGGGCCCGCCGCCGCCACCGGTCGTGGTGGTACCCCCGCCGCCGGTGCCCGGCGCCGGCCCGATCAGGGTGTTCGGCCCGACCGTCTTCCCAAGCTTGCGCGCCCGTGACTTGGCGCTCTGCAGCGCCCGCAGGATGTCCTCGCGGGCGCTCGAGTAGGTCTGCACGTCGGAGGGGAGGTGGGCGATCGCCTCCGTGTAGCAGTGGCTCGCGTAGGTCTGGTCGATGCGGCCGTCGTACCAGTCGTTCAGGAGCGCCTTCCAGCACGGGGTGGCGGCCGCGGCCGGGCGTGCGGCCGCGGCGAGGAGCGCCACTGCAAGCAGGGCGGCGATGAGGAACGTCTTGGCGACGGAGGTCATCTGGCTGGAACGGCGGGCAGGTGCGTTCGGATACTCGTGGTGCTGCCGGACGACGGTACGACCTGGCTGTAAGGCTTTTGTGAGTCCTAGAGACGTCTCGACGCGGCAGAAGTTGTAGTGGGCGAAGTGACGCGACACAGCGGCTGCGAGGTTTCTACCTTCTTGGAGAACCGTTGGTGGAGGCGAGTGAGGCGGCGAAATCGACGTGCGCACCGTCAGGTTCCGCCGCTCAACGTAGCTGGTCGGGATCGGCGACGGGTCAGGTGAACCGATCACCCGGGCGACGCGAGATCCCGAGGCGGTGACGTCGTTCGGAACGGCCAATTGCCAACCGGCTTGGCTGCTGGATTGCTTGTACCCTCAGATCATGAATCCACTTGCCAAGCTGATCTCCGCGTTGAAGCCGAAGGCGAAGACGCCCGAAGACCTCGAGGCCGAGGTCGAGGCGAAGCGGGTCCAAGATCTGAACTTGGACGTTCGCGTGAGTCAGCGGTCAGGCTCGGCCGGGGAGAACTACCAATCCGGTCGCGCCACGAAGTAACGGGCTGAACGGCGGAACCGCGCCAGATGATGGTGCGGTAAGCGTTCCGTCAAGCTGGCCCACCACCACCCCGACGCACGAGCGGCGGGTGGTAGCTTCGCTCCAGATGCGGGCGATCAGGGAACTGCCCCTCGCTGCCTCGCTCATCCTCGCTGCCGCCGCCCTCTTCCTCGGTGGCGGCCCCGGCTACGGATCGCTGCCCTGGCTCGGCGGCGGTGCTCTGCTGGCGGTGCTCGCCGCGCTCGGCCTCCGCGGCACCCCCTCGGGCTGGCCGCTCCTCCTGCCGCTCGCGCTGCTCGCGGCATGGCTCGCGCTCTCGATCTCCTGGTCGGTCCTGCCCGACCACTCGTGGGAGTACGCGAACCGGGCGCTCGTCTACCTCCTCTGCGCCGTCCTCGGCCTCTGGCTCGCAGACCGCCGGCGCGAGCTCGCGCTCGGCCTGATGGCCTTGCTCGCCGCGCTCGTCGTCTGGTCGCTCCTCGGCAAGGTGCTGCCGTTTCTCTACGACTACGGGCCGCCCGGCGTCGGACGCCTGCGCGGGCCGGTCGGCCTCTGGAACCAGCTGGCAATCCTCGCTGCCTTCGCACTCGTGCTCGCGCTCTGGCGGCGACGCCTCGAGGGCGCGCTGCTCACCTACGCCGCGCTCGCGGCGCTCCTTCTCACCTTCTCGCGCGGAGGGATCGTCACGGCTGTGCTCCTCGTCGGCGCCTGGTTGGCACTCGACAGCGAGCGAACCGAGAGCGCCCGCACCCTCCTGGCCGGCGCGCTGCCGGCAGCCGCCGTCGTCGGGATCGCCTTTGCACTCCCCGGTGTGACCGGCGATGGGCAGTCGTCCCACGTGCGCTGGCGCGACGGGCTCATCTTCGGCGCCCTGCTCGCGGCCGGGGCAGTTGCGACGGTCCTCCTGCGGCGTGTGCCGGTGCCTCGCGTGTCACGCCGGGTGCTCGTCGCGGCCGGCGCCGCGGTTGTGATCGCGCTCGCCGTGGTCGTCGTCCTCAAGGGCGGCGGCTCCGGGGCCGTCGGTAACGGCGGCGGCCGCCTGGCCAACACGAGCTCGAACTTCCGCTTCGTCTGGTGGCACCAGGCGATCGATGGCTGGCAGCATCACCGCCTCGCCGGAACCGGCGCGGGGACGTTCCAGCTCACGAATCTGCTGTATCGCGCCACCTATCTCGACGTGACGATCGAGCCGCACAACCTGGCGCTGCAGTTCCTCACCGAGGCGGGAATTGTCGGCCTGCTGCTCGCAGTCGTCGCGCTCGCAGCACTGGTGCGCCCCGTCTGGGGGCGACCGCGCGGGCACGAGCTCGCGCTGGCGCTGCTCCTTCCGGCCTACCTCGTGCACAGCCTCGTCGACGTCGACTGGGACTTCGCAGCCGTCTCGGTGCCCGCCTTCATCGTCGCAGGCGCGCTCGCCGGGGGCGTGCCCCGGCGCGGAAGCTCGCCGTTCGGATTGCTCGCCGCGACGGGCGTCGCGCTGCTCGCCTTCGGTGTTCTGCTCCTGCCCTGGCTCGGCGATCGCTGGGCGAGCGACGCGCTCGGCGCCTCACCGCCCGCGCACGCGATCCGTCTCGCAAACCGCGCGCACTCCGTCGACCCGTTGCTCATCGAGCCGTACTGGGCGAAGGCGCTCGCCGCCGAGCAGCGCAACGATCCGCCACGGGTCGCCTTCGGCTACTACGTCGACGCCGTTCACCGTCAGCCGGCCAACCCGGCGACCTGGCTCGCAGCCGGCGAGTACGCATTCGGGATCGGTTGCTACTCGAGCGCGTACACCTACCTCGAGAAATACACCGAGCTCGACCAGAAAGCGCGGTCGGAAGACGGCGGGAACGACTACAACACCGCGCTCGACCGCGTGAACCTCGGGAAAGGCGTGTGCTAGCGCGCGCCCAGCAGGATTGCGAGCTGGCCGCCGTGCAGGGCTGACGGCTTCAGGCCGTCGAGCGGCCCCACGATCCTCACGTGCATGTCACGGGCAAGCCGGTGCGCCTCGGCCTCATAGCCGCGGCGGAACATGACGACGGTGGTCGCATAGTCCTGGCGCTTGGCGTTGCCGGTGCCCGGCACCTTGTAGCCAAAGCCCGCCAGCTTCCGCGACTCACCGGCGGCGGCACCTGAGCGGCCGTTCCCGTTCAGGACAAAGACGCCCGTCTCGCTGCGCGTGAGCTTCGGCAGCGTCACCACCGTCTTCCGCAGGACAGCGGGACTCGGCGTGTGGGCAGGGGCGAGTGCCGCAGCTTCCGCGTGCTTGCGCACGATGCGTGAGAAGGGCTTGGCGAGGATCAACGTCCCAGCGCCGAGGAGGAGGACGAGCTCGACGGCCGCGACGAGGCTCGCAACGAGGGTGGCGGTCCGCCACGGGCGGATCAGGGCATCGGGGGCTGGGAGCGGCGCGTCCACGGCTGCCCGTTTTCGCTACACCGCCTGCGCTTCCTGCATCCACGCCCATGTTCGCGCGAGACCGTCGGCCAGCGAGACCTCGGCGCGCCAGCCCCGCTCGCGCTCGATCCGCCCGGCGTCGAGCACCGATCGTTGGATGTCACCCAGCCTCGCCGCTTCGAATTGCGGCTCGCTCCTCGCGCCGGCGACCGCTGCGCAGGCGCGGTGCAACTCGGCGACGGTCGTGTCCGCGCCTGTGCCGACGTTGAACGGGCCGCCGCCTTGTCCGACGACCGCGAGGAAGGCGGAGACGATGTCGCCGACGTAGACGAAATCGCGGCTTTGCGACCCATCGCCGAAGATCAGCGTCTGCTCGCCGCGCGCGAGCCGCTCGAGGAAGATCGCGACGACCCCGCCTTCGAGCCCCGCATCCTGCCGCGGGCCGTAGACATTGCCGAGCCGCAGCGAGACGTGCTCTGTGCTGTGAACGCGGTTCCAGCCCGCGAGGTACTCCTCGCCGCACTTCTTCGCGATGCCGTACGGCGACTCGGGCAGAAACGGCGCGTCTTCGGCCGCGGGCTCGGTGCATTCGCCGTAGCCCGCGCCACCCGATGACGCAAAGATCACCTGTGCGCTCCCGGCCGCCTGAAGCACGTTGACGGTGCCGACGACGTTCACCTCGGCGTCGTAGCCGGGGCGCTTCATCGAGGTCTGCACATCGGCCTGCGCCGCCAGATGGAAGACGACATCGGCCTCGAGCGAGAACGGCTCCCGGATGTCGTGCTCGAGCAGGGTCGCTCCCGAGCTCAGGTTTTCGCGCTTCCCCGAGACGAAGTTGTCGACCACCGTCACGTCGTCACCGCGCGCGAGGAGCGAGTCCACGAGGCTGGACCCGATGAAGCCTGCACCGCCGGTGACGACCGCCCGCATGGAGGCCGTAGATTAGGCGGCGGATGTTCGTGACGTTTGAAGGACTCGACGGGTCCGGCAAGAGCACGCAGGCGGAGTTGCTCGCCGACTGGCTCCGCCGGGAAGGACGCACGGTCCTCGCGACCCGCGAGCCCGGCGGCACGCCGGTCGGCGAGGCGGTGCGCGACCTCGTGCTCCACGGCGACGAGCTCTCGCCGTGGACTGAGGCTGCGCTCTTTGCAGCCGCACGCGCCGAGCACGTGGAGCTTGCGATCCGGCCCGCGCTCGAGCGGGGCGAGGACGTCGTCTGCGACCGCTATCTCGACTCGTCGGTCGCCTACCAGGGAATCGCGCGGGGCCTCGGCGAGGCCCGTGTGCTCGAGCTCAACCTCGCCGTCACGGGCGGCCTGCTCCCCGATCGGACCTTTCTCGTCCTGATCGATCCCGAGGAAGCGCGCCGCCGCGGCGGCGAGTACCGCGACCGCATCGAGCGCGAGACGGCGGAGTTCATGGAGCGCGCCGACCAGGCGTTTCGGTCGCTCGCTGCGTCGTATCCCGAGCGCATCGTCGCGCTCGACGGCGACCGCCCCGCAGACGAGATCGGGGAGGAGGTCCGTGAGCACATTCGTTCGCTTCTCTGAGCACGCCGAGGCCGGCCGCATGCTCGACGCCGCGCTGCGTGAAGGCCCGGCGCACGCGTACCTGTTCCATGGCCCACCCGGTGTCGGCAAGCGCGAGGTCGCGCGTTCGTTCGCGCGCTCGCTGCTCGGCACCGATCGCGAGTTCCACGCCGATCTCTACGAGCTCGACGCGCTCGGGGAGATGATCCGCATCGACGCGATCCGTGAGCTGCGCCGCGACCTGCACATGCGGCCGTTCGAGGCCGATCGGCGGGTCTACCTCATCCAGCACGCGCACTTGCTGAACGAGGACGCGGCAGACGCCCTCCTGAAGGATCTCGAGGAGCCGCCTTCCTATGCCGTGATCGTCCTGATCGCCGACGACCTCGGGTCGATTCCGGACACCCTCCGTTCACGCTGCCAGCTCGTGCCGTTCAGCCGGCTCTCCGAACGCGCGATCCGCGAGCTTGTCGACGCCCGGGCGCCGCAGCTCGACGACACGGCGCGCGCCGCGCTTGCGCGTGTCGCCGCCGGACGCCTCGACCGGCTCGAGCGGTTGCTCGATCCGAGCTCGATCGAGCGCCGTGACGTTCTCATCACGCAGGCGCGAGCCGTCTACCGCGACCCGTCGTTCGAGCCGGCCGA
>JBAQHS010000168.1:0-1653 GCA_049288455.1 Gaiellaceae bacterium | reverse complement strand
CGGGCGGCTTTGTCCCCATCGTCGGCAGCCGCGATCAGCTCCTGCAGCTGCCCCGAGCCGAGAATGATCTCGAGGGCGCCGTCACGTGCGAACCGGTCGCGGTGGCGAAGAGCGGTCTGTGCCACCTTCAGACCTTCACTCCCGAGCTGGAGCAGGCTCTCTTTCGCAGCTGCGCGCACCCACCAGTTCTGATCCGCGAGCAGCGGCAGCAATTTGCCGGCGAGGACACCGTCACCGGCCTTCGCCACGGCGCGAGCCGCGTGCGAGCGAACGAAGAATGCGTCGTCGGTCAGCAACCGCCGCAGCAGAGGGCGCGCGACGCGGGCATCGACGCTCCCGAGCGCCTCAGCGACCGAGGCGCGCACATTCGCATCGTCGTCGCCGGCGCGAGACGCCACTGCGAGGGCGACGGGCGGATCGCCCATCTCGGGTGCAAGCAGGGTGATCGCCCAGTAGCGAAGAGCCGGGTCGTCGTCCGACACGAGCGCGATCAGGCGCTCTCGCAAACGGGCGGCTCTCGGCTCGAGCTCCGTTGCCGTCCGGGCGCGAGGATGCGCCCCGGTGACCAGAACCTCGAGGAGGAGCGCATCGGCCTCCTCGGTCTGCCGCTCCCCGGCGAGGCGAAGGACAGCGGTCGTCAGAGCCGGGTCGTTTTCTGCGATGGCACTTCGAATCAGCGCCAGGCTGTCGGGAAAACCTGCGCGGACGAGGATCGTCAGCGCTTGGAGGCGCGTTCGGCTCTGGCCCGGGACGCTTGCCCGTGCGACGAGTGGAAACCAGCGTGCGCCGACCAGGCAGCTGGCCGCCGCGGCGGCGGCCGGTGAGCTCGGCCCGAGCGCAAGCTGGGTCAGGCGGCGTCGTCCGATGCTCGTCAGGTCGAGGCGGCCGCGGGCATACGCCTCGGCGTCGAGCCGGTTCCAGTCGCGAGCGCGGTCATGCCGGAAGCGGTCGACGAGCACCCAGGCGCCGAGGGCAGCCCAGCAGCAGAAGAGGCTCGCAGCAGCAGCGAGCAGGACGGCGTCCGAGAACACCTTTTCACTATCGGCGTTCGGAGGCGGAGCTTGAGGTCAGCCCTGGTGTGAAGAGCGAATGAACGCGGCGTCGGTCAGGAGACGCGCCAGCGTTCACGCTTCCGTGCTTTCACCGCGGCGTTGATCACCGACGCAGCAATGAGCGCGAGCACGATCGCGGCGATCGTGACTCCGATGAGGACCGGGGTGATGTGGTGCCCGTCGATCATCCGTCCCGATGAGTTGTGCGTCACGACGGTCGTGGTGCCGTTCAGCTCGGAATCCTGCGACGCCGCTTGGTTGGAGAGGTGGTCGACCCGGTGGCCGATGAAGTAGGCGCCGATCCCACCCGCGACGAGCAGGGTTGAGATCAGCAATAGGTCGACGAGGCGCTTCACCCGGCCCAATCTAGCGCGGGCCTGAGACGGCGTGAGGCCGCGAAAGGGTGAACTGTCGCTGCGTTGTTCGAGAGCCGGCTAGTTGGCTCCGGGCCTGATTCCGTGCGATTATCGATCAGTGAGCGCGCTACGCTCCCCGGCCGTCCCCGCCTCAGACGGGCGCGGTTTTAGCGTCCTGCTGCCGTTAACACTTCCGCTCGCGATTCTCGCCGGCGTCGCGGTCTTTGCGGCAGTCACACCCGCGC
>JBAQHS010000167.1:0-4577 GCA_049288455.1 Gaiellaceae bacterium | reverse complement strand
TGGCAGCGCGGCACAAGCGAAAACACCAACGGGCTCCTGCGTCAGTACTTCCCCAGAGGCGACGACCTCAGCCGCTACAGCCAAGCCGACCTCAACCGCGTCGCCGACGAGCTCAACGGACGACCTCTACAGACACTCAAATGGATGAAACCATCAGAAGCCTTCGACCAGATCATTGCGACGACCACATGAGACCGTCACCCCGAACCAGGAAGCCCTCTCAGAATGAGCGTTGTGTCGCCCGGCCGCGCTCGCCCGGATCGACGAACGTCATTTTGAGAGCACTTCCAGGTTGCGCGCGGGCGCCCACGCTGTCGGGTTCCGAGCACTATCCGGTGGTGGGGACGATCTTGATCGAAGCGATGGCCGCGGTCGCGGGCGTCGAGTGGGACGACCGCTTCGCGACCGCCTGGGGCGATGCCTACGGCGTCGTTGCGGGAGCGATGCTCGCCGGCGCGCGGGAAGCGCATCGCATCGCCGCCTGAACCGACCGTCACAATTTGACGCGCCGCCGACGCGTGGCGACGATGGACCGAATGAGACGCGCGCTCGTTCCGCCCACGGCGAGAACCCTTGGCGCGATCCATCGCGTGCTCTACCGCGCGAGCGGCGGCCGTGTCGGCGCGAGGATCTGGAGCCTGCCGGTCGTGCTCCTCACGACCGTCGGCCGCACGACCGGAAAGCCGCGCACGACGCCGCTCTGCGCGCTTCCGACCGACGGCGGGTTCGTCGTGATCGCGTCGTTCGGCGGCATGGACGAGCCACCGAACTGGTGGCTCAATCTCGAGCGCTCACCGACCGCAGCGGTGCAGATCGGGCGACAGCACTTCCGCGTCGCTGCTCGGACGACCTCCGGCGAGGAGCGCGCCGAGCTCTGGGCGCGGGTGACCGAGCGCGCGCCGGGCTACCTCGCGTACGCCCGCAGGACGACGCGTGAGATCCCCGTCGTCGTGCTCGAACCGCTGCCGACGTAGAGCCGCTCAGGCTTCGCGTTCGTCGCCCGGACGCATCCGGTAGACGATCCGCCCGCGACCGAGGTCGTAGGCCGACAGCTCGATGCGCACGCGGTCGCCCGGATTCATCCGGATGCGATACCGCCGCATCTTCCCTGCCGTGTAGCCGAGAGTCTCGTGCCCGTTGTCGAGCTGGATGCGGAACATGCCGTTCCGGAGCGCCTCGACGATCTCGCCCGTCATCTCGACCTTCTCTTCCTTCTGTTGCGCCAATGCGCTCCCCTCCTTTCGGAATATCGGCGAGCGGCGGGCAGGACCCGCCGCTCGCAAAGACGGCGTTACGCCGTAACGGTCACGTTCGCTGCCTGGGGGCCCTTATCGCCCTCCTGAGCCTCGTACTCGACCTTTGCGCCCTCGGCGAGCGACTTGTAGCCGCTGCTCTGGATCGCGCTGAAGTGCACGAACAGGTCCTTTCCGCCCTCATCAGGTGTGATGAAGCCGTAGCCCTTGTCCGCGTTGAACCACTTGACGGTTCCGCTTGCCATATCTCTTTCACCTCCTTGCCAACTTCATGAACGGGCAAGAAGGTGCAAATGCGCACCGTCGAGACTCGCTCAGTTCCAAGCCCAGAGTGTAGCTGGGGTGAAAATGGTTCGCACAAGCGGGGGGCGGGATCATCTACTCTGGCGCCACCCGAGTAGCGAGAGGAAGGCCTCCGAGATAGCCGCAGCAGGGCAGATTCAGGCGCGTGTCAAGCCGCGTCTACGGGGCGTCTTCCATGAAGTCGGGTTCTTTGCCGCCGTCGCCCTCGCGATCCCGTTGACGATTCTCGCCGAGCCCGGCCGAGCCCGTATCTCGGCGATCGTCTTCTCGAGCTGCCTCGCCGCCTGCTTCGGGATCAGCGCCCTCTACCACCGGCCGACGTGGTCACCGGTGGTGCGCTCGTGGCTCGCGCGAGCCGACCATGCGGGCGTCTACCTCCTGATCGCCGGGACCTACACGCCGTTCGGGCTCATCGTCTTCTCGCACGCCTGGGCGATCGTCGTGCTCTCGATCGTCTACACCGGGGTCGCGATCGCGATCGCGCTGAAGGTGATCTGGGTGCGCGCTCCGAAGCGGCTCTCCGCGGCGATCGGCATCGCGCTCGGGTGGCTCGGCGTCGTCGCGTATTCGCAGTTCGCGAAGGTCGGCGCTGCCGGGATCATCCTGCTCTTCGTCGGCGGCCTCTTCTACACGGGAGGGGCGATCGTCTACGCCCTCAAGCGCCCCGACCCACGGCCGGCGCTCCTCGGCTACCACGAGATCTTTCACCTCTGCACGCTCGCTGCGGCTGCCTGCCAGTACGCCGCAATCGCCTTCTACGTGCTGCCGCGCGGATGAGCGCGAACCCCGAGGAAAACGAGGTTGAAACCTGCGCTCGCTGTGCCAGATCGTCACGAGACGCCGAAGACCGGTCAACTTGGGTCACAATTGAGGACGAAGAGGTCTGCCCGGGATGTCTCACGCTCCTCGAGACCGATCGCCTGGCGGGCGGACGCTGATGCACGAAAGGGGAACGATGCGCGGCACATTGATCTGGTTCAACCCGGAGAAGCGAATGGGCTACATCCGCACCGAGGACGGTGAACGCCTCCTCGTCGAGGAATCCGGCTTCGCCCCGGGGATCGTTCTGGGCGATCGAATGGCAGGCAAGCCGCTGACGTTCGAGCGGGAAGCGGCCGACGTCGAGGGCGGCTTTCGCGCGGTGCGCGTCACGACGCTCGCGGACGAGGCGCCGAACCGCGCGCGCAGGCGCCACCGGTAAGAGGCGTCAGACTCGCGCTGGGGCGGGCGTCGACGCGACTGCGGCGGCCCGCTTCAACACCGACAGTGCACCGGCCGCATCGCCTCGTTCCTCGAGCAGATCGGCGAGCCTCCGGCCAGCTTCGAGCACGTGGTTCTTCCCATGCTCACTCAGCAGGTCGAGGCTCTGGCCGAAGAGCATCTCGGCGCGCTCGCGATCGTCCGCAGCGACGAAGACGTCCCCGAGGGCGAGGTAGGCTCGGCCGCGGTCGGCCGGGCTGATGGCGTCGATGACCCCGAGCGCGCGGGCGGCGACCCGCGCAGCGTCGCTGTTGCGTCCGAGAGCGACGAGCGCTCGTGCCTCCTCGATCGAGAACTTCGCTTCGTCCTTCGCCGTCAGATCGTCACCGAACAGGCTGCGGCCGCGTTCGAGGTGATCGAGCGCAGTCTCGTCGTTGCCGGCATCGATCTCGGTGATCGCGAGCAGGTGGTAGGCCATGCCGACATACGCGTCGTGCTCGGTGCGCTCCAGGATCTCGAGCGCACGACGGGCGTAGCGGCTGGCCATCTGTGGCTCGTGGCGCGCCGTGTGCAGGCGGCACTGGGTCCAGAACAGCCGGGCGGTCGCGACCGGGTCGGCGATCTCGTCGGTGATGCGAATCACGTCGGTCAGCGCCTGCTCCGCCCGCCTGATCGCGCCGCTGTCGATGAGAGCGTTCGCGTGCAGCACGGCAAAACGCAGCTCCTCGATCAGCGCGCCGGCGGTGTGCGCATCGGCCGCCGCGGCCTCGAACAGCGAGATCGACAGCTCCGGCGAGCCCGACGCCGCGTAGGCACGACCGAGCGTGTCGACCGCGGCAGGGTCAGCGAGTGCGCGCTTCGCGCGCAGGGCGTATGCCTGCTCGAGACGCTCGATCGCCTCCTCGAACCGCCCGGCGCGGAATGAGATCTGCCCGAGCCCCGCAAGCGCGGCCGCGCGCGCGGGATCGTCGGCGTCCAGATGGGCGCTGAACAGGCGTTCAGCCTCGTCGGTCTCGCCGAGCCGCAATGCGACTTCCGCCTCGAGCAGCTCGACCGGCTCGAGCACGGCCGCGTCGACGCCGGTCGCGAGCCACTGGCCGGTCACCTCGAGGCGTAGCGCGAGCTGGTTGATCATCTGCAGGGACGGCACGCGCGCGCCGGCTTCGAGGCGCGAGATGTAGGCAGCGGTGCAGCCCGGGAAGGCGAGCTGCCGCTGCGACATGCCGGCCCGCTCGCGCGCCGCCTTGAGGCGGATCCCGAGCTCGCGCGGCGAGTCGATGTGGGTGGTGAGGGAACGAGGCATGCCCACAGTCTATTGCCTCCCGTCAATGGCGTTGCCTGACGATCGTTACATCTTGGGCTCGGGCAGGAAGAATGACCGTTGCCCCCGGGGGCTGTCAGCGTCAACCGCAGGTATGAGGAGACAGCCCACATGCGTTACTACGTATCGCTTGCTGCTGCCGCAGCCATGCTCGTCGCCGCCCTCTTCGGGGCCGACGCCACCGGCTACTGGCCGTAGGAACCGTCGCGCCGGGCCGGTTCGCGGCACGCCGCCGCCGACCGGTCCGGCATAGCTCCACCCTTCGGGGGATCTTGGGCGAGCGACCGTGCGCCGACCTCATGAACGGGGTCCACACGCTTGATCATCGCTCGCCGCATCCTTGGCATCGTCCTGCTCGCACTCGCGAGCGTCCTCGCGTGCTCGCTCGGCGCCGGCGCGTCGGGTCGCAACTGGGCCGCGCCCGAGATCCGCGCGGTCACCAAGGCGGGTGTCCTCGGCCGCTCGCCCACCACGTTCGCGCCGCAGGCGCCGCTCACGCA
>JBAQHS010000166.1:0-10311 GCA_049288455.1 Gaiellaceae bacterium | reverse complement strand
CCTCGAGGCGGCAGCATCGGGCTGCGCGATCGCCCGCCCGCGCGGGGTCGAGCTCCAACCCGAGCTCGCCGCCGCCGCGGCGGCGCGGCTCGCCGACGACGACGAACTACGCGCACGGGAGGGTGCGTCTGCGCGCGCGGACGCCGAACAGCACACGTTCGCAGCAGTCGCCGCGGAGTTGGACGCGATCTACACGACTCTCGGCACGCGGCGACGCAAGCGCAAGCCCAGCGAGCCGCTCTCCGACCGGCCCTGGATCATCGCCGACCTGCACATGCACACCGCCTGGTCGCACGACTGCAGCATCGACGCCGAAGAGCTCATCGACCACGCAGAGTCCGAAGGGCTCGGCGCGATTGCCGTCACCGACCACAACGTCTTCGGGGGGGCACTCGAAGCCGCCGACTACGCGCAGGGACGCGATCTCATCGTCATCCGCGGCGAGGAGGTGAAGACCGACGACCAGGGCGAGGTGATCGGGCTGTTCCTCGAGCGCGAGATCCCTCGCGGCATGAGCTTCTCCGACACGGTCGCCGCGATCCGCGAGCAGGGCGGCCTCGTCTATGTCCCGCATCCGTTCGACCGGCTGCACGCGATTCCCGACCCGCGGACACTGCACCGGAACATCGCCGAGATCGACGTCCTCGAGGTCTACAACGCACGCCTCCTCTTCGAAGCCTTTAACGACGAGGCCCTCCGTTTTGCCCGCAAGTACAACCTGACGATGGGCGCCGGTTCCGACGCTCATGTGCTGCAGGGCGTCGGAACCGGGGCGCTCCGGATGCGCGCGTTCCGCGACCCGGAGGAGTTCATGATCTCCCTGCGCAGCGCCGAGGTTCTCCGCCGCCCGAAGTCCCTCGCCTACCTGCAGTCACTCAAGTGGGTCGCACAGGTCAAGGAGAAGGTCCGCTAAAGCCGAAAGGTCCCCGTGCCGCTGTGGCCTCTTCCGTGACCACCGACGAGATCTATGAGCGCTATCTCCGCAAGGCGATCACCGAGATCAATCGCCTCTCGCACGAGATCGCGCAAGCCGCGGATGGGGCTCCTACCGCGCTGCCCACGGGCCACCCGCTCGCGAACATCTTCCTGCTGAAGTTCGGGGCGCAGGCGCAAGAGCTGCAGGAGGGCGTCGCCTTCCACGGCCGTGCAGGCAACGCGCTGATCAAGTCGCTGCAGCGCCTGCACGTGGATCCGATGGAGGTCTACGGGACGAACGCGGTGAAGTTCGCGGGCTGCGAGCCGGCCCTCGCCGGCGAATGGCTCGCCCGTGAGCTGCGGATCGTCGAGCCGAAGCTCGTCGTCGTGATGGGGGAAGACGCGCTCGAGTTCCTGAACGGGCTTGCGTTCCCGCTGTCGCAGCCGGTCGCCGCCACGCTCGGCGAGCTGCAGCGCTTCACGCCGACGATCGAGGCCCTGGCCGTGCCCGATATCGACTCGGCGCTCGATGAAGCGCCGGCGAAAACCGCATTTTGGAACGCGTTCAAATCAGTTGGCCCCTGGTGGGCCGCCTTGCCGCCCTACTAGGCCCGCTCCTCGTCTACTACTCGGTCTCGACGCATCTCTGGCGGGCGGGAACCTGGTGGGACATCGCCTGGATCGCGTGCGTGCTGATGCCTGCCGTTTTTGGCCTGGTGCTCGTCGCGCTGCGGTTGCGCGAGGCGCCCTTGCGCCTGCCCGTCGGCGTCGCATTCGCCGTCCTCGCCGCCCTGCTGACCGTCGCACACCTCGACATCGGTGCGAACTTCGCACGGCTCGGCGCGACGACGCTTCTCGGCTGGTGGTTCCTCGGCTTCTTCGAGACGCTGCCGTGGGTGGTGATCGTCGCGTCGATCATCCCGTGGGTCGACGCGTACTCGGTCTGGCGCGGCCCGACCAAGACGATCGTGGCGCACCACGAGCACGTGTTCACCGTGCTGTCGTTCGCGTTCCCCGTCCCCGGCGAGCATGCCGCTGCGAACCTCGGCATCCCCGACTTGCTCTTCTTCGCCCTCTTCTTGGCGGCGGCGGCGCGGTTCGGGCTGCGGGTCTATCTGACCTGGGCCTGTATGGTCGCCGCCCTCGGCGGCACGATCGCGATCACCGTTTGGCTGAACCTGAACGGCCTCCCCGCGCTACCTGCGATCGCGATCGGGTTCCTCGTTCCGAATGTCGACCTGATCTGGCGGCGCATGCGCGGTAGCCCCGGGCCGGGCGACCGCGCGCCGCTCACGAAGCCAGTCCCGGAGGCGTGACGGCGCGGACGTAGCGCTCGGCCGACCGGCGGACGACGTTCGAGCCGTCGCCGTCGATGAACCGGTCCCACCACGCCCCGTGGATCGTGTCGAACTGAAACGGCTCGAGTGCGGCGGCGATCCGCTCGACCGCGGCGGCAGGCAGCGGGATCAGATTGGGGTACGAGTACATGAACGACACGAAACGACGGTCCGGGATCACCTGCACGGTGTCGCCGCTCAAGAGGGCCCGCTGCTCGCGCCAGTGCAACACCTGCGCTCCCTCGTAGTGGCCGCCACACCGGACGAGGGTGACGCCCCCGCCGAGTGAATGCGTTTCGCCGCTCCAGAATTGCACCGACGGGTCGGGGCGCATCACCCACTTCCGCTCGGCCTCATGGATGAGGATCGGGCAGGCGAACGCGTGCGCCCACTCGATCATCGCGGAGTAGTAGTGCGGGTGCGAGATCGCGATCGCCGCAAGCCCGCCTTCGGCCGCGATCCGCTCGACGATCTCGTCGTCAAGGTAGGTGATGCAGTCCCAGAGCACGTTCCCCGCCGTGCTCTTCACGAGCAACGCGCGCTGGCCGATTGCGAAACCGGGGTCGCTGCCGATGCCGAGGATCCCGTGGTCGTCGCGGATTTCGGCGCGCCGGCCGGAGCGGACCTCGTCCCACGTCAGCCAGAGCTGCCCTTCGTCGTGCGGCACGTACTGGCGTGCGTCCTCGCAGATCGGGCAGGCACCAGGCGGCTCCTCGCTCGGCGGGTATTGCGTCCCGCAGGCCTTGCAGACGAACGTCGTCACGCGGTTTCGGGCGCCACTTGCCGATCGCGCTCGAGCAATGCGACGCATTCGACGTGCGGGGTATGCGGGAACATGTCGACGGGACGGGCTTTCACGAGCCGGTAGCCGTAATCGTCACTCAGCCGCTTCAGGTCGCCGGCGAGTGTCGTCGGGTTGCACGAGACGTAGACGACGCGCGGCGCGCCGATCTCGCCGAGTCGCTTCAGCGCCTTGCCCGCGAGCCCGGCTCGCGGCGGGTCGACGACGACGACATCCGGGTCGCCAGCGCGCTGGCGCAGGTCGGCCAGGACCTCGCCGACGTTGCCGGCGAAGAACGCCGCATTCCCAATGCCGTTCAGCTCGGAGTTCTCGATCGCACACGCGACGGACTCCTCGGAGATCTCGATTCCCCACACGGTCATCGCCTTCGCAGCCATCGAGAGCCCGATCGTGCCGATGCCGCAGTAGAGGTCGTAGACCGTCTCGCCGCCGGTCAGCCCGGCGTACTCGCGTGCGAGCGCGTAGAGCTGCGTCGCCATCTCGGTGTTCGTCTGCAGGAAGGCGTTCGGCCGCACACGGAAGCGCAGGCCGTCGATCTCCTCCTCGATCGCATCCTCGCCCCAGAGGAGCTCGGTCGGCAGATTCGTCACCTCGGCGACGCCACGGTTGACCGCCCAGTGGATCGAGCGGACCTCGGGGATCTCGGTCAGCACCTCGATCAGCCGCTCACGGTCGAAGCGCTCCCCGCGCGCCGTCACGAGCTGGACGAGTGCCTGGCCGGTGTTGCGTCCCTCGCGAATCACGAGGTGGCGCAAGTAGCCCTCGTGGGTCTCCTGGTCGTAGGCCTGAAGCTTCTCCTCGCGCGCCCATTCGCGAACGCGATTGCGAATTGCGTTTCCTGCGGCGCTCGCGAGCCAGCACTCGTCGATCCGGAGCACCTCGTCCCAGCGGCCCGCCCTGTGCAGGCCGAGCGTCGGGCCGTCCTCTGTCTGCGCGAAGGAGTACTCCATCTTGTTGCGGTAGTGGAACTGGGATGCGGCGGGCAGGATCGGCTCGAGCGGCGGATCGGCGAGGCCGGCAAGGCGCTGCAGGGAGTCGCGCACCCACTGCTCCTTCGTCGCGACCTGGGAGTCATAGGCGAGGTCCTGGAAGCGGCAGCCGCCGCAGGCCGGGTAATGGGCGCACGGCGCGTCGACCCGTTGCGGGCCGGAGGCGAGGATCTCGGTCGCCTGCGCCTCGGCGTGCCGGCGCTGGACCTTGGTCACGCGCGCGCGCACGGTGTCACCGGGCAGGCCGCTACGTACGAAGACGACGAAGCCGTCCAGGCGGGCGACCCCGTTGCCGCCGTAGGCGAGCGAATCGACGGTGAGCTCGAGCTCCTGGTCGCGCTGGACGGGGGCAGCCATGTGATGGAAGGTAGCGGCCACCCCGATGCTTCACGCGCTCGACCTGATCGGCACCTTCGCCTTCGCGCTCTCAGGCGCCCTCCTCGCCGTGCGCAAGCGCATGGACATCTTCGGCGTCGTCGTGCTCGCCGTGGCGTCGGGGCTCGGCGGCGGGATCATCCGCGACGTGCTGATCGGGGCGACACCGCCGGTCGCGATCACGCATTGGGGCTACCTGGCGACCGCTGCGGCCGCCGGGCTCGTGGGCTTCGCCGCTCCCGCCGCGGTCACGCGCGCACGGCGCATGGTGCTGGTCTTCGACGCCGTCGGCCTCGGGCTCTTCGCCGTCAGCAGCACCGCCAAAGCGCTGGAGCACGGCGTGCCCGCTGTCGGCGCGGTCGTGATCGGTGTGATCACCGCGGTCGGCGGCGGAGTCGCGCGCGATCTTCTGGCCGGCGATGTGCCCGTGATCCTGCACAGCGACATCTATGCGACGCCGGCAGCCGTCGCGGGGATCATCGTCGCGACGGTCTCACGGTCACCGAGCGTCGAGCTCGGCGCGGCGATCCTCGCTACGGGGATCCGGCTCGCGGCCCTACGGTTCCGCTGGTCTGCTCCGAAGCCCCGGACGTAAGTTGCCTCCCGCAACCTGAGCCTCCCGCAACCTGGTTCGGTTTTCAACCAGGTTGCCGAGTTTCGAATCGCCCCGCGCCCGCGCGGCCGAAACTCATGAAACCAGGTTCCGAGTGCACGAGGGTCCTGCGCTGGTCGCAGGTCGGAACCTGGTTCCTACGCGAGCACAGAGACGAAGACGCTGCGTGTGCGTGGACCGTCGAGCTCGCAGAAGAAGATGCCTTGCCAGGTCCCGAGCGCGAGCTCGCCGTCGGCGCGCAGCGGGATCAGCACCTGCGGCCCCATCAACGCTGCGCGGATGTGGGACGGCGCGTTCTCCTCACCCTCCTCGATGTGCTGCCAGCCCCACCCCTCCGGTGCGATCTTCTCGAGCGCCATCTCGAAGTCGCGCGCGACGAGCGGGTCGGCGTGCTCGTTGATCGTCAATCCCGCAGTCGTGTGCGGCACGTACACGAGCACCGCGGCGCCCCTCGCGCCGGCGACGGCGCCGCGGACGGGCTGGGTGATGTCGAGCAGCTGCGTGTGCCGTTCGGTGGTGATCGTCAGCTCGCGCACGGCGCGTATCCTAGGCCCCCGTGTCCCAGGCACCGCCCACCAACCGCGAGCTCGACGCGTTCCGCGATCGCGGCGACCGCTTCATCGCCGAGCTCGACGAGGAGTACTACCTCCACTTCGCGGGCCTGAAGGAGACGCTCGACGTCGAGCAGGTCTACGCGCGCTTCGACGAGCTGACGAAGCTCGAGACAGCGCAGAAGATGAAGGGAGCACCAACCGAGCTCTGGCGCTTCGCCTGCGAGGGCTTCCTCGGCAACCTGACCCGGAGCCACCAGGAGACCCTCGCGAAGGCCGAGGCCGAGCTCGTCGCGAAGGTCGACGGCGAGGAGATCCCCTATCGGATGCTTCGCGTCTCGCTGTCGAACGAGCCCGACCGGGACACACGGCAACGGCTCGAGGAGGCTCGGCTTCGCCTGCTCGACGAGCACCTGAACCCCGTCTACCTCGAGGCGGCCGAGATCGACCGCAACGCGGTGCGCCAGCTCGGCGTGCCGAACTACTACGAGCTCTACGAGGGCTTCAACTTCAACCTCGCCTCGGTTGCCGAGGAATGTCGCGCGCTGCTCGACGAGACGGAGAAACTCTGGGAACGCGAGGGCGACAAGTTGTTCCGCTCGCGCCTTGGGATCGGCCTCTCTGACGCACGGCCGTGGGACGTGCCACGCCTCTTCCGCGCGAGCGAGCTCGATCAGCTGTACCCCTCCGACCGCATGCTGCCGGCGCTCGAATCGACCCTCGCCGACCTCGGGTTCGACCTGCACGCACAGGAGAACATCCACCTCGACCTCGAGGCACGGCCGTCGAAGACGCCGCGTGCGTTCTGCGCGCCGATCGAAGTGCCCAGCAAGGTGATGCTCGTCATCCAGCCGATCGGCGGCAAGGACGACTGGGAGGCGCTCTTCCACGAGGCCGGGCACACCGAGCACTACGCAAACACGAGCGCGGAGCTGCCGATGGAGGCGCGCCGACTCGGCGACATGGCGGTCACCGAGGGCTGGGCCATGCTCCTGCAGCACCTCGTCACCGACTCGGCCTGGTTGAACCGGCGCCTCGACGTGCCACGTGTCGACCAACTTGCGCAGGACGGCGCCGTCTCGCTGCTTTATTTCGTGCGGCGCTACTCGGCGAAGCTGCTCTACGAGATTGAGTACTTCCAGTCCGACGACCTGCAGTCGATGCGCGGCCGGTACTTCGAGCTCCTCTCCGACGCGTTGAAGCTGCCGGTGAATCCGGAGAGCTACCTCGACGACATCGACGGCAGCTTCTACGTGACGGGGTATCTCCGCTCGTGGGCATTCGAGGCGCAGCTGCGTGAGTTCCTCCGGAGCGAGTTCGGTAACGAGTGGTTCGCGCGTCGCGACACGGGCGACCTGCTGCGCGAGCTGTGGTCGCTCGGGCAGGCGCCGACCGCGGATGAATTGCTGCGCGATGTGACGGGCGCGAAGCTCGAAATGGCCTCCGTCGCCGAGCGCATCCGCGAGAACATCGCATCATGAGCTGAGCGGTGACGCTCGGGCTCCTTGCGCTCGGCTTCGCTGCGGCGGCGGCGGCGGTCTGGGTCGCCGGTGTGCATCTTGCGCGCACCACCGACGTGCTCTCACGGCGACTCGGCCTCGGCGAGGCCCTCGGCGGTGCGATTCTCCTCGCGATCGCGACCAACCTGCCCGAGATCGCGATCGTCATCACCGCCGCACTCGCACACAACCTCGGGATCGCGACGGGGAACATCCTCGGTGGGATCGCGATTCAAACGGTGGTGCTTGCCGTGCTCGACGGCTTCGGCGTGCGCGACCGGCCGTTCAGCTATCGCGCGGCATCACTGCAACTCGTCGTCGAAGGCGCGCTCGTGATCGCACTCCTCGCCATCGTCGTCGACGGAACGCGCCTTTCCCCGAGCGCGATCTATTTCCGGCTGACGGTGCCCGCCGTGCTGATCCTCGTCGTCTGGGTCGTCGGCCTCTATCTGGTGCAGCGTGCGCAGCATGGCCTGCCCTGGCACGAGCACGGCAATCCACCCGACGGCCAGCAGGTGCCTCGCGGGCATCGCCGGATCGTGCTCGAGCAGCAGGGACCATCGACGAAGCGCGCGGTGACGGTGTTCGCTGTCGCGGCGCTCGTCACGCTCGCGGGCGGAGTTGCGCTCGAGCGGCTGTCGGAGTCGATCTCGACCCGCATCGGACTCTCGGGCGTCCTCTTCGGCGCGACGGTGCTCGCGGCTGCGACTGCGCTGCCCGAGGTCTCGACAGGGCTCCAGTCGCTGAAGATGGGCGACTACCAGCTTGCGTTCTCCGACATCTTCGGTGGCAACGCCTTTCTCCCGGTGCTCTTTCTGCCGGCGACGATCATCTCCGGCAGCGCGGTCCTCCCGCAGGCCCATGACACCGACATCTACCTGACGGCGCTCGCGATTCTGCTCACCGTTGTCTACCTGTGGGGGCTCCTCTTTCGACCGCAGCGTCAGTGGGGCCGACTCGGTCCCGATTCGATCGCGGTGCTTGCGCTCTACGTGCTCGGAATCGTCGGCTTGATCGTCGTCTCACACAGCTGACGAAATCCGACCGAACCAAATCGGGCAGGTCGTGCCCGCCTTCGGGGCGCTCGGCCTCTGCTTCGGCGCCTGGTACGCGCTCGGGGCGCTGGCCGTCGTGCCGTACGTCTTCTGATTCGGCGGTCTGCTCGGCCCCGTAGGCTTGGGGCCGCCGATGCTACCGCTCACGGAACTCACGGACGAGGAGGTCCTCGAGCGCATCGCGCGCGCGGACGAGGCCGCGCTCGCCGAGGCCTACGACCGCTTCGGCCGGGTCGCCTACGGGCTTGCCGTCCGGATTCTCCGCGACGCGGCACTGGCAGAGGACGCGGTGCAAGACGCGTTCCTCGCCGTCTGGCGCACCGCCGTCTCCTTCGACCCGAGCCGCGGCACGGCGTCGACGTGGATCATGACGCTGGTCCACCGCCGCGCGGTCGACGTCGTGCGCCGCGAGGACCGGCGGCGCGCCCAGCCGCTCGACGACGCGCCGCAGGGCACCGGTGAGACAACCGACGAGCAAGCGGCAGTGCGCGAACAGCGGCGCAAGGTCCAGGCAGCGCTCGCACAGCTTTCTCCCGACCAGCGTGAAGCGCTCGAGCTCGCCTACTACGGCGGGCTCTCACAATCGGAGCTCGCCGAGCGGCTCGGCGTGCCGGTCGGGACGGTGAAGAGCCGCATGTTCGCCGCCCTGGCGAAGCTGCGCGACCTGCTCGGCGACGACATCTGAGCGTGCTGCCGCTCTTCGACAACGTCCCCACCCGCCGCACGCCGGTCGTCACCTGGGCGCTGATCGCAGCCAACTTCGCCGTCTTCATCTGGGAGCTCGGCTCCCGCGCCGATCGAATCGACCACTACGCGTTCTAT
This sequence comes from Gaiellaceae bacterium, assembly GCA_049288455.1. Lineage (GTDB taxonomy): Bacteria > Actinomycetota > Thermoleophilia > Gaiellales > Gaiellaceae > PALSA-600. Next base: position 1,353 of record JBAQHS010000166.1, on the reverse strand, counting down.
CCGTGCGCGGTCAGCGGCCCGTGCGAGGGGATCGCCCGCAGCCATCTCGCCTGGCCGGAAGGAACGCTCACCGGGATGTTCCTGCATGCGAGCTGGCTACACATCCTCGGCAACATGCTCTTTCTCTTCATCTTCGGGAACAACGTCGAGGACGTGATGGGGCGCGTTCGGTTCCTCGTCTTCTACCTGGCGGGCGGCTTTGCGGCCGCGCTGTCGCAGACGTGGGTGACGCTGCACTGGGCGGGCGGGCACGCGGCGAGCATCCCGACGGTCGGAGCGAGCGGCGCGATCGCTGCCGTCCTCGGTGCGTACTTCGTCCTTCTCCCCCGCGCTCGCGTCGTGACGTTGCTCTTCGGCTTCCTGCCCTGGCGGCTGTCGGCGGCTTTCTTCCTCGGCTTCTGGTTCCTCCTCCAGCTCTGGGAGAGCGGCTTCTCGATGACACATCCGGACGCCGGCGGCGGCGTGGCGTTCGCCGCGCACGTCGGCGGCTTCGCCTTCGGGGTGCTCGCCGTTCGCCTCTTCCAGGTCCGGGCGCCCCTCAGGCCAAAATGGTGACCTTCGAGGAGCACGTCCAGCGGGCGCTCGACGAGCTACCGCCCGCGCTGGCGACGGCGCTCAAGAATGTCGCGGTCGTCGTCGAGGAGGAGCATCCGGACGATCCCGACCTCTATGGGCTCTGGGAACAACACGAATATCTGCCCACGAAGATCTCGATCTACCGGCGCCCGCTCATGGAGTCGTTCCCCGACCCGGCCGAGCTGGAGGCCGAGATCCGGATCACCGTGCTCCACGAGCTGGCCCACGAATTCGGCCTCGACGAGACCCGCCTCGACGAGCTCGGGTATTCATAGGAATACCCGCAGGGCACTCGGCGTTTTCAACGGTATGCGAACGCTGATCGACATCAAAAGGGAGATCGACCGGCTCTCCAACCGTCGTTCGGACGTCATGCGAGCGCTGTCCCAGGGGTTCGACGCGACCCTCAAGGCCGAGCATCTCGACCTCGAGGAGCAGATCGCGCAGCTCTGGGATGAACAGCGCAACGCACGCGCCCTGCTCCGGAACGGAGACCGTGACCTGATCATCCAGAGAGCCAGGCAAGAAGAGCGGCTCTCGCGCGCGGCCTAGCAGCCGAGCGCATCCTCAAAGGCGCGGAGGCGGCCCCCGATGGGCGGGGGCCCCTCAGCCGCCCGCGAACGCGGGCTACAATCCGCCCGCTCGGGGCGTTAGCTCAGCTGGGAGAGCGCCGCCTTTGCAAGGCGGAGGTCGCCGGTTCGATCCCGGCACGCTCCATAACTGACGTTGCGCAAACCGTCGGCGGTCGGTTACCGAAGGGCGCGCGCGAAGAGCCGA
>JBAQHS010000165.1:0-6695 GCA_049288455.1 Gaiellaceae bacterium | reverse complement strand
CTTCCTGGTAAGGCTCGCCTAGTTAACTGGGCTTTCCAGCTCTGGGCGTCACCCGAATTGGGGATTGTCCACAAGTAGTGGAAAACCTTCTTATGACTTCGAATGGGCCGCCTCCGGGCGGCCTGTTCATGGTCCGGCCCTAGCCGATCAGGCCGCGGCGGAAGCCGACGGCGACGGCATGAGCACGGCTCCTGGCCTGGAGCTTCGCGAGCAGATGGCGGACATGGCTCTTCACCGTCTCCTCCGAAAGAAACAGGCGGACCCCGATCTCGCGGTTCACGAGCCCGTCGGAGATCAGCTGCAGAACCTCGATCTCGCGTGCGGTCGGCTCCTGCTCGAGCTCCGGCATCGGGGCCTGGAACGGGATCACCTCGGCACCGGCGTCACGGCGAGCAGCGACCGCTTCAAAGCGGGTCGAGTGCTCGCGATACCGGGTCAGGATGGCATTGCGCTGTGCGGCGTCCACGACCAAGCTATCGACCGACCCCCAAAGCACCTTTAGGACGAATTGACCCTTTCGAGGGAACTGCCGATCACCCACTCGGCTCTGGCAGCCACTTCTGACGGCAAAGCGGCCGGTTCGGAGCACACCGCAACCGCAAGCTCCCGGTCGACGAGGGCGACCTCGTGGTAGACCCGCGGCCAGATCTCACCGGTCTTCGCGATCACCTCCCGGTCGGCCAGGCGAAAGTGCAGCTCGGAGTCCTGGGCGAGTGCGAGCGCCGACAGAACCCGGCCCTCGTCGATCCCCGCGAGCCCCCGTGCGAGGTCACGCGCGCACGTGACGTTCTCAGGCCCGTCGCTCATCAGCAGTCGGCGTACCTCTGTCCGCTCGGCGCCGAGCCGCCCCGCCTCCTCGTTCACGGCGTCGAAGCCGAGCCGCTCCAAAAGGACGTTCGTCGCCGCGTTGTCGGAGAACGCGAGCATCAAGAGCGCGCAGTCGGCAAGCGTCAGCGGCCCCGCCAGCCGGTCGGCGACCGACCAGGCAGCAGGCGGCACCGCCACCCGCTCGGCGGGATCAAGCGCTGAACGCCAGAACGCCGACGCGACGAAGATCTTGATCGTCGAGGCAGCCGGAACGACCCGGTCGCCGCCGTCCTCGCGGCCGTCGGAGGCCGCCCACGTGATCACAGCCGGACGAGCTTGCGCCGGCGGGCACGCAGGTACGCGGGCTCAGGCTCCTCGAGCACACCGATCCCTTCCTCACGACCGGTCGAATGGAGGATCCGTCCATCGCCGAGCCAGAACGCGATGTGATCCGCCGGCGCGTCGGCCTCGCCGTAGGTGACGAGGTCACCGGGCTCGAGAACGGTGACCTCCGTGCCCGCGTCCTCCTGCTGGTCGGCGTCGCGAGGCACGAGCCTGCCGAGCCGCCGGTAGGCCATGTGCACGAGCCCGGAGCAGTCGATCCCCTCGTGAGTCAGCCCACCCCAGAGATACCGGGAGCCGAGATACGACCGCGCCACGTCGACGGGCGACCCCGAGGCATCCGCCCGCAACTCGCCCTCCCCGTCTTCGAGCGCCTCGGCGCGCACCCACCCCGGATAGTCGTACGCCGTCACGACCCGAGCCCAGTCCCGAGAGCGTTCCTCGACGCGCAGCGGCTCGCCGTGGAGCGCCTGAGTCACCTGCTCGGCATCGTCGCGCGGCTCTGCCCGCACCGGCGCCACCGCAACCGCACACCTCATGCCGCGTGCCTCTCGATCTTCGCCTCGAGCATCGCCTTCACCCGCGGCCAGTCGTCGTCGACGATCGCGTACCAGGCTGAATCACGGATCGAGTCCGGCAACTTCATGTGCTTGCGGAAGATGCCCTCGAACGTCCCGCCCACGCCGAGCAGCGCCCCGCGCACGCGTAGATTGCGTGCGTCGGTCTTGAACTCCACCCGCATCGCTCCCCAACGGTCGAACGCCTGCGAGAGGAGCAGGTACTTCGTCTCGATGTTCGCGCCCGTGCCCCACTGGGCGCGCTCGAGCCAGGTCCACCCGATCTCGGCCCGCTTATGGAATTCGTCGACGTTCAGGAAGCGGGAGGAGCCCACCGGCTTACCGTCCACGTGGACGACGAACGGCACCTCATGCTCGCTCGCAAGCGCCAGATCGAACCACCGGTCGAACCCGAGCGTGTACATGTTCGTGAACCGGTGGATCTCGGGATCGCGCTCGGCGGCCTCGCGAAGTCCCTCACGGTGCCGTTCCTCGATCAGCTCCGCCCGCACGATCCGGCCCTCGAGCGGGCCTCCGGGGCGCAGCTCGGTCACCTGCCGCAAACCCCACCTGGAAAAGGTTGGACGCGATGCACGATGCTCAGTATTGCCGCACCAGAATCGGCGCGGCATTACGCTTTGCAGCTCGGATGACCAACCCACCTGAATTCCAGGTGTCTTCCGGCGGTGCAATCGCGCTCCAACCGGTTGCCGTCGCCCGGAAGAAACCGTCACAACTCTTCTGGGAGCGCTTCAGACAGGACAAGGCCGCACTCGCTGGCGGGGTCGTGATCATCCTGCTCGTGCTCATCGCGATCTTCGGCGGCCCGCTGGCGCAGAAGATCAGCGGCCATCCGCAGAACACCACCTACAGCCAGATGACCGACGCCTACGGCGTGCCGCTCGGGCCGAACGGTCAGTTCTGGTTCGGAGCCGACGCAGCCGGCCGCGACCTCTTCGTCCGCACGATGTACGGGGCGAGGACCTCGCTCTTCGTCGGAGTCGTCGCCTCCGGGCTCGCCGTTCTGATCGGCCTGATCGTCGGCCTCGTCGCCGGGTTCTTCGGAGGCATCGCCGACACGCTCCTGTCGCGCGCCGCCGACGTCCTCCTCGCCGTGCCGCAGATCCTGATCGCGGTCGGCGTCGTCGCGGCGTGCTCGACGAACAAGAACGGCTGCCTCGGTGGGCTGCTGCAACCCGGGCTGACCGTCGTGATCGCCGTGATCACCATCTTCTCGTGGTCGTACATCGCGCGCATCGTGCGCGGCTACACGCTGTCGCTTCGCGAGAAGGAGTTCGTCGAGTCGGCACGCGCCGCCGGTGCCGGGACGGTGCGCATCCTCGCGACCGAGATCCTCCCGAACCTGGTCGGCCCACTGATCGTGTACTCGACCTTGCTGATCCCCACGAACATCCTTTTCGAGGCCGCACTTTCGTATCTCGGCCTCGGGATCCCGGCCGACCAAGCGTCGTGGGGCTCGATCCTGAACGACGCCTCCGGGTTGTACGACGTTGCCTGGTGGCTCATGCTCTTCCCCGGCGCGTTCCTGATCATCACGACACTCGCGTTCAACCTGCTTGGAGACGGCCTGCGGGACGCCTTCGACGTGAGGTCAGAGCGATGAGAGAAATCCCCCAACCCTCCGCACCCGTTGAACGGGTGGAAAGGAGAACGAAGCTCAACATGAGCAAGAAGATCCGCTACGCGGTACTGCTCGCGGCGATCGCAGCGTTCGCGCTGCTCGCAGCAGGGTGCGGCTCCAAGAAGTCGAGCTCTGGCAGTACGACAACGACCACGACGAGTTCCGGCGGCAGTAACTCCGTCGTCGGCTCGGGTGCGTACGACAACGGTTCGTCCAAGGCAGGTGGCACGTACACGATCGGCTGGGAGCAGTCGTTCGGGTTCACGAACAACTTCGACCCGACCGGCGAGTACCTGGGCAACGCCTGGGGCCTCTACTCCAACCTGATGCTCCGCTCGCTGATCGGCTACAAGCATCAGCCCGGCGCGGCAGGTAACGAGCTGATCGGCGACCTCGCCACCGATGTGCCGACGCCGACCGACAACGGCCTGACCTACACCTACAAGCTGCGCTCGGGCGTCAAGTTCGGCCCGCCGGTCAACCGCGCAGTCACGTCGAAGGACGTCGCGTATGCGATGAACCGGCTCGCCAGCCCGAAGGACGGCGGCCAGTACTCCTTCTACTACACGGTGATCAAGGGCTGGGATGCCGTCGCCGGTGGCAAGGCCACCGCGGTCTCCGGTATCTCGACGCCCGATGACTCGACGATCATCTTCCACCTGACGAAGGCGGCCGGCGACTTCAACCTCCGCATGTCGATGCCGGCGACGGCACCGATCCCGGAGGAGATCGGCAAGTGCTTCGAAGGCAAGCCTGGCGACTACGGCCGCGATGTTGTGTCCAGCGGCCCGTACATGCTCCAGGGGGCCGACAAGGTCACCGCGAACTGCGCGACCTTGAAGCCGATGAGCGGCTACGACGGTGCGAACGGCAACCACATCATCCTCGTTCGCAACCCGGCCTACGACCAGTCGACCGACCAGTACCGGAAGAATTATCCGAACGTGTTCAAGTTCGTCGTGAACTCGAACGCGGATGACATCTTCGCCAAGGTGCAGGCCGGCCAGTACGACGACGAGGTCTCGAGCCCCGCTCCGAAGACGATCCGCCAGTACGCGACGGACTCCACGCTGAAGCCGCGGATGATCCCGAACGTCGGCGACCGCACGAACTACTTCACGATGAACCTGACGCAGCCCCCGTTCGACGACGTTCACGTCCGCAAGGCGATGAACTGGATCACCGACAAGGCGGCGCTGCAGAAGGCGTGGGGTGGCCCGATCCCGGGCGCGATCGCAACCCACATCGTGCCGCCGGTGCTCTACAACAACGGCCTCGCCGAGTACGACCCGTACTCGACCCCCAACAACGCGGGCGACCAGGCGAAGGCTGCGGCGGAGATCAAGCTGTCGAAGTACGACCCGGGCAAGACCGGGAAGTGCACCGCGTCTGCGTGCAAGGGCGTGCTCGTGATCGCCGACACACGTGGCGTCGACACCCGCATGATCCCGGTGCTCGAGGCTGATGCCGCGAAGATCGGCATCACGATGAAGGTCCGCTCGATCAACGGCGCCTACACGACCATCCAGACGCCGTCGAAGAACATCCCGTTCTCCGAGCGCCCCTCGTGGGGTAAGGACTACGCGGACCCGTACACGTTCTTCGCCGAGCTGTTCGACTCCGGCGCGATCATCAAGTCGGGTAACACGAACTACTCACTCGTCGGGCTCACACCGGCGATTGCGAAGACAGTCGGCGCGACCGGCAACATCGCCAACGTCCCGACGATCGACCCGGACATCAACGCCTGCAGTGCCAAGCTCGCCGCCGACCGTACGGCGTGCTGGGAGAACGTGGACAAGAAGCTGATGACCCAGGTCGTCCCGTGGGTGCCGTACCTCTGGCCGAACAACGTGTTCATCGTCGGCCCGAACGTCACGCACTGGAACTACGACCAGTTCACAGACGGCCCGGCCTACTCGCTGGTTTCCGTCAAGGGCTAACGACGCACAAAGGAGGGGGCGGGCTCGTCCCGCCCCCTCCGCCTTCACTCGAGGAGATCGCACATGACGCTCTACATCGCACGCAGGCTCGTCTGGACGGTGGTCGTCGTCTTTTGCGTGCTCGCGATCACGTTCGCGGTCTTCTACCTCCTGCCCGCCGGAGATCCGGCACTCCGGTTCGCCGGCAAGAACCCGACCGACACCGAGATCGCCCAGATCCACCACAGGCTTGGGCTCGATAGACCCTGGTATGTGCAGTTCGGCAAGTTCAGCGGCCGCTTTTTCATCGGCGACAAGTACGGCTGGCCGGGACTCGGCTACACGTACGCCGGCCAGACGTCGGTGAAGTCGCTGATCATCGCGCGTGCCCCTCGCACGCTCTTCCTGATCGCCGGGGCATCGGTCCTCTGGCTGTTCTCCGGCGTCGCGGTCGGCGTCATCTCGGCGGTGAAGCGGCGATCGCTCACCGACCGGCTCGCCATGGGCTTCGCGCTCTTCGGGATCTCGACGCCGGTCTTCTGGCTCGGCCTGATGGGGCTCTACATCTTCTGGAGACAACTCGGCTGGACCGCCGGGACCGGCTACGTCTCCCCCGCCGACAGCATCACGGGGTTCTTCTCGCACATGATCTTGCCGTGGGTGGTGCTCGCGCTTCTCTACGCCGCGTTCTACGCGCGGATGACGCGAAACAATTTGCTCGAGACACTCGGTGAGGACTACATCCGAACTGCGCGCGCGAAGGGGCTGTCGGAGCGCAAGGTGATCTTCAAGCACGGCCTGCGCGCGAGCCTGACGCCGATCGTGACGATGTTCGGGCTCGACATCGCGCTGCTCGTCGGCGGTGCGATCATCACCGAGTCGGTCTTCAACCTGCAGGGCCTCGGCTACCTGGCGATCAACAATGCACTGCAGCAGGATCTGCCGATCGTGCTCGGCGTCGTGCTCGTCACGTCAGTCGCAGTCGCACTCGCGAACCTGGTCGTCGACATCCTCTACGCCTTCATCGACCCGAGAGTGCGATACGCGTGAGCGCCGGCGACGACCGGCGCCTGCTCGACGTCCGCGGGCTGACCGTGCGATTCCCGACCGCGGATGGTGTCGTGCAGGCGGTCAGCGACGTCTCGTTCTCGCTCAGCCGAGGCGAGACGCTCGGCATCGTCGGCGAGTCCGGATCCGGGAAGAGCGTCTCGAACCTCGCGATCATGGGCCTGCTGAACCGGCAGCGCACCCTGATCACGGGTGAGGTCGAGTTCCGCGGCCGCGACCTGCTCACCCTACCGCCACACGACCTCCAGCACATTCGCGGCAAGGACATCGCGATGGTCTTCCAGGATCCGTTCGCATGCCTGCACCCGATGTACCGCGTCGGCGCCCAGATCCAAGAGGCTGTCCTCGCCCACGACG
>JBAQHS010000164.1:0-5248 GCA_049288455.1 Gaiellaceae bacterium | reverse complement strand
GCTTCGGGGCGTCGGGCGCGACGAGCGCGAGCGCGCGCGCCGGCGTCGAGCCGTAGTAGTCGGCGATCCAGAGCGCGAGCTCGACGAGCGTTGGCGGGATCTCCCCGAGCACGGACTCGATCGGCCGCGCCTCAACGCCAGGCGGCGGAGCGTCATGGAGCGAGACGACGATCGCACGTGCACGCGACCGCCCAAACGGCACGCGGACGATCGCGCCGACCGGGACGCCCTCGTCGACCTCGTACGTGAACTCGCGGGCGACGGCGCGCGCCGTCACGAGGGGGTAGACCGACGCGTAAGGCACCTACGCCGGCTGCTCTTCGGACTGCGAGGCGTGGCGCAGCCGCTTGAACGACAGCGTCTTCGCCATCAACCCGATCGCGATCAGCCCCATCACGAGGTTCACGACGACGATCGCGATGTTCATGCCCACACTGAATGCGAGCAGCAGCGTGTTCGAGGCCCCACGTCCACGGAAGAGGAACTCCGTCAATCCCTGCTTCGTGCCGGCGCCGCCGGGGGTTGCCGGGAACAACGTCGCAAGTGAGTCGACGACCTGGGCGATGAGCGCGTTGTGCACCGATGCGGTGACGCCGAAGGCCTTCAGGAAGAAGAAGAGCGACGCGATGCGGAACACCCACGAGATCGACTGCGGCAGGATCACCGAGCGCAGAAAGCGCGGCCGGTCACCGAGGATCGCGAACCCCTGGCGCACACGGGCGCGGAAGTCGTCGACGCGGCGGCGGAGCCAGAAGAAGGAGACGACGCCCGCGACGAGCAGCACCGCGAGGGCGATCTCGGTGAAGCGCTCGTGACGCAGGAAGAACTTCCAGTCGACCGTCGGGATGCGCGAGTAGAACTGGCGGGTGGGCAGGATCCCGCTTGCGAGCGCCCAGACGATCAGAGCACCCGCGGTGACGAAGTCGAACAGCGTCTCGACGATCAATGTCGGCGTCAGCGTCGTGTACTTCGCATCGCGAATCCGATGCTTGACGAGGTACATCTTCACCACGTCGCCGCCGCGCGCGGGGACGATCGAGTTGACGCCGACGCCTGCGATGTATGCACCGAGCGCGTGGCGGTATTTCAGGCGGTCATCGGGGTACGCGGCGTTGATGATCGCGCGCCACGCTCCCGCGCGGAACGCGAGCTTGATGACATGGCAGGCGATCGCGTAGCCGAGGAACTCCCACCGGACCGCTGCAAGGTGATGGAAGAAGACGCCGACTGCATGCAGAAAGTGACCCACTCGGAGGCCCAGGCTAGATCAGGCTGCGGCGGGTGAGGCGCGCGCGACGCTTACGCGCCCGCGGCGACGAGCACCCAGTCGGTGCCGAAGCCGAGGAGGAGACCGCCGAGGAGCATCCAGCTGACGAGCTTCGGCATCCCGTAGCGCTTGCAGACGTCGAAGAGCTGGATGACGACGTAGAGAATCGAGCCGCCCGCGACGGCGAAGAACACGGTCTCGAGGGCCGGGCTGACCCAGACCTGGCCGATCAGGGTGCCGAGGAACGTCGGGCCGCCGCCGATCAGGCCCATCAGGCCGAGGAAGCCCCAGCTCGGCATCTCGGGCTCACCCGCCATCGGGCCGACGATGCCGAAGCCCTCGGTCGCGTTGTGGAGCCCGAAGCCGATGATCAGGACGAGCGCGAGCGACAGCTCGCCGGCGGCCGCCGACTGGCCGATCGCGAGCCCCTCGCCGAAGTTGTGCAGCCCGATGCCGGTCGCGATCAAGAGCGACAGCCGACGCCCCGGCGTCAGCGACTCGAACCAGGAGCGGTGCACGAACTCGTCGACGGCGGCGGCGCCCGGTCCGACGAGCGGCGTCGCCCGCTTGTTCTTCAGCCAGCTGTCGTAGTAGACGAGGCTCATCATCCCGGCCGTGAAGCCGAAGGCGAGTAGCGCGGCGTAGCCGAGGAACGGGCCCCACGCGTGTGCCTCGAGGTGTGTCTCGACGGGGGCGGAGCCGTGGGAGACGACGTCCCAGAAGAGGAAGACGAGGATGCCGGTGGCGACCGCGGTGAGCGACGCGCGCAGGGCGGCCGAGGTGCTGCGGACGCGACCCATGGGGAGGCCGACGAAGATCGTGAGCCCGGCGACGGCGCCGAGGAGGAGGGTTTGCGCAGTGCTCATACGATCGGTGTAAGGGTCACCTTACAGGAGGTTGTCGCACTACCATCGGTTCCATGGCCGCAGGTCACGACGCCGACGAGTACCTGGAGACGATCTATTTCCTCGCGTTTCCGATCGGCGAGTACCGGCCGCAGACGACCGGTTCACCCACGCTGGCCTCGCGCGTCGCCGAGATGCTCGGGGTGTCGCGAGCCTCGGCCGGCGAGATGCTGAAGCGGCTCGAGGCCGATGGGCTCGTCGAGCGTGGCGAGCGCAAAGAGGCGATTCTCACGGCCGCCGGCACCGAGCGCGCGCGGAAGGTCGTGCGCAAGCATCGGATCATCGAGCGGCTGCTCACGGATTTCATGGGCTACACGGCCGGCGAGGCGCATGTGCACGCCGACGAGCTCGGCGGGACGTTCAGCGACGACATGGTCGAGCGGATCGACGAGAAGCTCGGTCATCCCGAGCGGTGCCCGCACGGCTGGCCGGTCGACCCGGACGTCGAGCAGGCGGAGAATCGCGAGCTCGAGCCGCTGTCGGCGCTCGAGGCTGGCGCCCGGGCGACGATCGTGCGGCTCGCCGAGCACGACGGGGAGCTGCTGCACTGGTTCTACGACGAGGGCCTCGTGCCGGGAACGGAGCTCGAGCTGCGCGCAGCGGAGCCTGCGGCCGGGCAGTTCCGCGTCGTCGTCGCAGGGCGCGAGCAGGCGATTGGCGAGAAGGCCGCCGGCGGCCTGTTCGTGAAGCGCGCCGCGTAGAGCGCTCGCCCGGCGATTCCACTCTCGTCAGCCGGCTGTTGCACTCGCGTCACGGCGGCTGCCGACGAACGTGGTCGCGATGGACAGGCAGCCGTCATCGACCGCCGGGGACGTCGATCCGAAGCGGTTTGCAGGTGCATTGTGCTTTGCAATTGCGGGCAAGCAGCCCGTTTTGCACACTCTTGTCACACAGTTGTTGCAGTTTCGTGACGACGGCTGCCGACTTACGGGCTGCAGCCGACTTACGGGCTGCCGCGGACAGTTTCGTGACGACGGCTGCCGACTTACGGACTGCCGCGGACATCAGGCCCGCTCCGTGAGGAAAGCTGCCGACCTATCGGCTGCGTCGGACAGCCGACCGGTCGGATCGGCCGGCCCGCCGACACTCGCTCATCGCTTGTGACACTGCCGAGGGCCACGTCCCGGCGTTGTCGTTTCTCCACAGCATCCTGTCCCGTCGAGCCGTCACTCCTGCCGTCGATGGTGGCCTAGGAGGCCCAAGGGCATGTCCGAGCTGTGGACAGTTCGTTTCTGTGTCTGACACCGGCCGTGGCCCGTCCGGACTCGTCGAACGAGGGTGCTTCGTGACACAGCGCCGCGCGCGCCTTCGTCGCAGCCACGAACGCGGACGGCTGGGTCAGACGGTGGCGCCTGCGGCGAGGCCGGCAGCCTCGCGGAGCGCGACAGCCTTGTCGGTGCGCTCCCAGGTGAAGTCGACGTCGTCGCGGCCGAAGTGCCCGTACGCGGCGGTCTTTGCATACACCGGGCGGCGAAGATCGAGATCGCGCAGGATCGCCGCCGGGCGCAGGTCGAAATGCTCCTTGACGAGCTCCTCGATCCGCAGCACGTCGAGGTGCTCCGTCCCGAACGTCTCGACGAGGATCGAGAACGGATGCGCGACGCCGATCGCGTACGCGACCTGGATCTGACAGCGATCGGCAAGGCCGGCGGCGACGACGTTCTTCGCCACGTAGCGCGCGGCGTACGCCGCCGAGCGGTCGACCTTCGTCGGATCCTTGCCCGAGAACGCACCGCCTCCGTGCGGCGCGGCGCCGCCGTATGTGTCGACGATGATCTTGCGACCGGTAAGCCCGGTGTCGCCCATCGGCCCACCGATCACGAACTTGCCGGTGGGATTGACGTAGAGGAACTCGGGATCGTCAAGGCTCTTCTCGTCGTAGAGATCCTTCGGCAGGATCGGCCGCAAGACGTGTTCGATCAGATCCGGCTTGATGTCGGACTCGGGATCGAGCCCCTCGCGGTGCTGGGTCGAGATGAGGACACGCTCGATCTCGATCGGCCGCTGGCGCCCGTCGGCGTCGACCTCGTACCGCACCGACACCTGGGCCTTGCCATCGGGACGCAGATACGGAAGAACATCTGTCTTGCGCACGACCGAAAGCCGCTTGGCGATCCGATGCGCCAGCATGATCGGTAGCGGCATCAGCTCGCTCGTCTCGTTCGAGGCGTAACCGAACATCATCCCCTGGTCGCCGGCACCGACCATGTCGAGTGGGTCGTGGTCGTTCGGATCGTGCTGCACCTCGTACGCGGCATCCACGCCCTGCGCAATGTCGGGCGACTGCTCGTCGATCGCGACGATCACGCCGCACGTGTCGGCGTCGAACCCGTACTTGGCGCGCGTGTAGCCGATCTCCTTGACCGTTTCCCGGACGATCCGGGGAATGTCGATGTACTTCTCGGTCGTCATCTCACCCGCGACGACGACGAGACCCGTCGTGATCAGCGTCTCGCATGCAACCCGGCTCAGCGGGTCGTTTGCAAGGGCAGCGTCGAGGACCGCGTCCGAGATCTGGTCGGCGATCTTGTCGGGATGCCCTTCGGTGACCGACTCTGAGGTGAAGAGGAAGGTGCGCTCAGCCATGATTAGACCGAGCGCACCTTAGCGGGACCGGTCACGGGTGCTGCCGCAGACCCAGACGCGTGACCGTCGTCGCGACCCGGCCTTCGTGCGATTCGTAGCGCAGCACCTCCCGCAGCGGCGCAAGACGCGTCTCGAGCGCAGGCGGCACGGTCAGGTCGAACAGCCCTGCGTACGCATGCGCGAGCGGCAGGCCGGCCGGGACGTCCAGGTATGTCCACGATTCCGTCGAGCCGGGGAGTTGCGACACAGCCGTCAGGCTCTTCCCAGTCGAGCCGGCGTTCGCGGCTGCGCTGCCACTGTCGCTGAGAACGAGCCGGTCGCGCACGAGCCCGTAGTAGAGGTCGATCGCACCGTTGGAGACCTGGCGCAGCCGCGCCCCGTCGACGGTCACAGCTGCGGCAGACGGATTCTTGGTCAGCCGCGCGACGAACCGCGCCGTCTCGCGTAGCGCACGGCGGGGATCGGCCGGCGTCGCGACGACGGTCAGCTC
>JBAQHS010000163.1:0-7091 GCA_049288455.1 Gaiellaceae bacterium | reverse complement strand
CACGACGCCGTCGAGCGCATCGAGCTCCTGCGCGGTCAGCCCGTGATCTTCGACCGCAAGAGCCGGCCGCCACAGCTGGGGCAGATCGGGAGGAATGCCAAGCCGCCCGGCCGTGATCTCGGCGATGTCACCGACGATCTGCGAAGCCGACACGCGGCGAACCGAGGCGCGATAGTCGGCAATGCGCTCGCACAACAGCTCGATCCGTTCGCTCGATGAACGAGCACCCGAGCGGCGGTAAGCGCGCACGACGGGCTCAGGCGCCGCTGAATCGGCCGTCGACTCGCGCACCGCCGCGAGGATCGCATCACGCGCCGCGCTCACGACTCCACCATTCGCGGAAGGTCTCTCGCTGCAGCGGCGTCAGGTCGCGCGTGCGTGTCCAGGTTGCGAGCGGCCCGGGCAGGCGCCGCACCGGCTTCTGCAGAAGTCGGCCGAGCCGCTGGGCGAGCACATAGCGGCGCCTACTCGCGAACACGCGCGCGACGGTGCGCATCGCAAACCGTTCCCGCGTTGCTCCGCTCGATGCGACGACCTGACGGCGCAGATGCAGCAGCACGGCCGGGATGTCGATCTTCACCGGACAGACCTCGTAACACGCGCCGCAAAGGCTCGAGGCAAACGGCAGTGACTTGGCGTTCTCGACCCCGACGAGCTGCGGGGTGAGGATCGCGCCGATCGGTCCGGGATACACCGAGCCGTAGGCGTGACCGCCGGTGCGCGAGTAGACCGGGCACACGTTGAGGCACGCGCTACAGCGGATGCAGTGCAGTGCCTGCCTGCCGACCGTGTCTGCGAGCACCTTCGTCCGGCCGTTGTCGAGCAGCACGACGTGGAACTCCTGTGGCCCGTCGCCGTCGGTCACTCCGGTCCAGAGTGAGGTGTACGGATTCATCCGCTCGCCGGTGGACGAGCGCGGCAGGAGCTGGAGGAACACCTCGAGGTCGGCGAAGGTCGGCACGAGCTTCTCGATCCCCACCACGGTGACGAGCACGGGCGGCAGCGTCGTGCACATGCGGCCGTTCCCCTCGGACTCGACGACGACGACCGTCCCGGTCTCGGCGACGCCGAAGTTCGCACCGCTCACGCCCACCTTCGCGGCGAGGAACTTCTCGCGCAGGTACACGCGTGCGGTCTCGGCGAGCTCGCTCGGCTCGTCGGAGATCGGCCCGGCTGCGATCGTGCGCCGGAACAGGTCGCGGATCTCGGTTCGGTTGCGGTGGATCGCCGGCACCAGGATGTGCGACGACCAGTCGCCGTCGAGTTGGAGGATCAGCTCAGCGAAATCCGTCTCGATCGCCTGCACCCCGCCCGCGGCGAGTGCGGCGTTCAACTCGATCTCGTCGGTCGTCAGAGACTTGACCTTCACCACTTCCTCCGCGCCGTGCGAGCGGGCGACGTCGAGGACGATCGCGTTCGCCTCGGCGCCGTCCCGGGCCCAGTGCACATGCCCGCCCGCGGCCAGCACGGCCGCCTCGAACTGCAGCAGGTACTCGTCGAGGCGGTGCATGACATTCGCTTTGATCGCGCGCCCCGCGTTGCGCAGCTCTTCCCAGTCGGGCACCTCCGCGACCACGCCGGCGCGCTTGTCGCGGATCGCCGTCGTCGCGTTGCGCAGGTTGCTACGGAGCTGCGGATCACCGAGGGCGATCCGGGCGGCATCGGGGAACGAGGTCACGACGCGAGGATCTCAGCGAGGTGCATCGTGCGGATGCCCGCCTGCCGCCGGGCGAGCCCGCCGCCGATCTGCATCAGGCACGAGCTGTCGACGGCCGTGCACACCTCCGCGCCCGACGCGACGATCGCGGCGCACTTGTCAGCGAGCATCGCCGACGACGTCTCCGCATTCTTCACAGCGAACGTCCCACCGAAGCCGCAGCACTCGGTTGCCTCCGCAAGCTCGACGAGCTCGAGCCCCTTGACGGCCCGGAGTAGCCGGAGCGGCGCATCGCCGACCTTCGTCACCCGCAGCGAATGGCAGGTCGGGTGATACGCGACGCGATGCGGGAACGACGCACCGACATCCTCCACCCCGAGCTGAGAGACGAGAAACTCCGAGAGCTCGAACACCCGCGATCCGAACGCGGGGCGGAACTCGCGCACCATCCCGACGCACGACGACGAGGGCGAAACCACCGCGTCGAACGACGCAAAGATCGACTCGAAGCGCGCGGCGAGCCCGGCGGCCTCGTCGTGGTAGCCGCTGTTCGACAGGAGCTGGCCGCAGCACGTCTGCTCGGCCGGAAACTCGACCTCGTGGCCCAGGCGCTCGAGCACGCGGACCACGGCCTTGGGCGCCTCGGGGAAGATCGAATCACCGAGGCACGTAGCGAAGAGTCCGACGCGCACAAACTGAGCCTAGACGGATCACTGCGAGGGGACTCGCACGATCGAACGGGCGAGATCAGCTCGGCTGAGCCGGCACCGAGCTCGTCGTCGCGCCTGCCAACTCGAGCACGCGCGCGACGAGCAGCTCGCCTCCCTTTTCGGCCGCGAGGGCGCGCGCACGGCTGAACGCGGCCCCTGCGCCGTCACGCGCGAGCAGCGTCAGCACCTCGGCGAGGTCGACATACGCCTCCATCTTCAGCAGCACGGCGTCGGTCGGCTCGAGCAGCTCCACCGCGCTGCGAATGAGAGCCTCGGCCTCGTCCGCCTGCCCGCGCTGGGCCAGGATCTTCGCCTGCACGGAGCGCCAGTGAACCTGCGCGTCGATGTCGTCCGGATCGGAGAGCTCCTCCGCGAGTGCCGTCATGTCTTCGGCCTCGTCCGGCCGGCCCTGCGCCCAGAGCGCCCGGGCCAGAAGGCCCGAGAGCGTCGAGAGCAGGTAGCGCTCCCGCAACTCCTCGAGCACGACGAACCCGCGCCGCAGCTCGCGCTCCGCTTCGGCGGGGTTTCCCGCGAGCAACTCGACCTGTGAGGACTCGAGCACCATCGAGGCCGCTTCGACACGCAGGCCAAGCTCCTCGAAGAGGCGGCGCGACTGCGCCGAGAGCGTCCGACTCAGCTCGAAATCGCCGCGCATCGCCTCGAGGTTGGCGACCAGGCAAAGCACGGCGGCTTCGGCCTGGCGGTCGCCGGCGACGCGCTCGGCCACCTCCGCGCAACGCTCGATCGCCTCGGCAACCGGCGTCGGCCCTTGCGCCGAAGTGAGCGCGTACGCCGTCAGCGCGCGACGCTCCTGGCGCACGTCACCTGCTGCGCGCGCGTGCTCGATCGCGAGGCCGAGGGACGTTGCGGCGGCACCGTACTGGCATGCCTTCCCGTCGACCCAGGCGAGTAGCCGGTAGGCGCGGGCGAGCGTCGCCTCGTCGCCGTTGTCGGACGCGGTCGCGATCACCTCCTCGGCAGTTGCGCGCGCGTCGTCACTCCAGTCACCCTCGGCGCCCGAGAGGAGCTTGATCAGCTGCCGCACGATTCGCGCACCGCCCGCTAAGGCCGCTTCGCGCCGTTCGACCGCGTCGGTCTCCGCCTGGGCGAGGAGCGCCTCGGCCGCCTCGAAATCCCCGATCTGCATCAGCGCCTCGCCGCAGTCGGGTGCGAGCTCGAACCGCTCCACCGCGTCGGCCGGCAGCACGGTGAGCGCGCGGCGCAGCAGGTTTGCCGCTGCCGGCATGTCGCCTCGCACGAACGCGCGCCGCCCGGCCGATGCAAGACGTCTTGCCGCATCAATCCCGAGCAGCCGAACATGGTCGTCCGCAGGCGCGAGCTCCGAGAGAAAACGGTGGGCCTGCTCGAGGTGGTAGCCGAGAATCTCTTCGAACTCGACCTTGCGGTCGCCGTTCACCCGGTCGGCCCACTCCACGAACCGCTCGTGCAGTGACGCACGCTGGCGCTTGAGCAGGCTCTCGTACACCGAATCGCGGATGAAGATGTGGTGGAACGCGCGGAAGTCGATGCCGTCTCGCTCGGGCTCGGTCTGGAGGATCTGGGTGCGGGTGAGCTCGTCGGCGCGCGCAGCAACGCGTTCGGGGTCGAGGCCGTCGGCCAGCTCGGCGATCGCGGCAAGCGGGAAGATGTGCCCGACCACCGCCGCCGGATCGAGCACGCTCCGGTCCTCGCGCTCGAGGCGGTCGATACGCGCGCTGAGCAGAGCATGGATCGTCGGCGGCATCCAGTCGGAGGGAAGCGACGCGAGCTTCCAGATCTCGCCGTCTCGCACCAGCAGGCCCTCGTCGCGCAACATGAACACGAGCTGCTGCGCAAAGAGCGGATTGCCCGAGGACGCTTCGACGATGCGCTCGAGGCCAACGGTGTCCACGGGACCGTCGAGCCACGACTCGATCAGGTTCCGTGTCTCGTCGGCGCCCAGCCGGTCGAGGCGTACCGTCTGCTGCTCCGCCAGCTCCGGCCGCCGCTCGAGCACCTCGGTCCGGGCGGCGCACAGGATCAGGACTCCGGCGTCGCACGTCGCCATCGACTCGAGAAAGTCATGGAGCGTCGACTCGGCCCAGTGCAGGTCTTCGATCAGAAGGAGCACGGGCCGGCGGCTCGACAGCACCTCGAGCAGGCGCCTGAAGCCCCAGAAGATCTCGGGCAGCGGGAACGTAGTCTCGCTCAGTCCCATCAACGAACCGACCCGGTCGACAACACCCGCCTCCGCGTGCCCGGCGAGCGCCTCGATCTTCTCGAGCGCGGTCGCCGCGTCGTCGCTGTCGACGATCCCCGCCCCCGTCCGGATCGCCTCGACCATCGGCCAGAAGGTGATGCCCTCCCCGTAAGAGAGGCAGCGTCCGCGCAGCACGTACGACTCCGGCACCGCCCGATCGGCGAGCTCGTCGAGCAGCCGCGTCTTGCCGACTCCCGCCTCGCCGAGCAGAAGCACCGAGCGCGGCATCCCGGTTTGCGTTGCTGCGTCGAGCTCGCCGAGCAGCGTCTCGAGCTCGGCGGAGCGACCGAGCAGCGCGTGTCGTGAGTGCACAGCCGGAGCAGCTTGCGCGTGCGTGCGCACGAGCTTGTACGCCGGCACCGGCTCTGCCTTGCCCTTCAGCGTCAGCGGCTCGACCGGCTCGGCGTCGACGGCGTGGGCGACGAGCTTGTACGTCAGCTCGCCGAGCAGCGTCTCGGTATCGCCGGCCGCCTGCTCCAGCCGCGCCGCAACGTTGACAGCGTCGCCCGTGACGAGGCGCTGGTTCGTCGTCGCGTCGCCAGCCACCACGCCACCGGTGTTGACGCCGATGCGGTTCGCAAGCGTGACACCGTAGGTCTGCTCCAGCTCCACATTCAGTGCCTTCAGCTCGAGCTGCATCGCCTCGGCGGCACGCACCGCCCGCAGGGCGTCGTCCTCGTGCACCTTCGGGAGCCCGAAGACGGCCATCACGGCGTCGCCGATGTACTTCTCGATCGTCCCGCCGTGGCGCGTGATCGCGGCGCTCATCACGTCGAAATACCGGGCGATCACCTCACGCATGGATTCGGGGTCGAGCGTCTCGCCGAGGCTCGTCGATCCCTTCAGATCGCAGAAGAGAATCGACACGAGCTTCCGCGTCTCCTGCGCAGGCGCAGCGGCAACAAGCGGCGTTCCGCAGAAGCCGCACATCCGGAACTTGGCCGGATTCTCCTCGCCGCAGTTAGAGCAGATCAGCACGACTCCTTATCAGGGTACGCGGCGGCCCGACGAATGCCAACCGCCGGAGCGGCAGCCTCCCGCGGTCGTCCCGCGGTCGCGCCGCGACGGACGCTTCACGCATGATGTGGCGATGGACGGGCCGAGCCAGAGCGAGAAGGGCGCCGCCTTCAAGGCGCTGCACGAGGGAGCGCCGTTCATCATCCCGAACCCCTGGGACGCCGGGTCGGCCAAGGTGCTCGCCGGGCTCGGGTTCCAGGCACTTGCGAGCACGAGCTCGGGCTTCGCGTTCACCCTCGGCCGCCCGGACGGCGGCGCCACCCTCGCCGAGGTGATCGCGCACACACACGCGCTCGACGAGGCGACGCCGCTCCCCGTGTCGGTCGATCTCGAGAACGGGTACGGGGCCGACCCGGCGAACGCGGCCGACGCGATCCTGCGCGTCGCCGAGGCGGGCGCCGTCGGCGGCTCGATCGAAGACTACGACCCGAGTGGCGTGATCTACGACCTCGAACACGCGGTCGAGCGCGTTGCCGCAGCGTGCGAGGCAGCACGGAGCCTCGGCTTTCCGTTCGTCGTGACCGCGCGCGCGGAGAACCACATCCGCGGGAATCCCGACCTCGCCGACACGATCGCACGCCTTCAGGCGTATGAACACGCGGGTGCCGACGCACTGTACGCACCTGGCCTCGCGACCGTAGATGAGATTCGCGCCGTGTGCGAGGCGACCGGCAAGCCCGTGAACGTCCTCGCGCACCCGGGCCTGTCGATGGCGGAGATCGTCGCTGCGGGCGCCCAGCGGGTCAGCGTCGGCGGCTCGCTCGCCTGGGTCGCCGCGCACGCACTCGTCGCCGCTGCGACCGAGATGCGCGACGCCGGAGACTTCTCGTCGCTCGACGTGCCCGGGCCGAAGAGAGCGTGGCTCACGGGTTGACGGCGAGGTGGGCACTGCCGCTCTGCGCGCGGATCTCGGCGGTCCTCGTTTTCACGGCGCTCCTTGTCGCGTGCGGGTCGGACGCGAAGCCCCCGGCCCTGCACCTGGCCGGGCCTCCGCGGCTCCACTTCGACTACGACCGTGCTTTGCCGCTGCACTACGTCGATCATGGCCGGGTCGCCGGCCACCCCGGGCCGATCGCCGTTCACGACGTCTCGTTCACGAGCGACGGCACGAAGATCGACGGGTACCTCGTCCTGCCGCCCGGCCGCGGGCGTCGGCCGGCGGTCGTCGTCGTCCACGGTTCGGGCGGCGACAGACGCGAGCTGCTGAGCGAGGCCGAATGGCTCGCCGCGCGCAATGTCGTCGTGCTGACGATCACGGAGCCGTCCACCTCGAGTCCGCCCGCTCCTGCGAGCGCGGGGCCTGCTGCGATCCTCGGGCAGCTACGCGACAGGCAAGTGCGAGACGTCATCGCGATTCGGCGGGCCGTCGATGCGTTGCGGTCGCTTCGGGTGGTCGACCCACGAAGGATCGGCTACCTCGGCTGGAGCGCCGGGGCGAAGACCGGCGCGTTCGTCGCTGCGTCGGAGC
>JBAQHS010000162.1:0-13502 GCA_049288455.1 Gaiellaceae bacterium | reverse complement strand
AGCGGCCCGATCGCGACCGCGAGGCCACTGATGCCGCCCCAGGCGCCGAGCGCGAGCCCGCGCCGCTCGGCCGGCACTGCGCTCGAGAGGATCGTGAGGGTGAGGGGCATCACGATCGCCCCGCCGAGCCCCTGCACCGCACGCGCCGCGTCGAGGGCGCCGATCGACGGCGCGAGCGCGGCCGCGGCCGAGGCGAGCGTGAAGATCGAGAGCCCAATGGTGAAGAGCCTGCGCCGGCCGAACCGGTCGCCGAGCGCGGCGCCGGTGAGCAGCAGGACGGCAAAGGTCAGGGTGTAGGCGTTGACGGTCCACTCGAGCCCGCTCAGCCCGGAGTGCAGGTCGTGCCGGATCACGGGCAACGCCGTCGTAACGACGAGGTTGTCGAGCGTGACCATGAAGAGCGCGAGCGAGGTGATCGCGAACGTCCACCCCATCTGCCGTTTGTGACTCATCACTTACCTCCTGGGCAAAGAAAGAGAACGGAAACGGGTGGCCTAGGCGGCCTGGTCGGGTTTACAGCCTTCGACGAGCCGCGCGCCCCAGTCCTCGGCGGGCGCCTCCATCGAGGCAAGGACGTTGAGGAGCATCCCGCCCGCGAAGAACGACGAGATCTCCTGCGACGAGGCGCCGGAAACGCGCTCGACGTAGGTGACGAGGTCGCCGAAGCCGCCGCGCACGGCGGCGCAGATCTCCGGGTCCTCACAGGCGGCATAGGCCTGCATCTGGGCGCGCAGATAGGTGCGGTCGGCCTGCAGGAGCTCTCCGTAGGCGGCGCCGATCGCGTTCAACGCCTCCTCGCCGCGCTTCCCCTCGGCCGCTCGCTGCATCAGCT
Organism: Gaiellaceae bacterium; assembly: GCA_049288455.1. GTDB lineage: Bacteria > Actinomycetota > Thermoleophilia > Gaiellales > Gaiellaceae > PALSA-600. The sequence continues at coordinate 12,670 of JBAQHS010000162.1, read as the reverse complement.
CGAGCGTCTGGCGGAAGCACCGGGAGACACCTGCGATGTAGAGCTCCTTCTTCGTGCCGAAGAGCCGGAAGATGTAGGGCTGCGAGATGCCGGCCCGTCGGGCGATTTCCTCGGTCGAGGCGCCGTGCAGCCCCTTGTCGGCAAAGACCGCGAGGGCCGCGTCGAGGATCTCCTCGCGGCGTTCATCTTTCGTCTTCCGTTCGTGAACGGCAACCATGCGCGTAGGTTAGTGATTACTTACTAGTTTGTCAAGAGCTGCGGCCACACGATCGAGATCGGAGTCCGAGAGCTTCGTGTGGAACGGCAACGCGAGCGCCCGTTCGAAGACGAGGCGCGCGCCCGGGAACTCGCCCTGGTCGCGGTAGGCACCGAGCAGCGGCAGCGAGTACGTGCCGATCTGCGCCTCGATCCCCTGCGCACGCAACTCGGTGAGAACGCGGTCGCGATCTGCGACCTGAATGACATACGCCTGCCAGCCGTGGACGTCGCCCTCGTCGGCGACCGGAAGCTGCACCGGCAGGTCGCGCAGACGCTCGGCGTAGCCGTCGGCGACGCGCACACGGTCGGCCATGAGCTCGTCGATGCGCCGGGCCTGCGGGATGCCGACCGCGCAGAGGATGTCTGAGAGCCGGTAGTTGAGCCCCGGCACCGGCATATCCGGCGGCACGAGCGTGCGCCAGCCGTGATTGCGCATCTGCCGCACCGACGCGGCGACGTACTCGTCGTCGGTCGTCACCGCGCCGCCCTCGCCCGTCGTCACGATCTTGCGGGGATGGAAGCTGAGGCACCCGGCCACGCCAAGACCACCACAGGCACGGCCGCGGTAGCGAGCGCCGAGCGCGCCGGCCGCATCCTCCAGCACCGGGACGTCCTCGGGCAGCTCGTGCAGCCGCAACGGCCGACCGAAGAGGTGCACGCCGAGAATCGCTTTCGTCCGCGGGCCAACCACGACCTTTGCCGGATCGAGATTCATCGTCTCGGGATCGACGTCGACGAGCACAGGGGTGAGGCCGCACAGGGCGACCACGTTCGCGGTCGCCGGGAAGGTGTAGGCGGGCACGATGATCTCGTCACCTGGCTCGAGGCCGAGGGCCAGCACCGCGAGATGCAGCGCCGCCGTACCCGAGGTAACTGCGACCGCGTGCTCGACCTCACAGATCCGCGCGATCTCGGCCTCGAACTCGCCCACCTTCGGGCCCATGGTGAGCATCCCGCTCTCCAGGACCTCCGCGACCTCGGCAAGCTCGAGCTCGCCGACGTCGGGCCAGCCTAGGCGGAGACGGGTGTCTTCTCTCGGTACCACGCGATCGTTTTCTCGAGGCCCTCGTCAAGCTCGACGCACGGCTCCCACCCGAGGGCCTCGCGGGCCTTCTCGACGTTCGGGATGCGCAGCTCGACATCGGCATAGTGCAACGGCTGGAAGGTGATCTCTCCCTTCGCGCCCGAAAGCCGCTTGATGCGCTGGGCGAGGTCGAAGATCGTGACAGTCCCTCGCGGGTTGCCGATGTTGAACGCCTGCCCGACGGCCGCGGGATGCTCCAGGCACAGCAAGACGCCCGAGACCATGTCGGTGACATACGTCCACGCGCGGATCTGTGAGCCGTCGCCGTGAATCGTCAAGTCGCGATCCGCGATCGCCGCCTCGATGAACGCGCGGATCGCGCCGCCGCCGATCTGGCCCGGGCCGAACACGTTGAACGGATGCACCGTGACGGTCGGAAGCCCGAGCTCGTCGTGGTAGGCGTGCGCCATGTGCTCACCGGCGAGCTTCGACACGGCATACGTCCAGCGCGCCTCCCCGACGGAGCCGATCGTCGAGACGTGACCCTCCTTGACGTTCATCGCATGGGTGCCGAAGACCTCGCTCGTCGAGAAATCGACGAAGCGCTCGAGCGAAGGGAGCGCCGCGAGCGCGGCTTCGAGCGCGTTGTAGGTGCCGATCACGTTCACGCGCATCGTCCGCACGGGGCTTGCGAGCACGGTGTCGACACCCGCGATCGCGGCGCAGTGGACGAAATGGGTCGCGCCCTCTGCGGCCGTGCGGAGGGCGTCCGCGTCGAGGATGTCGCCCTGGATCAGCTCATAGTTCGGATGGTCGGCGAGATCGGTGCCCGAGAGCGAGTCACGGTGCAGATTGTCGTAGGCGACCACGGAATTCTGGTCGACGAGCTCTCGCGCGAGCGTCGTGCCGATGAAGCCGGCGCCGCCCGTGATGAAGATTCGTTTCCCTTCGAGCATCGGGGACACAGTAGATGGTTGGTCGGTAATTCGAGTGCTCTTGGGGATGGCCTGGATCAAGGAGGTCAGACAGGTCGGGCGCAGGGCATAGCGGTGTCTACGTCCAAGCCCGACCGGTCTGAGATGCGCCGCATCCAGGCCACCATCCGGGAGTGCTCCAATTGCCGACCAACCGTCTAGCCTTGCGGCGTGGAAGACCCGCTCGCTGCCTGGCTCGCCGCCGAGTCCGAAGACCTCGACGAGCTCTGGCGACGGGTTCTCAGGCGCGGGATCGAGCCCGACGAGCTGAGCGCGACCGAGGCGCGCCTCGCAGCGGGGATGTCGCGAGCGGCACTCCTGCGCGAGCTTGCGACCTCGGTCGAGCACGACCACGTGCTTCGCCTCGACGACGCGGTCGCGTGGGCCGCAGCCGCGCGCCGCAACGGGGAGCGACCACGCAACCTGGTCGCGCCGCCGGGGGTGGACGAGCGGCCGATCGAGATCCCGTGGTGCCTCGCGCGGTATGCCGGCGAGCCGAGCGTCCTCGATGTCGGCTACGCGTTCGCAGAGCCCGCGTATCTCGTCGGGCTCCTCGGGCTTGGCGCGCCAAAGCTGACCGGCGTCGATCTCGCGACGGCCGACGTCCCCGGCCTACGCAGCGTGCAGGCCGACCTGCGCGAGCTGCCGTTCGGCGACGGTGAGTTCGACGTCGCGATTGCGATCTCGACACTCGAGCATGTCGGCCGTGACAACTCGCAGTACGGCCTCGCCGCCGAGCACGACGACGCGTCGCTCGACGCGGCGTTGCGCGAGCTTCAGCGCGTGAGCGCGCGGCTGCTCGTGACGGTCCCGACCGGTGCGGGCGAACTGCTTCCCGAACAGGCGGTGTTCGCGCCCGCCGAGTGGATCGAGCGCTTCGAGCGCGCAGGCTTTCTCGTCTGGGAGGACGAGCTCTACGAGCTCGGAGCGGACGGCTGGCGGTCGGTGCCCGCGCTTTCAGCCGGGTTGACATACGGCTCGCTCGGGCCCGGTGCATCGGCGGTGCTCTGCGCGGAGCTGCGGCCGCGGCGGCTGTCCGCGCGGCTAAAGCTCGCCGTGCGCGACCGGCGCTATGCCGGCGATGTCCGCCGCGTCACCGGTTGAGCCGCGAATCGCGGCGGCGATGAAGAGCACCGATCCGACGCTAAGTCCGCCGGCGATCAAGATCCAGACCCCGCCGTTCCCGGCGGAGCGGTAGACCGGGCCGACTGCGAGGCGACCGAGTGGGCTGCCAAGTCCGCTGACGGTGAGCACCGCCGTCATCACCTTCGCCCGCAGGGCCGCCGGCGGCCTGGTCGTGAGGAGCCCCATGAACGGCGCATTCACCGAGGGCACGAAGACGCCGCAGGCGACGACTGCCGCGCACGCGACCGGCCACGAGACATCGAGCGCGATGATCCACAACGGAAGCGTCGCGCAGACGACGCCGATGCTCGCAAGCCGAAGCGGCGAGACGTGGTCCAGCAGCTTCATCGCGATGAGCGAGCCGAAGATCGCGCCGATGCCGAAGCTCGTGAAGATCCACCCGGCGATATGCGGGTCGCGGTGGTAACGGGTGAACGCAAGCAGCGGCACCGCAACGGCGATCGCACCGGACGCACCGTCGAGAAGCACCAGCGTGAGTGACATCGGCCCGAGGAGCTTGTCGCTTGCGAGGTAGCGCACGCCGGCCAGCACGCCCCGGTGTTCCTCGTCGACCGGCAGCCGTCGGCCGGCCTTCACGAACGCGAGGACAACGACGAACGCAAAGAGGAACGTCGCACCGTCGACGACGAGAAGCGCAGGTGCGCCGAAGAACGCAATCAGCACGCCTGCGATCGCCGGCCCGATCACGATCGGAAGCTGCGTCGCCCCACCGAAGAGGCCGGACGCTTTCGCCACGGTCTTCTCGTCGTCACCGAAGAGCTCCGGGATGATCACCCGCTGTGCGCTGATGTACGGCGCGGTGAAGACACCGAGCAGGAAGACGATTGCAATGAGCCCGCCGAAGCTGAGGTGGCCGGCCCAGTGCAGGACCGGCACGAGGACGATCAACGGCAGCCGGATCGCATCCGAGACGAGCATGGTCGTGCGCGCTCCGAGCCGCCCGACGAGGGAGCCGCTCGGGATGCCGAAGATCGCCATCGGCACGACCTCGGCGGCGAGGACGACGCTCATGCGCGTCGCCGAGCCGCTCGTCACGAGCACGAACCACGGCAGCGCCACGAACGTCATTGCCGTGCCCGTGCTGGACACGACCTCGGCGGCAAGGAGCGCCAGCAGCGTCCGTGAGAGCTTCATCGCGGTCGAATATAGTACGTCTGTACGTTTTTGTAAAGTGAACGGCGTGCCGAAGGTCTCAGATGCCCATCGCGCCGAGCGGCGCGAGCAGATCCTCGCCGGCGCGCGGCGCGCGTTTTCGACGTGGGGCTACGAACGCGCGACCGTCGCGCGCCTCGAGGAGGAGATCGGCCTCTCGCGCGGTGCCATCTTCAGCTACTTCCCGAGCAAGTGGGAGCTCTTCTTCGCGCTGGCGACCGCCGACCAGCAGCGCGTCGGCGAGCTGTGGCTCGAGCTCGGGTTCGAGGGTGTCGTGCGCCATTTCGGCGACGAGGATCCGGACTGGATCGGCGCCTACCTCGAGGTGATGCGGCTCCTGCGGACCGATCCGGCGCTGCGAGCGCAGTGGCAGGCACGCAACCCCGAGCTGCACCGGCAGATCGTCGCCGACCTCGAACGGCAGCGCGCCGATGGCACCCAGCGAAGCGACCTGCCGCTGGAATCTGTTGGCATGTTCCTCGGGGTCGTGCTCGACGGCCTCGCCGTACATCGAGGCGCCGGCGTTCCGATCGACGTCGAGGGGACGCTCGAGTTCGTCCGGGCAGCGCTCGCGCCGAAGTAGCATCGCGCCGTGAGAACCGTCCTCTTCGTCGGCGCGGGCCGCCACCAGCGCCGCGCGATCCTGCAGGCAAAGGAGCTGGGCCTGCGCGTCGTCGCGGTCGACCGCAACCCGGATGCGCCGGGGTTGCAGGAGGCCGACATCGCGAAAGTCGTGGACTTCGCGGATACGGATGCTGTGATCAAGGCGACGGCGAAGATCAAGCTCGACGGCGTGCTGACCGTGTCGGCCGACCGCGCCGTGCCGATCGTCGCGGCGGTCGCGGAGGCGCGCGGCCTCCCCGGAATCGGGGTCGCGACGGCACATCTGATGACGCACAAGGTGGCGATGCGCGCGCGGCTTGCCGATGCGGGCGTGCCGCAGCCCCGATTTGCGGCGGTCCGTTCGCTCGCCGAGCGCCGGCGGGCGGCAGACGAGGTCGGCTTCCCGGCGGTGCTGAAGCCCGCCGACTCGGGCGGCCAGCGCGGCGTGTTCCGCGTCGAGTCGCTCGACGACATCGACGCCCATCTGCACGAGGCGCTCGCCGCCTCGCCGAGCGGCGAGGCGATCCTCGAGGAGTACGTCGACGGGATCGAGATGAACGGCATCGTCCTTGCGCGCGACGGTGAGTCGATCCCGTTGACGCTCTCCGACCGCCTGCGGCCGCCGGGTGTCGGCTTCGGCGTCGGGTGGATCCACGTCTACCCGGCAACCGTCTACGGCGAGCAACTCGCAGAGTCGGAGCGAATCGCGACGCACACCGTCCACGCGCTCGGCCTCCGCACCGGGATCGCCTTCCCGCAGCTGATCGCTGCGTCCGACGGGCGCGTCGTGATCGTCGAGTGTGCCGCTCGCATTCCGGGCGGGCAGATGGCTGATCTCGTTCGGTTCGCTACCGGTGTCGACCTCGTCGAGGTACAGCTGCGCATGGCACTCGGCGACGAACTGCCGGACGAGCTGATCCACGCGCGCTTCACGCAGCCACTTGCAATTCGCTTTCTCACGGCTGCACCCGGCCCGTTGCCGACCGGCCGGGTGAAGCGCGTCGGCCCGCTCGACAAGGTGCTCGCGTTTCCCGGGGTCGTCCAGGCCGACGTCTATCTGCAGGTCGGCGAGGTGATTCGGCCGGTGCGCGTCGACGGCGACCGGCGCGGCTACGTGATCGCGACGGCCGACACAAATCTCGAAGCACTCGACCGTGCCGAGGCCGCCGCGCGACTGCTGGATGTGGAGGTCGAATGAGTGATCCACGCACAGCCCTCGTCGGCGCGGGGTACGACGCGATGGCGGACACATGGGAAGAGTGGTCGGCGGCAGTGACGGACGACCCGCGCCACGAGTGGCTCGAGAAAGTCACGGGGCGGCTCACGGACGGCGCCCGCGTCGTCGAGCTCGGGTGCGGCAACGGCACGACGGAGACGGCGGAGCTCGCGCGGCGGTTCGAGCTCACGGGGGTCGATCTCTCGGACGAGCAGTTGCACCGTGCCCGCGAGCGCGTTCCCGATGCGACCTTTCTGCGAGCCGATCTCACAACCGTCGAGTTCCCAGACGGCTCGCTCGACGCGGTCTGCGCGTTCTACGTCCTGAACCATGTTCCACGCGACCTCTTGCCCGATCTGTTCGCGCGCGTCCGTCGCTGGCTCAAGCCGGGTGGCCTCTTCCTCGCCACGCTCGGCGCGAGTGACATTCCGAACTGGGAGGGCGAGTGGCTCGGCGTGCCCATGTACTTCTCGGGACACAAGCCGGAGCAGAACCGCGCGTTGCTTGCCGCATTCGAGCTCGTCGCCGACGAAGTCGTGACGATTACCGAGCCCGAAGGCGCAGTTACCTTCCACTGGGTGCTGGCGCGCCGATGACCTGCGACTTCTCCCTCACGCATTACCGCGACCTGCTCGGTGCGGCGCGCGCCGGCGGGTACGAGTGGGCCGGATTCGACCGCACGCCCGAGGCGGGCCACGTGATCTTGCGGCACGACGTCGACCTGTCGCTTGCTGCCGCGCTGGCGGTCGCCGAAGTCGAGGCGGAGGCGGAGGCGTGGTCGACCTGGTTCCTGATGACCCGCTCGGTCTTCTACAACCTCGCGTCGACCGAGGGCGAACACGCGATCGAGCGCCTCCGTTCGCTCGGGCATCGCGTCGCTCATCACGCCGTCTACCCGCATGTCGACCTCGACGAGCGGTTCGATCGTGTCGTCGCGTGGCACAACCCCGATCCCGACTTCATGCAGGCCGACATCGACGGAGCGGTCAACGTCATGCAGGCGCCCTTCTTCGATCCGCCGCACTATCGCTCCGACTCGAATCAGCGCTGGCGGCACGGTTGCCCGCATGACGAGCTCGCCGCGGGGCAGTTCGAGTGGTTGCAGCTGCTCACGCATCCGGAGATCTGGGCATTCGACGGATCGACCATGCGCGAGTCGATGGAGTCGATGCTCGATGCCGAACGTGCCGCCCGGCTACACGAGCTGCGCGCGGACCGGATCGACCTGACGTGACGGAGCCGGGGACGGTGATCGTCGTCAACGGGACGCCACGGTCGGGGAAATCGTCGATCGCACGTGAGATCCAGGAGTCGTTTCCCGGCACGTGGATCAACCTCGGTGTCGACAGCTCGCGCCTGTCGACGCCGCCACACGCTCAGCCCGGAATCGGGCTTCGCCCGGACGAGCCGACACATCCGGCCGCACCGTTCGTTCCGGTCCTGTATCGCGCGCTCTGGGAGTCGATCGCCGCTCATGCCCGGCTCGGTCTCAACGTAGTGGCCGACGTCGGCTTGTACGACCGAACGATCGCAGAGGACGCCACGCGCCGGCTCGCCGGGCTTCGTGTCCTCTTCGTCGGGGCCCGCTGCGCGGTCGAGGTCGTGCTCGAGCGGCGGCGCGCGAGCCCGGACGGTTACGCCACGGACCGTGAGCCTGCCGAACGCTGGGAGAAGCACGTGCACGCACTCTGGGCCTACACCCTCGAAGTGGACACGTCCCGGATGACTGCCGCGGAGTGCGCCGCCGACATCAGGAAGGCGCTCGAAACCGCCCCGAGCGCTACGTTCCTCGCGTGAAGCCGATCACCGTCATGGTCACCGCCTCGGGCGCGCCGGGAACGGCTGCACTGCTCCACGCGCTGCGATCCAACGGCGAGCGCGAGCTGCGCCTCGTCGGCACGGACATGAGCGAACGCTCGGTCGGCCGCCATCTCTGCGATGCGTTCCACATCGTCCCGGGAGGAGCCGACCCGGCGTTTCCCGATGCGATGCTCGCGATCGCAGAGGAAGAGCGCGTCGACGCGATCCTCCCGCAGTCGTCCTTCGATCTCGAGGGTCTCGCGGAGCATGTCGAGCGCTTCCCGATGCCGGTGCTCGTCTCGAGCCCCGACGCGATTCGCCGCTCGAACGACAAGGCCGAGACCTACGAGCTCCTGCACGACCTTGGGTTGCCGGCTCCGGACTTCAGGCGTGTCAACGGATCGCGTGCGGTCGAAGCGGCGGCCCGCGAGCTCGGCTACCCCAACCGCGCCGTCTGCTTCAAGCCGGTCTTCTCGTCCGGCTCCCGCGGCTTCCGCATCCTCGATCCGACCGTCGATCGCGCACACCAACTGTTGAACGAACGACCCGGCTCCGTGTCGATGCGCCTCGAAGAGGCGGCCGAGCTCTTGCCCGATATCGGCGGGCCTGACCTGCTCGTGATGGAGCTCGCGACCGGCGGCGAGCGCACCATCGACGGCATCGCGAACGGCCAGGAGATCGTGCTCGGCCATCCGAAGACCCGCGAGGCGATGCGCGCCGGACTCGCGATGTACTTCGAGACGCTCACCGACGACGGGCTGATGGAGATCGGAAACCAGATTGTCGCCGAGCTCGAGATCGAGCACTTCTTCAACATCCAGCTCGTCGGCGACTACGTGATCGAGATCAACCCGCGGATCTCGACGATCGTCTACCAGGAGGACCTCAACCTTCCGTACCTCGGCGTGAAGCGCGCCATCGGTGAGATCTCCGACGACGAGCTCCAAGCGCTCACGTCCCGCATCCGTCCAGGCCGCACCGCCCTGCGCTACTTCGATCAGGTCGAATTCGACACGTGACCCGGAGCGGCCTGTCGGTGCCAGCCATGGTTTTGGTCACTGAACTGCGGAATCTCTGTCACAGATGACGATCCAGACCGAAAAATCCCTGCATACAGGCAGCATTGGCGCTCCGAATTTGGTCAGACCAAGTTCGGCGGAAGCGTGACGCAACTGCCACAAAAGCTGCGCGTCACGCACTGCCCGGTGAACCTTGCGGGGATCCCCTGGGAGAACGTGCAGGCGCTGCGGCGGAAGGGGGTCGAGGCGCGGCTCGTCGTCTTCGAGCGCGGGACGCTGCACCACGAGGCCGACTGGTCGCTCGACCGGCACGGCAACCTGGCGCGGCGGCTCGCAACACAGTTCGCGGCATTCGCGAAGCTCGCACCGGAGACCGACATCTTCCACTTCTACTTCGGCCTCACGCTGATCCCCAAGTCGATCCAGTTCCCGCTCCTCCGCGCACTGCGCAAGAAGAGCGTGTTCCACTATCTCGGCTCCGACATCCGCGGCAAGTCGCGCGACGAGCTCGCCTTCGGCAAGCGCGCAAACGCCGAGATCGTCGGCTCCTACGACGCGACCCGCTGGGTGCCCGAAGCGCATGTGATCCCACCCGGCCTCGACCTGCGCGAGTTCACACCGGTTCCGCCGAGCGACCGCGCCCGGCCGCTCGTCGTGCACGCCCCGTCGAACCGCGAGAAGAAAGGGACAGCGCACGTCATCGATGCGTGCGCGCAGCTCGATGTCGAGCTCGAGATCGTGGAGGGCGTACCCCACGAGGAAGCGCGAGCGCGCTACGCGAAGGCCGACATCGTCGTCGACCAACTCCGGGCCGGCTGGCATGGTGTCTTCGCGCTCGAGTCGATGGCACTCGGCAAGCCTGTCGTCACCCACCTGAAGCCGGAGGTCGTCGAGCGGAGCGCCGCGGGCTTCGGCGTCCGCGTGCCGATCGTGCCCGCGACGAGTGAGACCCTGGTCGACGCGCTGCGTCCACTTGTCGACGAGCCGGCGCTTCGGCGCGAGATCGGGGCCGCCAGTCGCGCCTACGTCGAGCAGGTGCACGACATCGACCGCATCGCCGATCGCCTGGTCGACGTCTACCGTTCGCTGTAGTGGCCCTCGCCATCCAGATGCGGCGCCTTGCGCGCCACTCGGCGATCTACGGCATCGGCGGCCTCGTCTCGCGGATCCTCGCGACGATTCTGCTGCCGCTCTACACCCACTATCTGCCGCCGCGCGCGTATGGCCAGGTGGAGATCGTCACCGCGGCGACCGCGGTCCTCGCCATCGCCCTGCAGATGGGAATCGCGAGCGCGTTCTTCCGCTTCTACTTCGATGCGAAGGAGACCGCCGAGAAGCTGACGGTCGTCCGGACCTCGTTCTGGTTCACGATGGCGATGTCCACGGTCGGCCTCGTCCTCGGCGTTCTCTTCGCAGGCCCGATCAGCCACTGGATCGGCCTCGGCCACCAGCCGTGGCTCGTCCGTGCAGGCGCGGTCGGCTTGTGGGCGCAGACGAACTACCAGCAGCTGACCGCGCTCTTTCGCGTCGAGGAGCGATCGACCGCCTACGCGATCGCGAGCATCGCGAATGTCCTCGTCACCGTTGCCGCGATGGTCGTCTTCGTCGCCGTCTTCCACTGGGGGGCTGTCGGGCTCGTCGTCGGGAACTTCACCGGAACGCTCGTCGTGTATCTCGGCCTGCTTGCCTACCGCACAGAGCAGCTCGGCCTCGAGTTCGACCGGACGCTCCTACGCAAGATGCAGAAGTTCGGGATGCCGCTCGTCCCATCTGCGCTCGCGCTCTGGATGATCAACTTCATCGACCGCGAATTCGTCTCGTGGTACAAGGGCAACGGCGAGGTCGGCGTGTACTCCGCCGCGGTCAAGATCGCCTCGGTGATCACGTTCGTGCTGATCGCGTTTCGCACCGCCTGGCCGGCGTTCGCGTACTCGATCGAGGACGACCGCGAGGCACGCCGCACCTACTCCTTCGTCCTCACCTATCTCCTCGCGCTTGCATCATGGGCTGCGCTCGCCCTTGGCGCGCTTGCCCCTTGGTGGACGGAGCTCCTCACCGACCCGAAGTACCAGCGCGCAGAGAAGGGAATCGCACTACTCGCGTTTGCAGGAGCGATCTATGCCGGGTACACGGTGCTTGCGATCGGCAGCGGTCGCGCTCGACGGACGCAGCTGAACTGGGTCGTCTCGGGCACAGGGGCCGCGGTGAACGTCGCGCTCAACTTCTGGCTCGTGCCGCGCTACGGCATGGTCGGTGCCGCGATCTCGACGCTCGCCGCCTACGTCGTGCTCTTCGCGGGGATGACGCTGTACGCGCAACGCGTCTACCCGGTCGCGTACCAGTGGCGGCGCGTCGCAACGGTTGTGCTCGCCGCGGCGGCACTCACCGTGATCCCACGAGCAACGGGTTTGTCGTTCGCACCGTCGGTCGCGCTCGTCGCGGCGTACCCGCTCGTGCTGCTCCTCTGCGGCTTCTACCTACCCGCGGAGCGCGCACGCATCAGACGGCTCGTCCCGCTGCGCTAGCCGCGCCGGCGGGCGTAGCGCACGCCGGTGCCAATCGCACCCGCCGCGGCGAGCAGGAGCGCAAGGCTCCCGAGCACGAGGATCGGCAACGGGGTTCCACTGCTGCCGCTCGAGGAGTCGGCGACCGGGGCGCTGCTCGTTGCACCCGGTGGTGCGACGTCAGTGACCTCTCCGGGCGCTGGGTCCTTCCCGGTACCGGAGGCGGAGACAAGCTGACCGGCGGGCGTCATGCCATGCCCGACCTGCTTCGGCGCCGGCTTGCCGTGCTGGCGCCGCAGTGATGCGAGCATCGCCGACCTGATGTCGGTCGCAAGGCTCGAGTAGATCCGGGCGTCGGCCGGAATGTGCCTCAGGGCGTCGCGGTAACAACTCGTCGGATACGACGACGCGACCTTGCCGTCGTGGTACCAGTCGTTGAAGATCCGGTCGCGGCACGGGACCGCGGCGCTCGACGTTGCCGGAACCGCCAGACCGGCGAACAGTGCGGCCGCGAGGACCAGGATGGGGATCAGGCTGCGCTTCATCCAGGCTCATGTTCCCCATCGCGCGTTTTCAACCCTCTTCGAGGCCGTAAGGCTTTCGTAAATCCTCAGCGCGGCCGGTCAGCGCGGCAGAAAGCACGCGTCATGACACGCGCGCGCGACCTGTGAATGCCCGAGAACCACGCCGCGACGATCGAGGACGGTCAGCGAACCATGCGTGAGTGACGCGGTGAGCACCCTGCCGAAGCCGTGCTGCACGTTGTACGACCCCGGCGGAATCGGTGTCGTGCGCACGAGACGGCCATCGAGCGTCAACACGCGCAGCAAGCCGGCGTCGCCGCTCGTGACATACGCCACACCGTCGCCGAACGTGACGTGCTGCGGCGCTGCGTCGGCGGACTGCGCCGTCCCGGCGATCGCGAGCCTGCGATCGGCACCGGCGGTGACCCAGAGCCGAGCGTCTGGCGCCAC
>JBAQHS010000161.1:0-5331 GCA_049288455.1 Gaiellaceae bacterium | reverse complement strand
TCAGAATTGCGCGCCGTTGCGGGGAGGTCGACGCGAGAACCAGCGGCGGCGCGTCGCTCACGCGCGTTTGCGTGCGGCCCAGATCTCTTCGCACGGCCACTTCTTCGCCCACTCGGCGGTGACGTACGAATAGTGGTGATGCGTCTCGGCGTCCGGCGGCGCCTGGATCTCGATCAGCCGCTCGATCTCGAACCCGTTCGCGCGCAGCAAGTCGATCCACTCGCCGTGCGGAAGGTGAAACTCGACTCCACCGTCGGGCCATTCGAAGCGCTTCATCCCGAACTGCGGATGCACGAGGTGCTCCTTCGCGGGCACTTCGTCGTCGGAGCACAGGATCACGAGCGTCGAGTTCCGCAGGAAGATGAGGCGGCCGCCGGGCCGAAGCAGCCTCGCCGCCTCCGGGATCCAGCGATACGGGTCGACCCAGATCGACGCGCCGTACTCCGAGAACACGAGATCGGCGCTGGCATCCGGCAGGCCCGTGACGGCGGCATCGGCCTCGATCAGCGGGAACTCGATGCCGGTCAATGCCATCTGGCGTCGCGCGGTCTCGAGCTGTGCCGGCGTGATGTCGACGCCGATCGGCCGCGCCCCGCGCTTTGCGAGCCACGCCGAGAAGTACGCCGTGCCGCAACCGAGCTCGACCACGTCGAGACCGTCGACATCGCCCAGCACGTCGAGCTCGGTCTCGTCGATCGACCAGATGCCCCAGTGGATCGAGTCGAGCGCCCAGTTGACGGCCGCGTTCTCGTCGGTGTACTCCGCGTTCGATTGCGTCCAGAGCGCGGCGTTCCGCGCGGCGTCGATCGCTGCCTGTTCGTCAGCCGACGAGGCCATCGGGGAACCAGATCCCGATTTCACGCGCCGCCGATTCGGGCGAGTCGGAGCCGTGCACGAGGTTGTTCGGCATCGCGAGCGCAAACGAGCCGCGGATCGAGCCCGGATCGGCGTCAGCCGGATTCGTCGCGCCGATCGTCTTGCGGCAGGTCGCGATCGCGCCCTCACCCTCGAGCACGAACGCAAGCGTCGGGCCCGAAGTGATGAAGTCGACAAGCTCGCCGAAGAACGGCTTTTCGCGGTGCTCGGCGTAGTGCGTCTCACCGATCTCGCGACTCGCGGTCACGAGACGGGCGGCGCGCACCTTCAGCCCGCGCCGCTCGAAGCGCGCGAGGATCTCACCGGCGAGGTTGCGCTCGACGGCGTCCGGCTTCGCGAGGATCAGGGTCTGCTCGAGGGCCATGCGGCCGCGCAGGTTACCGGGACCGCTGGCGGCGCGGCGGGCGCTTGGGCTGTGCGAGCTGCACCGGCACGTCCTCGGGGTCGATCGGCGTCTCGCAGTACGGGCACACCTGCCACAGCGCCTCGAGCGGCCTCGAGCACGTCACGCACGACTGACGGAGCTTCGTCGTGCAGACCGGGCAGACGAGGAAGTCCTCGTCGACCTCGGCGCGACAGACCGGGCAATGGAGATCACGGCTGCCGAGTCGCTTCTCCATCGCCTTGATCTCGAGCTCGCGCTCGCGGACGTCCTCGAGGTACTCCGGCGGCCGGAAGAGCATGTAGATGAGCGGCCCGATGAACGGCAGGATCCCGAGCGCGGTCGAGACCCACACGAGCAGCGGGTCGCCGATGCGCCGGCGTGCGTCCTTGTAGACCCAGTAGATCGTGGCGACCCAGAAGATCAGGACGAGCAGCAGCCCGAGATTGCGGATGACGTACCAGGTCGACGAATGGAAGAAGTCGTGCACGCTGCCGAACCCGGATGCGATCACAGCAGGATCCTTCCTAGTCCGTAGCCAGTCGCAAACGCGAGACCGACGAAGAGCACCAGGAGAAAGAGTGCGAAGAGGAAGACGCTGATTCGGTCACTCGGACGGGCCATCGTATGCATTTCACTCGTCGCGGGCGAGGTCGGCAAGTAGGTAGAGCGATCCTGCCACGAGCAGAGCACCGCCGGGGCCTGCCAGCTCGACGCCCCGGAGCCGGGCGGCACGGGGATCGGCGATTGCCTCCACGCGCTCGAAGTGCGGGCGGGCGAGCGCCGCCAGGTCCTCAGCCGGGATCGACCGCGGGTTCGACGAGTTGGTCGCGACGAGCGTGCCCGCGCGCTGGGCGAGCGCCCGCAACATCGACTCGGCCTCCTTGTCGGCGAGGATCGAGGCGACGAGCGTGAACGGCCGGTCGGGCAGGCGCGGCAGAAGCCAGGCGACTCCGGCGAGGTTGTGCGCTCCGTCGTGGATCTCGAGCGGGCTCTCACCCACGCGCTCGAGCCGGCCCGGCAGTGCCTCGGCATGGTGCGGGATCGACGAGAGCGGCCGCGAGAGGTACGCCTCGGCTGCAGCACCTGCGAGTGCCAGCGCGCTACGGCCCGGATGGTCGACCCGCGCGGCGCCGGCCGCCCGCGCGAGCTCGGCCCACTCCGGCTCGCCTGTGACGACGACCGCGCCCAGCCGAACGACAGCGAGCTTCTCGACTGCGATCAGCTCACGCGTCTCGCCCAGCGCGTCGGTGTGGTCGAGCGACACGTTCGTCAGAACGACGACCGGCGCACCCACGACGTTCGTCGCGTCATGCCGGCCGCCGAGACCCGCCTCGACGGCGGCCACCTGCACGCCTCGAGAGGCGAAGTCGGCGAATGCCGCCGCCGTCAAGGTCTCGAACTGAGTCGCGCCGACCGCCTCCGCGTGCGACCGGACTCGCGCAAGCGCGCGCTCCATGCCGTCGGCGTCGGTGTCGAGCCGTTCGTGCCAGCCACCGACGTGCGGCGAGAGATAGGAGGCTGTTTGCAGGCCCTCGGCGGCGAGCAGGCGCGCGATCGTCCGCGCCGTTGTCGACTTGCCGTTCGTCCCGACCACGTGGATAGAGGTGAACGCCTGCTGCGGATCGCCGAGTCGCTCGAGCAGGGCCGTGATCCGCTCGAGCCCGAACCCGTCTGCCGGCCAGGGGCTGAGCGACTCGAGCCACCTTGTCGCTGTTCCCCTACGCGTCGCCGATTGCATCGAGCTCGCGGCGGTAGCGGTCGAGCTTGTCGCGCTCGGCGGCGACGACCTCGGCAGGTGCATTCGCGACGAAGCGCTCGTTCGCGAGCGACTTCTCGGCGCGGGCGATCTCCTTGCGCAGCCGCTCGCGCTCGGCCTCCGCATCGCCGTTCTGCCGCTGCGGCGCGCGGTCCGGTTTCACGACCGCGTCGAAGATCCGCTTCTCCTCGCCGTCGAGTCGCGGCACGACTCCGGAGCGGCGAAACACGAGCGCGTACTCCTGCACGCGGTCGAGCGCATCGGCAGCGGACTCCTCGCCCGCGGCGGGCCATGGAGCAACGATCAATCGCGACGCCCGCTCGGGCAGATGCGACCAGATCTCCTCGGTGACGTGCGGCATCACCGGGTGCAGCAACTTCAGCAGCCGCTCGAGCGCAGCAGTGGCGGTCGTGCGCGCGTCGGCGTCGCCGTCGTACAGCCGGCCCTTCACCGCTTCGAGATACCAGTCGCAGAAGTCGTCGAACGTGAGGTGATACAGCTCGTCGGTGAGGTGCGCGAAGTCGAACTCGCCGATCAAGCTTTCGGCCTTCCCCTGCACCTGTGAGAGCCGGGCCAGGATCCACCGCTCCTCGAGGGATGACGGCCGCTCGCCGGGGGCCGCGCCCTCACACGCGCTGATGATCAGCCGCGCCGCGTTCCAAAGCTTGTTCGCGAGCTTGCGCCCTTCCTCGATCGCGGAGTCCGAGAACCGCACATCCTGGGTCAACGAGTTCTTCATCAGCCCGTACCGCGTTGCGTCCGTCCCGTGCTGCTCAATCAGCTCGAGCGGGTCGATGCCGGTCTTCAGCGATTTCGACATGCGACGTCCGTCGCGTGCGAGCACGGTGGTATGGATGACGACGTCGCTGAACGGGATCTCACCGAGGAGCTCGAGTCCGCAGAAGATCATGCGGTTCTCCCAGAGCCGGATGATCTCGCGCGCGGTCGTCTGCAGGTTGCCCGGGTAGAAGTAGGCGAGGTCGGGAGTCGGCTCCGGCCAGCCAAGCGTCGCAAACGGCCAGAGCGCCGAGGAGAACCAGGTGTCGAGCACGTCTGTCTCGCGCGTCAGCTCGGTCGCGCCGCACTCGGCACACGCCTCGGGCGCCTCCTCGACCACCGTGAGGTGGCCGTCCGGGCACGTCCACACCGGGATCTGATGGCCCCACCAGATCTGCCGGGAGATGTTCCAGTCGGGCGCGTTCTCCAGGGAGTCGATCGCAAACCGGTGCTGGCTCTCGGGGTGGAAGACGATGCGTCGTTCGCGCAGCGCCTGCAGCGCGGGCTGCTTGATCTCGTCCATCGAGCACCACCACTGCAACGAGATGCGCGGCTCGATGCGCGTCTTACAGCGCTCGCAGACCGCGACGCTGTGGCGGTAATGCTCGCGGCCCTCGAGCTGGCCGCGCTCCTTCACCCACGCGATGATCCGCTCGTCGGCCTCCTTTTGCGTGAGCCCCTCGAGGCCCTCGGCGGTGACGAGGCCGTCAGGCCCGATGCAGCTCGGTTCGGGCAGGCCGTGGTCACGGCCGATCGCGAAGTCGACGGGGTCGTGTGCGGGCGTCACCTTCAGGGCGCCGGTGCCGAACTCACGCTCGACGCGCTCGTCGGCGATCACGGGCACGCGCCGCTCGACCCACGGGACGATCACTTCGCGGCCGATCAGATGCTTGTAGCGCTCGTCGTCGGGATGGACGGCGACCGCGACATCGGCGGGAATGGTCGCCGGGCGTACGGTCGCGATTGCGATGTACCCGTCACCGTCCGCAAGCGGATAGCGAATGGTCGACAGCGTGTCGTCGACGTCGATGTGCTCGAGCTCGAGGTCCGACAGCGACGTCTCGTGGTGCGGGCACCAGTTGATGATGCGATTCGCCCGGTAGATCCAGCCGCGGTTGTAGAGATGCACGAAGAAGTGCATCACGGCGCGGATGTACGCATCGTCCATCGTGAACCGCGTGCGGCGGTAGTCGAGCGATGCGCCCATGCGCCGGAACTGGAACAGGATCTTGCCGCCGTACTCGTGCAGCCATTCCCAGACGCGCGCCTCGAACGCCTCCCGACCGAGCTCCTGTCGCGACGTCCCCTCCGCGACGAGCACGTTCTCGACGACGTTCTGCGTCGAGATCCCCGCATGGTCGTACCCGGGCTGGAACAGGGTGTTGAAGCCCTGCATCCGCTTCATGCGAATCACGGTGTCGCCGATCGCAAGCTGCAGCGCATGGCCCGTGTGCAGCTCCCCGGTGACGTTCGGCGGCGGGTGCGCGTCGACATACGGCGTCCGCGACGGGTCGGGGTCGGCGTTGTAGAGGCCCTC